>NZ_CP054836.1:3494791-3812500 GCF_013358405.1 Oricola thermophila
CTTGCCATCAATTATGGTGGGCAAGCTCTCAGTCGCCATATCGCTGTAGCTGCTGCGCGCGTCTATCTCGACAGATGGCGGGTCCAAGAGTGGCGTTCCAATCGTTTCCGATTGGTGATTACCTTACGAGAGGCTGCTATCCTGCAGACGGGCAATCGGTGGCAGGAGGCCACCGATCTCTTGGCCGCTGTGAAATCGCGCATAAACCGCACCTGGGTGGAAAGTGCGGTCGAGACTCTCTCTCGACTTGCCGATCCGCAGGAAATTGCCTTGGTCATGGCGTGGCTGCGCCATCTCATCTGGGAGATTCCGACTCGTCTGATCCTTCGTGATCAGTTGAGTGAATTGCTGAAGAATAATCATTTGACTGCCCGGCAAGCGATCACCTTGCAAGTATGGATGGCGCATCTGGCGCGGGTTAATCGCGACGTCAGTACTGCGCGCGCATCGCTTTTGAAGGCGTTGGAGGCAAGCGGGCGCCTTGGGGCCATTATGCAATTGGTCGAGGAAGCGGACATGCTCAAGAAGCTTCTCGAGAACGAGCGCATTCGCGAATTCGTTCTTGCATCAGGTGATGCTCGTAAGGTCATTCGGAAACTGAGAGTACTCGACAGCCCCGTATCTGAAGGTCCGCGCAAGGCAGGGCTTACCAGGCAGGAAATTAAGGTCCTCTATCTCGTCGCCGAAGGTCGAACGAACAAGCATATCGCTCGTCAACTTGGCTTGGCCGAAGTGACGGTCAAATTTCACGTGTCAAACATATACCGCAAGATTGGTTGTCGGCGTCGCGCCGAAGCGGTTGCCACAGCTAAAGCGCTTGGCTGGGTAGCGTAGCGTAACGTTCGCTGCAGTCTGTTATGATCGCATAAAACCTATACCCATTTGTCAAAAAGCTATACTTCTGGCGCCTTGTCCCTAGCAGCCGCCGGCTTCTAACTTTTTGCGAGATGCACGTCGCTTCAGTGCAGCCTGAAAGCGCAACCGGAAGGCCTAGGAGGAACTGGATGCATATCGGTTCGTTCGACATCCTGTTTCGGCGGGCGATCGGTTTTGTCGGTGTAATGCTCGTTCTGTCGCTGTTGATCTTTCTGCTTGCCCGTGTCGTGCCGGGTGATCCGGCGCGAATTGCACTCGGTCCAAGCGCGACGCAGGCCCAAGTGGAAGCAATGCGCGAACAGATGGGGCTCGATGACCCGATTATTGTGCAATATGTGAATTATGTTGCCGGCGCATTGCGAGGCGATCTCGGGCATTCGCTGATCTCTGGGAAGCCCGTCATGCGAGAGATCGCGGAGCTTTTGCCAGCGACCTTGGAACTGGTGGTCGTTACTCTACTTCTCATAATTGTCATCTCGGTTCCGCTTGGCGTGATGACCGCACGCTATCGGAACACGTGGATCGACAATTGTGGTCGCTTCTTCTCGATCGTCGGTGTCACGATGCCGAGTTTCCTGTTCGCGATCCTCCTTCAACTGATAGCCGCCAACTTCATTCCAGGGTGGCCGTTGTTGGGGCGGGTTGACCACGCCTTCTCCCTTCCCGATGGTCCTACCGGACTGCTGCTTGTCGACTCGTTGGTACATGGTCGTGGCGACATCTTCGTCAACGCATTGCAGCACATCGCGTTTCCTGCGTTGGCACTGGCAATGGCCGGCATAGGGCAGGTAACGCGGATTACGCGCTCTTCGATGATCGAACATCAACGGCGCGATCACGTGCTCACGTTACAGTCGTTCGGCGTGCCCGATCGCGTGATCGTCTTTCGCTACCTGCTGAAGCTTTCATCGATTGCACCGCTGACCATTATGGGCCTTGAGTTCGCTTCGTTGATCGGGAATGCCTTTGTCGTCGAGATGGTTTTTGCGTGGGGAGGGTTCGCCTCCTACGGGCTCGAGGCGATCCTGCAGAAGGATATCAACGCGGTCATGGCCGTAGTTCTTGTTTCGGGCATGTTCTTTATTGTCGCGAACCTGGCGATCGATCTTGTCTTGATGGTTATCGACCCGCGGATGCGCTTCAGGGAGGCCCGATAATGTCGGACGTCCTTGCCCCGCCTCAGAAAGCGATGTCGGTCCGTTACATGGCATGGTATCGCTTCACTCGGAATCGATCCGCAGTGGTCGGCGGTATCATGGTGCTGTCAGTGGTCCTCTTGGCGTTGTTCGCGCCACTGATCGTACCATATCCGGACCATGTCGGGTCGGTGGTCGATTTCAAGCATCGCCACGCTTCGCCCGAATGGGCCAATCTTCTCGGTACCGACAAGGTCGGCCGCGATATCCTTACCCGGGTCATTTTCGGGTTTCGGATTTCTCTCCTGTTGGTCATTGGTGTGTTGGGTATTGCCGTGCCGATTGGAGCGGCGTTGGGCCTTTTGGCGGGTTATTTTACTGGTGCTGTCGAGCGGCTTATCACCGGCTTCACAAATGTCATGCTGGCAATTCCGCCGCTTGTCATGGCCTTAGCCATTGGCAACGTGCTTGAGCCCAATCTCGTCAACGCAATGCTTGCAATCACCCTCTTGTGGTGGACCTGGCACGCCCGGCTAATTTATCGCGTTTCCAAATCTGTTGCTGCAGAGGACTTCATAGAGGCAGCCAAGCTTGCGGGTGCTAGTGACTGGCACATTCTCACGCGAGAGATACTACCCAATTGTGTCTCGGTGATTTCGGTCAAGACCACGTTGGACGCAGCATTCGTGATCCTGTTTGGCGCGACACTTTCCTTCTTGGGCCTGGGAGTGAAGCCACCAACCCCAGATTTGGGGACAATGGTTGCCGACGGTCGTCAATTCCTGCCGGAAATGTGGTGGGAGGTTCTCGCTCCGGGCTTCGCCATCTTTTACGCCACGCTCGGTTTCAACCTGCTCGGCGACGGCTTGCGCGACATGTTTGATGTGGAGGCATGATGACGCGCCCATTGCTGGATATTTTGAACCTCAACGTTTCCTTCCGCACCTACGGCCATCGAACTCACGTGCTCAAGGACGTGGCACTGACTATTCCTGAAGGCGGTCGCGTGTCGCTAATCGGTGAGACCGGTTCTGGCAAGTCGGTTACAGCCAAGGCGATCCTTGGAACTTTGCCAGCCAATGCCGAAGTGGATGGCGGTGCGATAACTTTCGAAGGGCGCAATGTGCTCGCGCTGCCTGCCGCAGAGCGAAATGCTTTGAAGGGGACTGCCTTCTCGATCATCATGCAAGACCCGTTGTCGTCGTTCAATCCGGTGTTCCGGATAGGGCGGCACCTTGATGATGTCATGCGCTTTGCTGACCTTAGGTTGGGGCGTGGCAGCAACCGGGCCGAACGTACGGCGCGTATTCATGAAGTACTGCGCCAGGTCCAGCTTTCCGATCCGGCTCGTGTCTGTGCCTCCTATCCGGCACAGCTTTCCGGCGGCATGAGGCAGCGTGTGCTGATTGCGCTTGCGCTGCTTCATCAACCCAAGCTGTTGATTGCCGATGAGCCGGGTACGGCGCTGGACGTGACGACACAGGACGAGATCATGAAGCTGATCAACCGTCTTGTCGCCGAAAATGGTCTGTCGCTGCTGATGATTACGCACAATCTTGGTGTGGTGCGTCAGATGGCCGATGACGTTTATGTCATGCGTCGGGGTGAAATCGTCGAGCATGCGCCTCTCCGCAGGCTGTTCACTGCACCGCGTGAAACATATACGCGCCAACTCGTAGACGCGATTCCGCCGCTGTATGGTCCGCGCGTCGTCGATCAGCCTGAAATGCAGAGTGACCCAATAGTCACGCTGTCGAGTGTATCAAAAACCTTTCATGAGCCTCGGTTGATCGGTCGCGGGGTCAGCCACAAGGCTGTGCGCAATGTCAACTTGTCGATCCGACGCGGCGAGATATTTGGGCTTGCCGGCGAGTCCGGCTCAGGCAAAACCACAGTCGCGCGTATGATTATGGGGCTTATTGCACCTAGTGCGGGAGAGATCACCGTCGATGGTGCGGTGATGGCAGGACGGACGCGCAATGCCGCTTTCCGACGATTGGCCCAGATCGTCTACCAAAACCCTGGGACTTCGCTGAACCCGAAACGCACGGTCGGGCAGACACTGTCGGTCCCGTTGCGTTTCGCCGGATTCGAGCGGTCGCGGATGGAAGCACGGATACATGAATTGCTCGAGCAGGTGGATCTGGCGGCCAGCTATGCGTCGAAATATCCCCATGAACTGTCCGGCGGCCAGAAACAGCGCGTAGCAATAGCCCGGGCACTTGCTGCCAATCCAAAAATAATTGTGCTCGACGAGCCGACCTCAGCACTAGACGTTTCAGTGCAGAAGAATGTCATCGCGCTTTTGCAGCGGCTGCGTGATGAACTTGGTCTTACTTATCTCTTCATCTCGCATGATCTCTCGCTCATGCGCAATTTCTGCAGCCGGATAGCAATCATGTTCCGTGGTGAGATCGTTGAGGAAGGGGTGCCCCGCGCCGTGTTTGACGCACCTCAGCATCCGTACACTCGTGCGCTTATTTCGGCCGTTCCGGTGATGGCTGATGAGGAAGAGAAAATGAAGCCGGTCGTTACGCCAGAACAGCGGCGGCAATTCCTTGTCGACGCGGTCGCTTAACTACCGACGAATGTTGAAAAAGGAGAGCTCTGTGTATCGCTTGGGAATAGACGTCGGGGGAACCAATACCGATGCCGTGATCATTCGTGATCGCGAAGTCCTGGCTGGTGTCAAGGCAGCGACGACTGAAGACGTGACCTCGGGCGTGCTTGAGGCGTTGGAGCAGGTACTCGACAAGGCCGGTGTCGACCGCGCCAAGATATCCAATGTCATGATTGGTACTACGCATTTCACCAACGCGGTTATCGAGCGCAGACATATAAGCCCTGTTGCTGCGATCCGGCTTGGCCTGCCGGCTACGGCATGTTTGCCACCGATGGTGGATTGGCCGGATGATCTACGCAAGGCCACGGGCGACTTGGGATACATGGTGACGGGTGGCTACGAATTCGACGGCAGACCGATTGCGGCACTTGATGAAGATGAGCTCGATCGTATCGCTGATGATATCCGCGAGAAGAAGGTCAAGGCAGCGGCGATCACGTCGGTATTCAGCCCCATCAACCGCGACATGGAGGTTGCAGCATGTGAGCGGTTGCAGCGCAAGATTCCCGACCTGTCAGTAGTCCTTTCAAGCGATATCGGCCGTATCGGACTGCTCGAACGCGAGAGCGCGGCGATCATGAACGCTAGCCTTCTAGCCTTGAGCGAACACACGGTTGATGCATTTGCACGAGCCCTGAAGACAACCGGACTACAATGTCCGTTCTACATTACGCAGAATGACGGAACGCTGATGGATGCCGAAACCGTCAAGCGGTTTCCGGTGCTGACATTCGCATCTGGTCCGACAAACTCAATGCGCGGAGCGGCATTCCTTACTGGCATCAAGAACGGAGTTGTTGTGGACATTGGTGGCACGACCACGGATGTCGGAGCGTTGCAGCAGGGATTTCCGCGCCAGGCCGCAACAGTGGTCGATATCGGAGGCGTGCGCACCAATTTCCGAATGCCGGACGTTTTCTCGGTAGGGTTGGGTGGCGGCTCGCTGGTGCAGCAGAACCGCGATGGCATGGTCAAGGTAGGGCCGCAATCGGTCGGCTATCGCATTGCTCAAGAGGCGTTGGTATTTGGCGGAGCTACGCTGACTGCGACGGATATCGCAGTCGCCTTGGGCGATGCCGAAGTCGGCGATGTCGCGAAAGCCGAGCGTATCGATCGCGCGGTGGCGGAAGCTGCGCGTGCAGAAATGACTCGAATGCTCGAGGCTGCGGTGGAACGTAGCCGCATCTCGCCGGAACCGGTGCCAGTAATTGCCGTGGGTGGTGGCTCCATACTGATGCCCTCGAAACTCGGTGAACTTGAGGTGTTGCGCCCCGACCACTTTTCAGTTGCCAACGCGGTCGGTGCAGCGATTGCCCAGATCAGTGGTGAGATTGATCGCATTTATGCCCTCGACAATGGCCTCAGCCGGGAAGAATGTCTGCGGCAGGCACAGGAGGAGGCTACACGTAACGCTGTCCGGGCTGGTGCCAACATCGATACAATCGAGGTCATTGAACGTGAGGATGTGCCGCTTGCCTATCTGCCCGGCAACGCAACCCGTATCCACGTAAAGGTCGTGGGAGAAATGGGAGGCGTGAATGCTCACTAGGCCTGAACGGTGCTGGACGTTGACCGAGGATGATATTCTGGCGTTGGAAATCGGCGCAGCCATCCTCGGAACCGGAGGTGGAGGTAACCCCTATATTGGAAAGCTGCGTGCCCGGCAGGCATTGCGCGACGGCCACAAGCTGCGCGTTGTTTCCCTGCAAGCGCTGCCTGATGATGCAAAGGTGGTTTCGCTTGGCGGTATCGGTGCGCCGCTGGTCTCGTTTGAGCGCATAAAGGAAGGGCGAGAGGGCTTGCGCTGCGTGCGCGCCCTCGAGGAACGGTTGGGTTTCAAGGCCGACGCCATAGCATGCGAAGAGATCGGCGGACAGAATGCCATGGAGCCACTGATCGTAGCGTCGCTGGCCGGAATCCCCGTGGTCGATTGTGACGGTATGGGGCGCGCGTTTCCCGAAATGCAGATGTCCACCTATTCAATCTACGGACATCGCTCGACTCCAAGCGTGATGTGCGATCCGCACGGCAATGTAGTCATCTTCGACCATGCAATATCGGAGAAATGGCATGAACGGATGGCTCGTGCCTGCGTGATTGCGCAGGGGGGAGCATCCACCCTGGCCAGCGCGCCGATGTCGGGCGCATTTCTCAAACGCTTTGCCGTGCCGAATTCCTATACTCGGGCTGTGGCACTTGGACGCGCCGTGATGGAAGCGCGCCGCAACCATGCGGATCCGATCGCCGCGATCTGCGAAATGGAACAGGGTAAACTCATTCACACGGGCAAGATTGTCGATCTCAAGCGGCATCTGCGAGGTGGTTTCGTAACTGGTGAAGCGATTATCGAGGGTTTCGATGCGTATCAGGGTGAAACCGGATCGGTGCTGATTCAGAACGAGAATCTGGTTTTCAAGCGTGATGGTCAGGTGGAGGTAGTTGTGCCAGACTTGATCATTATCCTCGATATTGATGGCGGCGAAGCAATCACCACCGAAATGTTGCGCTACGGACAGCGAGTGGCGGTTTTGGCCGTGCCTTGTCATCCGTTGCTCCGCACGTCCGAGGCTCTCGAAGTGATCGGCCCCAGGGGCTTTGGATTTGACGACATCGTGTACCGACCGTTCGGTGCCGACGTGGTTCGGAATCAGAGGGCAGGGGACGAATGATGACGAAGTTCACGGTATCGGCCGGGGAAATGGATGCGATTGCGCTGGGCGGTGCGTTCCTAGGAACAGGCGGTGGCGGCGACCCGCATATCGGCAAGCTTATGGCGAAGGCGGCAATTGCGGAACATGGCCCGGTAGATGTCATTGATGTTGGGGATGTCTCCGACGACGCACTGTGCGTCCCCGTCGCGATGATGGGAGCCCCGACGGTGATGGTGGAGAAATTGCCGCGCGGCGACGAGGCAAACGAAGCGCTCAGGCAGCTCGAGACATTTCTCGGGCGCAAAGCGGATGCTTTAATCTGCATCGAGGCTGGCGGGCTCAATTCAACAATTCCGTTTGCTGTTGCCGCCGCGACAGGTTTGCCGCTTGTCGATGGCGATGGAATGGGGCGCGCATTTCCGGAACTGCAAATGGTCAGTTTTACCATGCACGGAATCGCCGCGACGCCGATGGTCATCGCAGATGAAAAGGGCAACTCTTCTGTCATCAATACCATTTCCAACCAGTGGACCGAACGGATTGCTCGAGCACAGACGGTGGAAATGGGAGGCGCTGCCCTCGTGGCATTGTACCCGATGAGCGGCGCACAAATGAAAAAGGGCATTCTGCGCAATACGCTTTCATTCGTCAGAGAGGTTGGCGAGACGATCGAGGCCGAGCGCAAAGCTCATCGCAACCCCGTGGAAGCGCTGACGGCTCGACTTGGAGGCCGACGGTTGTTCACTGGCCGGGTTGTGGATATCGAGCGGCGTACCACTGGGGGCTTTGCGCGCGGCAAGGCAACCTTGAAAGGCATGGATGCCGACGTCGGGCATACATTCTCTGTCGAGTTCCAGAACGAGTTCCTCATTGCACGTGACGATGCCGGCAATACGCTCGCGACAACCCCTGATCTGATCTGTGCGCTCGATGCCGACGGGGGGCTTCCCGTCACGACGGAACAGCTTCGCTTCGGCCTTGCCGTGTCATTTGTCGGGGTGCCCAGCGATCCGCAATGGCGGACCGAGGCAGGACTCGGTCTCGTGGGCCCCGGCTACTTCGGCTACGACCAAGCATTTGTCCCTGTCGAAAGTATCGAAGCAGTTACCTGAACATATTCGGAAGATGCCAACTAAAGGAGATCGTCATGAGAGGATTGCTGCCGCTAACCCTTGCCGCCGCACTGGCTGGCACAAGCCTGATGCCGCTGTCAGCCAGTGCCCAGGAAAAGGTCTCGCTCGTAGTCAATACGGTACAGATCTTTGGCACGATCGACCCAGCGAAAATCAATGACTACACCGAATACATGGGAGCGGTAAATCTCTATGACGGCCTGACCACGGTCGATGGCAAGGGTAATGTCGTTCCGCAGTTGGCCGAGAGCTGGGAGGTCTCGGACGACAACTTGACTTACACCTTTTATCTCAAGAAGGACGCTACATTCCAGGACGGCAGCCCAGTTGAGGCGAAGGACGTCGTTTACACGATGCAGCGTCTGCTCGCTATCAACGAAGGTCCGTCCTATCTGTTCAACGATTTGATAGATCCCGAAGCAGTCAAGGCCATCGATGACCGCACGGTGCAGATCACCCTCAACAGGGTTTATGCACCGTTCATTTCCAATACCCCTTTGATCCTGGTCGTCAATTCGGACTTGGTGACGGCACAGGGCGAAGACGAGTGGGGGGAATCCTATCTCGCCGACCATTCCGCCGGTGCCGGCGCATACATGCTTGATAGCTGGACGCGCGGGGCGCAGATGGTGATGAAGCGCTATAGCGACTATCATGGCGGCTGGCCACAAGCGAAGCCGATAGACGAGTTGCGCTTTGTTGTTACTCGCGACGAGGCGACCGTAAAGGCGCTCGCCACCAAGGGCGAGCTTGGCATGTCGTCGCAGTACCAAGCCAACGAGACATATGATGCGATCTCAAAAATGGATGGCTACAAGATTATCTCGGCGGAAACGGCAACCAATTTCTACTTGAAGCTCAACAATCAGATAGCGCCGACCGATGACGTTCACATTCGTCGCGCTATCGCGCTGGCCACTGACTACGAGACGATCAGGAACGAGATATATCCCGGAGGCGAGCTTAAAGGGCCGTTGGCGCCTGTTTTTGCCGATGCTCATCTTAATGCCCTGCCGGCACCGAGATATGATCTCGAAGCAGCAAAGGCCGAGGTCGCAAAGTCGAAATATGCCGGCCAAGAACCAATACCGCTTAGCTTCGTATATGTTGCCAAGACTGCTTTCGAAGAGGAAATCGGCCTGTTGATGAAGGCCAATCTGGAAAGCATCGGCTTCTCGGTCGATCTCCGGCCCGAGCCGTGGAACCGTATCACAGAACTGGCTTCCAAGGCAGAGACTACCCCGGCGGTTACAGAAGTCTTCTACGGTCCAACCTATCCCTCGCCGGATGCGGTGTTCTATGTGCAATATCATTCGGAAGCCAAGGGTACTTGGTCTTCCATGGCTTGGACGATGAATCCAGAGATCGATATGCTGATCGACAAATCGCGCACTCAGACCGATCCGGCCGAACGCAATGCGACTTACAAGGATATTCAGCAGAAGCTTAATGACATGCAGTCCGATGTTTTCCTTCTGACACAAAGGAAAAGGTTCGCTGCCAACGAGTGCCTGCAAGGCTACACATGGGTTCCTATGCAAAGTTGGGATACTGACTTTTCGCGGTATTGGTGGGACTGCGAAAACTGAGCCGTCGCAATTGACGTCCATCTAGAATGAGGCGTTTGCTCGCAAAGGAGAGTGAACGCCTCAGAACTTCCGAATGTCGTTTGGCATGTATAGCGTAACCATCTTTGGTTGCGGCCAAATGAATGTTCAGTGGCGATCCAAAGGCTGCCCCCCTGCCGGAGACGGCGGGGGGGGGGCTTGTTTGATCATTCTGGGAAACCGACCGTGAAGTCGCCGGGTGAATGAAAGCCCGTCTTCGCGTCGGCGTGGGCCCGCGGTTCGGGTCTAGTCTTGTTCTCGTTCTGCCGCCTTCGAAAACTTTTCCGCGCCGGAAACGGGGCCATCTGCACAGTGGTTCCCGCGTTCTTTGTGAGCCCGCCGTCAACCATGCGATCAAGAAATTGCGGGCCGTTCATTTTGTGGGTGAAGTGGGTCCGGTTTTCCGGACAGATCGGCTGCTGACCTATGGTGTATCGAGTCTATAGGGGCAGGCAACATAGGTAGGCGGCTTGCGATGAAATCAAGGCTCATGAACTGAAAGCTAAAGGCATGCGTGAAAATAACTCATATGTGTGAATCACACGCGCATTGAAGGTAGTGGTTTCGTACGTGTTTCTGGGCGAGCACTAGAAGCACCTGATTTCAAAGGAAAAACATACCCAAATAGATCTGTCTGCAAAATGGCATGACGTTTGCTTCCTCGAAACTATCCGGTCTCGCTGCAGGAGGGTCGATGCGGCTGCCGGTGGGGAGCTCAAAAGGGAGACTATGATATGACCAAGTTCAGGCGCGTTCTTTTCGCATCAGCAACCGCCCTATCCGTTAGCTTGCCTGTGGCACAAGCATCGGAAGTTCGAGTCGGCTTCACGCAAGACGCCGATACATTGGATCCGGCCAACCATCGAAACCGAGAAACGGAAACGATTATTCGGAACATGTATGACGGGCTACTGACTCGTGATCCCTCTATGAATATCGTGCCCGAGCTTGCTGAATCGTTCACGCAGATTTCGCCAACGGTTTACGAATTCAAGCTGCGCGACGGGGTCAAGTTTCACGATGGCTCGCCCCTGACGACAGAAGACATAAAATTTACCTTCGACAGGCTGATCCAGGAAGGTGGAATGGGCGATGGCCAGACCAGTCCGCGCAAGAGCTTGCTTGGTCCGTTGCAATCCGTTGATGTCGTCGATGATCGGACGGTACGTTTCAATCTTGAGGCACCGTGGCCGTTGCTGCCTGCGATGCTGCCTTTTCAGGAGATGGTTTCGAAGTCCTTTGTCGAGAGAGTTGGAACGGAGGGCATGGCTACCCAAGTCAATGGTACCGGCCCGTTCAAGCTGGTCGAATGGCGTACGGGCGACTCCATCATCATGGAGCGCTTCGACGACTATTACGGCGGTGCCGCTGACATCGAGCCGGTCGGCAAGGCCTGTGTTGACCGCGCAATCTTCAAGATCATTCCCGAATCTGCTTCGCGGGTAGCGGCGCTGCTGGCCGGCGATGTCGATCTCATCAATGAGTTGCCGCCGCATTCCATTGCGCAGGTTAAGAACAATCCGGATACCGATGTCGTAACCGTGAATGGCACGCGCTCGTTTTTCATTGCGATGAACATGGAAAACGAGCTGTTCAAGGACATCAGGGTTCGCCAAGCGGTGGCGCACGCGATTGATAAGAACTTGATCATCGACAGGATCCTCGGTGGAAACGCTGTTTCTATCTCCGGCATTCTCTCGCCTGATGCTTTCGGCAAGAACAAGGAATTGCAGGGTATCGATTACGATCCCGAGACGTCGAAGATGTTGCTCGCCGAGGCCGGCTATCCGGACGGAATCGATGTAACACTCGATGTTACCGGCGCCTTCAAGGATACCGCTGAGGCGATTGCGTCATTGCTGACAAAGGCTGGTATCCGAACAACCGTTGCCGTTGGTGAGGGTGGTCAACTCAACAGCAAGTGGCGCACCAAGGGCGGGCCCAAATCCGGTGACATGTATTTCACGTCCTGGGGCAACGGTTCGCTTGATCCATACGGCATCTTCAACCCGACGCATCGCACCGATGATCGCGGCAACTCTGCCGGATACTCCAATCCGGATCTTGACGCGTTACTTGATGCTGCCGTTACCGAAACCGACCGAGCCAAGCGCGCCGAGATTTACCGCGAAGCCGAAGCGCTAGCCGCAGCCGATGTCCCGTATGTCTACCTCTGGGTGCCTCAGGACATTTACGGTGTTTCCAAGCGTCTGAAGGGATGGCGTCCAAGTGCGGATAGCCGCATCAACCTGCATGACGCCTGCGTTGACTAGCCAGCCCATGAGGACCGACAAGGAGGGAATGTAATGACGCCGGGAAAGCTCGTTGAGAGGCTTTTGCATCTCATTCCCGTCCTTGCCGGGGTGAGCGTCATCGTCTTTCTTATGATGACACTTACCCCGGGCGATCCCGTCGAGATCATGATAGGCGACCAGAATATCACCGAGGAAGGCGAAGCTGCGTTGCGCCGCGATCTCGGACTGGACAAGCCGGTTTTCCAGCGCTTCTTCATTTTTGTCGGCAATGCCCTTCAAGGTGACTTCGGGCTAAGCTTCTTCCATCGTCGTCCGGTGATCGACGTGATCGCTGAACGGCTCCCGGCAACAATTGAACTTAGCCTTGTAGCGCTGATCATAGCGCTCGCCACCGCTATTCCTCTCGGCGTTTTGGCGGCGATTCGCAAAAATTCTATCTTTGACAAGCTGGCTACTGTGGGGTCGTTGCTTGGCGTCTCATTGCCGGGATTCTGGTTTGGTATCCTGTTATTGATGCTGTTTTCGGTGCATCTGCACTTGTTGCCGGTGTCCGGCCGTGTGGGCTTCGAAAGCGAGGTGGAGCCGATCACGCATATGCTCCTGCTTGATAGCTTGTTGCGCGGCCGCTTCGATGCCTTTCTTGATGCGCTGTCGCATATAATCCTGCCGGCCGTTACACTAGGCTTGCCTATGACCGCGATCCTTATGCGCGTCACGCGTACCTCGATGTTGGAGGTGATGCGTCAGGATTATATCACTTTTGCCGAGGCAAAGGGGCTCAACCGTAATCGTATCCTGTTCCGGCACGCTCTGAAAAACGCGTTGATACCGACGGTTTCCGTTGCGGCGATCGAGACCGGTTCTCTTCTTGGCGGCAACATGATCGTGGAAACGGTGTTTGGTTGGCCTGGCCTCGGCCGCCTCGTCGTGGAAAGCATCTTCCTTCGTAACTATCCGCTCGTGCAGGCTGCAGTGCTATTTTACGCAGTGACCTATGTGTTGCTGAATTTCCTTGCCGACATTCTCTATACCGTACTGAATCCGAGGGTAGAGCTGTGAGCGCTGTTCTTTCCGACGCCGTTGCGGTGCCTGCCGAGGCCGGCATCTCGATCTTTCGTCGTAATCTCAATAGCTTTGCCGCCAACAAACTGGCCATGGCTAGTGCGACAATTGTGCTGGTGTTCGTTGCTATGGCAGTATTCGCGCCGTTGATCGCGCCGCACGATCCGAACGAAACCGATCTATTCCGACGGTTGCAGCCACCGGCTTGGCACGAGGGAGGGGACTGGTCCTACGTGCTGGGCTGTGATGCGCTGGGGCGTGATATCCTCTCCCGTATCATCTACGGCAGTCGTATATCGATATTCATTGGTGTGGCGGTGATAACGGTGGCTACCACCATTGGTATCGTCGCCGGGCTGGCTGCGGGTTATTTCCGCGGCTGGATCGATGTTGCGATTTCCCGTTTGGTCGACATTCTTCTTGGTTTCCCCTACCTGATTTTCGCGATCGGCCTGATGGCGATGATGGGACCTGGCTTGATCAACATCGTCTTGGCATTGGCCTACAAGGAGTGGGTCATACCTTGCCGCGTCGTCCGTGGGGAAACGCTGGCAACTCGTGATCTCGAATACGTAGAGGCTGCGCGCGCAATAGGGGCTTCGTCTGGCCATATCATGGCTCGCGAAATTCTGCCCAATATTCTGTCGCCTGTCATTGTTGTCTCTACCATTCGCATGGCGCACGTCATCATCCTGGAGGCAAGCCTGTCATTTCTTGGCCTTGGCGTTCAGCCGCCGACCGCATCCTGGGGGTCGATGGTCTCGGATGGTCGAGCCTTCATTCTCGATGCCTGGTGGGTTTCGACATTCCCCGGAATTGCCATCCTCGTGCTGGTGCTTGCGATTAATGTCGCCAGTCAGGGCCTGCGAGACGCGTTCGACCCGAGGTTCCACGAATGAATACCAGAAACGACATTCTTTTGGAGGTGACCGGTTTGCGTACGGTCTTCGATACGCGCGATGGCATGGTGTGCGCAGTCGATGGCGTGGATGTCACGGTTCGGCGGGGCGAATGCGTTGGCGTTGTCGGAGAATCGGGGTCGGGCAAAAGTGTCACCTTTTCTTCGGTCATGGGACTGGTGCGATCGCCGGGACGAATTGATGCGGGTACGATCCATTTCGATGGGCGCGACCTGCGGGCATTGTCCGCTCGACAGATGCGCGCCATACGTGGCCGCGACATTGCCATGACGATGCAGGACGCGCTGACGGCCCTCAATCCCGCTCTAACAGTGGGCGAACAGCTCGCCGAGATGCTGGTTGCCCATGACGAGTCGTTGCCATCCGGACGCGCGGAGCGCAGGCGTGCTATTCGCGAGAGGTCAATCGAGATGCTCGGTCTTGTCGGTATTCCGTCGGCCGGCGACAGGCTCGACCAGTATCCGCATGAATTTTCCGGTGGCATGCGTCAGCGCATAATGATCGCCATCGCACTGGCCTCGAGACCCAAGCTGTTGATCGCGGATGAGCCGACTACTGCATTGGATGTGACTATCCAGGCACAAGTTCTGGAACTGATTTCGGATCTTCGGGCCAAGCTTGGAATGAGTGTAGTGCTGATAACGCATGATCTCGGTGTCGTGGCTGAACACTGCGACCGAGTAATGGTGATGTATGCTGGTCAGGTCGTGGAGGAAGGCCCGACGGAGGCCGTGATCCGCGGGCCGCAGCATCCTTACACCAAGGGACTGCTCGGTTCGATCCCGCGCCTGTCGCTGCGCGGCCAGCCGATCCGTCCGATTGAGGGGCAAGTGCCTGATCTGGTCGGCCTGCCGCCGCAATGCCGTTTCTATTCGCGATGCGGTGAACGCATGGAGAACTGCCTTCGACCTATTGGAATGCAGGACACAGGCACGGACCGGCAAACCCGCTGCGTCAAGGTCACAAGGGAGCAGGCAGCATGAAACGCGAAACTGTTCCTCTTCTTCAGGTCGAGAAACTGAGCAAGACATATCTTGGCCGTTCTACTCTTTTGGACCGTATCACCGGTGCTGTGCCTCCGACTGTGAGAGCAGTGAATGACGTGTCGTTCTCGGTCGAACGTGGGGAAATTTTGGGCCTGATTGGCGAAAGCGGTTGCGGCAAATCCACTCTGGGCCGATCGATCCTGCGTCTACATGAGCCGACATCGGGCAAGGTTCGGTTTGATGGCACGGAAGTAACCGCGCTTGGTGCCGATGATTTGAAAGTGTTGCGTCGGCGTATGCAAATTATCTTTCAAGATCCCTATGCCTCGCTCAATCCGCGCCGCACCGTTGCCGAGATAGTTGGCTTGCCCCTATCCCTGCACCGGATTGTCACGAATCGTTCGCAAGAACGCGAGCTCGTTGTCGAGATGCTGGAGAAGGTTGGCCTGAAATCTAGCCACCTCGATCGGTATCCTCACCAGTTTTCCGGTGGGCAGCGTCAGCGCATCGGCATTGCACGGGCTTTGGTCAGCAATCCGGAGTTTATAATCTGTGATGAGCCTGTCTCTGCACTGGATGTGTCCATCCAGGCTCAGATCATACAGCTTCTCCTCGACCTGAAGCGGGATATGGGACTTACCTATGTTTTCATATCGCATGACATCTCCGTTATCGGTTACTTGTCGAGTCGCGTGGCAGTCATGTACCTTGGCGAGATCGTGGAATTGGGGCCGGTGGAATCCGTGCTGACACGGCCGCGCCATCCGTATACGCAGAGTCTGATGTCGGCCGTTCCGGAAGTCGATGCACCGGGCAAACTCAAACGCGTACGGCTAACCGGCGACCTACCGACACCACTTAATCCGCCGTCAGGCTGCAAGTTTCACACACGCTGTCCGTTGGCAATAAAACGTTGCAGCCAAGAGACACCGGTGACCGAGATGCTCGAGCCCGATCATCGCGTCGCATGTCATCGCGCTCGCGAAGCTGTTTCCGTGTTGGAGAAGGTTTGACATGTCTGTATCAGGAGTGGCGGATGGTCAGCCAATCGTCATGGATGGCGACGCATGGCTGCGCGGTGCGCGGCAGGCGGCCGCGTCGGGTGCAAATAGGGATCAGGTTGTAAGCGCGACAGTTGGCCGCGTAGAGCAGGCGCGCGCCGACGGCCTCATTGATGACCGCGCTCGGATTTATCTCGCCGCGCAAAAACAGTTTGCGGAGGAACATGACCCCCATTCGATGGCGGAGTTAAGCGGTATCGCCGACGGGTTCGGTATCGCTTTCGATGACCTGTTTGCGCATCTTCACCTTGGCATGCTTAGAGACATCGCCCAAGGTGCCGTGCTTGACGGGGACGGCTGTAGCGCGGTTGCCGTCGGCGACACGGCGGACGGACCGCTGGTGGCAAAAAACCGGGATTTCTCAGGTGCGCACCTCGGAATTCAGAAAGTGTTTCGGCATTCCGGCCCTGATATCTCGAGCGGTGCCATTGTTGCCGTCGGAAGTCTCGGCAGTCCGTGCGCTTACTCCAGTGGCATGAACGCATCTGGCCTGTTGCTGGCAGATACTCAGGTGGGGGTTCGCGCACATCGCGTTGGCTGGTTGCGCTATTTCCTGATGAACCGGATACTGGCGACGTGTAGCAACGTGGACGAGGCTGTTGCGTTCATTCGTTCGGTGCAGCATGCGGGTGGTGGGACCCTCGTGATCGCCGATCATACCGGTGCGGTTGCGGCGATCGAACTTGGTGCGAATGCTGTGGCCGTGGAGCGAGGCGTTATAGCGCGGCGGACCAACCATTTCATTTCCAACGATTTGTGTTCTGAGACGCTCAACGCGGAAGACGATAGGAACTTGGCGAATTCGCGCAAGCGGCTCGACTATCTGGACCATGTGCTTCCAAGTATGGCTTTGACGGTTGCAAACCTCATGACGGTGCTGGCTCGCCATGAGGAAGACGCGCCGCAATCCGCGCCGATCTGTCAGCATGCCTGCGACGACGGCTCGCAGACAATTTCTTCGGCGGTTTATTCCTGGAGTGAACGGTGTCTATATTTTCATGAAGGCAATCCGTGCCTCGGCAACTGGAAGCGTTACGCCTTGTGATCCATTTGGCCGAGACCGAGCGTTGACCAGGAATAGGAATGGCGGGCTATCAAGACGACCTGATTGGTGATCATCCCTCGATTGATGCTTTGCGCGCCTTGATCAAACGTGTAGCCAAAAGTCCGGCACAAACCGTTTTGATCTATGGTCCGACCGGTACAGGCAAGGGGATGGTGGCGCGTATGCTTCACCGGCTATCGAAGCGTGCTGCCAAGCAGTTTGTTGACGTGAATTGTGCCGCGATCCCATCTAGCCTGCTGGAATCGGAGCTGTTTGGCCATGAGAAAGGTGCATTTACCGGTGCCGTGGAACGCAAGGTAGGCCTTCTTGAGGCGGCCAATCACGGTACCATTTTTCTGGATGAAATCCGCGAACTGGAACCGATGTTGCAGGCAAAATTGCTCAGCCTGCTGGACACGCATGAATTTCGCCGTGTCGGGGCAGTCAAGTCAACTTCGGTCGATGTGCGATTTATCGCGGCCACTAACAAGGTTCTGCTGTCTGAGGTTCTGGCCGGGAACTTCCGGGAGGATCTTTATTATAGGTTGCAGGTTGTAGCCATCAACATCCCGGCATTGAAGGATCGTGGCCGCGATGTGTTGACGTTGTCAGACTACTTTATCTCGAAATACAACAAACGCTATGGCCGCAATATCGTTGGGTTGGCCGACGAGACCGCCGATATTTTCCTGAAATATCCATGGCCAGGCAATGTCCGGGAACTGGAAAATCTTCTGGAACGCATTTTCATCCTGGAAGACGATGATATTGTGCTTCCGCACCATTTGCCGGATCGGATCATCCGCACAGTTCGTGCGTGCAGTTCCTCCGTATCGCCAGCCTTGGTTAAGGACGGTGACGACGTCGATTTCGAGCTCGGATTTCATGCCGCGACCGAGAAATACCAGCGCCGCCTGATCGAGCAGGCATTGGCCGCTTCGCGCAACAATTTGAAGGATACTGCGGCACGGCTAAAGATCAGCCGCCATGCGCTCCGCCACCAGATGATCAAGCTCGGCATGATGAGTGCGTGAAATACACGCCCGTCTGCGCGATTTCAGCGCGCGAATTGAGTGACGGCATCCACACCGGAGAATGTTTCCTTTCAGAACAAAGCCTTAGCGGCTAGATCGTTGTTGGCACATCGCATGCATCTCTGCGCCTGAAACAATCTGAGGTCGGAGAAGCATTCATGCAATCGTTAAGAGTAATATGTCCGAACGGGCATCTCGGCTTCGCGCCATTGAAGACGGAGAGTTTCCGGATCGGTGTCGATGCCGGTGTGGATTACATCGCAGCCGATTCCGGCAGCGATGATATTGGCCCGGTGCCGCTTGGCAGTGACACATGTGCCAGTCCGCGTGCTTGGCAGGAACACGACCTCGAAGTCATGCTTCTGGCTGCACGACGTATCAACAAGCCGATGATAATAGGGTCGGCCGGCGATACCGGGTCGAACAGTCGCGTCGACATGTACGTTCAGATCATCCGCGATCTGGCACGAAAGCACGATTTGCCGGCGTTCAGGCTCGGCTGGTTCTACTCTGAAGTCGACAAGGATCTGGTACGCAGCAAAATCCGTGGCGGCTCAGCAATCGCCGGCCTTGATGGACGACCGGACCTCGACGAAGCTGAACTTGACGCTACCAGCCGAATTGTTGCGTTGGCCGGTGTGCATCCATACCGGAAGCTTCTTGCGGAAGGCTGTGATGTGATCATCGGCGGTCGTTCATCCGATAGTGCAATTTTTGCTGCGGCGGCTCTCCACGAGGGCTTTCCTGAGGCGCAAGCCTACTATCTCGGCAAGGTTCTCGAATGTGCCTCGTTCTGTGCGGAACCTTACGGGGGTAAGGAAACCGTACTCGGCGAGATCACGCCCGACTATGTTGAAGTTACGGCGATGAGCCCCGCGCAGTCCTGCACGGTGGCTTCAGTTGCCGGACACGCCATGTACGAACGCTCTAACCCGTTCGAGGAATTCGTCGCCGGCGGTAGGCTGGACATGGCCAACTGCAACTACGAACAGGTATCGGCAAAGACCACCCGGGTGACCGGAATGCGCTTCGATCCTGCCCAAGAATTTCGGGTCAAGTTGGAAGGGTCAGGCAGGGTCGGTGAGCGCTTTGTCGGCATTGCTGCAATACGCGACCCCTACACGATCGCGAATGTCGACAAGGTCATTGATTGGGCGCGTGAACAGGCGCGGGAGAGATTCGGCAAGACTGGCTGGGAACTTCACTATAATGTTTTTGGCCGTAACGGCGTTATGGGTGACATGGAGCCGTTCAAGGATAAGCCGGCGCACGAAGTCTGCATCCTGGTGCAGGGCGTCGCACCGACGCGCGAACTGGCGGAAGAGCTGACGATTACGGGGACGCGGCAGTTGTTCTATGCCCGTCTTGCCGACGTCAAGGGGACCGCGGGCGGTGTCGCCTTCCCGCTTGATGAGGTCATGCCCGCAAGCCCCGCATATCGGTGGACCATCAACCATACGATGGCCGTGGATAATCCGCTCGAACTTTTCCCGACACACTCCGAGATGGTTGGTTGAACATGAAAAACGAAACCAGAAAATTGTCGGATCTCGCAAAGACAATCCGATCCAAAAATGCCGGTACCGACAAGATCACCTTCGATATCATTTTCCGCGAAAAGGAAACCTATGAGCTGGTGAAGCGCGCCAAGGCGCTGACCCGCGAACGCGTCAGCGAGGTACTCGGAATCGATCCTTCGAGAATTACCGATTTCGTGATGTTTGATCCTGCCAATGCGATCAAATTCACGATCAAACGGCTTCGGCCGAGTGGCTACGCAGGCGATCCAGATATCTTCGGGGCCCAGCAATATGCGCCCTTCCTTGATATTGAAGTGGATCTCACTGTGTAGATCGAGTTGTTGGCGATTTCGAGCACCGACATGGGGCGCCTTTCTTCCTTGGACCGCCGGTAACGACTGCATTGGTCGAATGTCGATATGTGAAGTCGAGGTCCGCTCTTGCCCTGCGGGGGCTGTGGAAGTCGTGCAAAATACTTCACTTTGCCAGATGATGACGAGCTTGCAGATGTCGATGGGTCGTCCGTGTCCGGCTCGGTGCATGCCGCAATGATGCAACCGGGCGGGTAAGAGCACAATGACTCCCGATTGCCATCACTCCCGATTTCTTGCGGTTCAGGAGCCATAATCGAGATGTATGTCGACACGATCGTTCTGGGAGCGGGAATAGTCGGTGTCAGCGCCGCCATCCATCTGGCACGGCGTGACCGGTCTGTTCTTCTTATTGATATCCGGGAAGCAGGCGAGGGAACATCGAAAGGCAATGCTGGATTGATACAGCGTGAGGGGGTCCTTCCGCATGCGTTCCCCCAGAAAATCTGGCAAATCCTGAAATATGGGCTGAATACCAGCCGTGACATGCGGTACCATCTGCGTGATATCCCTCCGCTCATTCCGTACTTGGTTCGCTACTGGTGGCATTCGCGCCCCAAGAATTACCAAGCCATCGTGCGTGACTATGCGCAGTTCATTTCGCATTCGGTTTCGGAGCACGCCTTGCTTGTCGAGAAAGCGTGCGCGCAGCATCTGATCGTCAGGAACGGTTGGCTCGAGGCATACCGAAGTGACGAGGCACTAACAAAAGCATATGCCGAAGCCGATTGGTTGAGGAGCGAATACGAGATTGCAAGCAGCAGAGTCGAAGCCGCCGAGCTCAGAATGATTGAGCCAAGTCTGAAGATCGACTTTGCAGGGGCAATCCGTTGGACGGATCCTTGGACCGTCAAAAATCCGTTGGAACTGACGAGAGCCTATTTCGCGTATTTTCGGAAGCTGGGTGGACAATATTTGCAGGGTGATGCTCATACACTGACCTGCGGCCCGGACGGGCGGTGGAGCGTCATGACCTGTAGCGGCGTTGTGTCCGCCCGTGATGCAGTTGTAGCTCTCGGTCCGTGGTCTACGGATCTGGTGAGAATGCTTGGGTATCGCTTCCCGATCGCAGTGCAGCGAGGGTATTCGATTCACTACCGGCCTGAAGAAGATGCACCCTTGCAGAATTGGTTTGCAGACCGGGAAATGGCCTTTCTGCTTGCGCCCATGACGAATGGTATCCGGCTGACAACTGGTTCGGAATTCGCACGGAGAGATGCGGCAAAATCGCCTGTACAGCTTGACGTCGCCGAGAAGACTGCACGGGAAACGGTTAGATTTGGCGAGCGCGTGGATACGGAACCTTGGCTCGGCGCGCGTCCGTGTACGGCAGACATGCTACCGATCATAGGCCCTGCACCTCGTCACCGGGGACTATGGTTCGCATTCGGACACGCGCATCATGGTTTGACCTTGGGGCCCGCGACCGGGCGCCTGATCGCCGAAATGATTGTCGGCGAGGAGACGTTTACAAACGCAGAACCATTCTCTGCGCGTCGGTTTCGCTCTCTGTAAGCGATTGCTTTCGGAGCATATAATGGAGAAACAACGATGAGTAATGTCACCGCGCCGGAACTCGGCTCGTTTTCCTGGGAGGATCCTTTTCGCCTCGACAGCCAGCTGAGCGACGAGGAGCGCATGCTGCGCGACGGCGCGCATGCCTTCGCGCAGGACAGGCTGCAACCGCGCGTCATCGAGGCATTCGCCAACGAGACGGTGGATCCCTCGATCTTCGCCGAGATGGGAGAGATGGGCCTGCTCGGCGTCACCGTGCCGGAGCAATATGGCGGTGCCGGCGCGAGCTATGTTGCCTACGGCCTGATCGCCCGCGAGGTCGAGCGTGTCGATTCCGGCTACCGCTCCATGATGAGCGTGCAATCCTCGCTGGTCATGTACCCGATCCACGCCTACGGCTCGGAGGAGCAGCGCCGGAAATACCTGCCGAAGCTCGCCTCGGGCGAGTGGATCGGCTGCTTCGGCCTGACCGAGCCGGATGCCGGCTCCGATCCCGGTTCCATGAAGACCACGGCGCGCAAGGGCGACGGCGGCTACGTGCTGAACGGCTCCAAGATGTGGATATCCAACGCGCCGATCGCCGACGTCTTCGTCGTCTGGGCGAAGTCGGAGGCCCATGGCGGCAAGATCCGCGGCTTCGTGCTGGAAAAGGGCCTGAAGGGCCTGTCGGCGCCGAAGATCGCCGGCAAGCTTTCCCTGCGCACCTCGGTGACGGGCGAGATCGTGCTGGACAATGTCGAGGTGGGCGAGGATGCGCTCCTGCCGGGCGTGGAGGGGCTGAAGGGCCCGTTCGGCTGCCTCAACCGGGCGCGCTACGGGATCGCCTGGGGCGCGATGGGCGCGGCGGAGTTCTGCTGGCACGCGGCGCGCCAATACGGCCTAGACCGCAGGCAGTTCGGCAAGCCGCTGGCGCAGACGCAGTTGTTCCAGAAAAAGCTCGCGGACATGCAGACGGAGATCGCGCTGGGCCTGCAGGCGGCGCTGCGCGTCGGCCGGCTGATGGACGAGGGCAATGCGGCGCCGGAGATGATCTCGCTCATCAAGCGGAACAATTGCGGCAAGGCGCTCGACATCGCGCGCATGGCGCGCGACATGCACGGCGGCAACGGCATTTCCGAGGAGTTCCAGGTGTTCCGCCACATGGCGAACCTCGAGACGGTCAACACCTACGAGGGCACGCATGACGTGCACGCCCTGATCCTCGGACGGGCGCAGACCGGGTTGCAGGCGTTCTTCTGAGATGAATATGATGCCTCTCGCCGGCCTCCGGGTGCTGGAACTGGCCCGCATTCTCGCGGGACCGTGGATAGGCCAGACGCTCGCCGATCTCGGCGCCGACGTCATCAAGGTCGAAAGCCCCGAGGGCGACGACACGCGGCGCTGGGGGCCGCCCTTCATAGAGCGCGACGGCGAGAAGGCGGCCGCCTATTTCCACGCCTGCAACCGGGGCAAGCGCTCCGTCACAGCCGATTTCCGCAACGAGGACGACCTCGCCCTGGTGCGCCGCCTGGCAGCAGAGGCGGATGTCGTGGTCGAGAATTTCAAGCTGGGAGGGCTCGCCAAGTTCGGCCTCGACTACGCCTCCCTGTCGGCGGACAATCCGCGCCTCGTCTACTGCTCCGTGACCGGTTTCGGCCAGGACGGTCCCTATGCGCCGCGCGCCGGCTACGACTTCCTGGTCCAGGGAATGGGCGGCATCATGGACCTGACCGGCGACCCGGACGGCGAGCCGCAGAAGGTCGGCGTCGCCTTCGCCGACATCTTCACCGGGCTCTACGGCGTCATCGCCATCCAGGCCGCCCTTGCCGAACGGGAGCGAACCGGCAAGGGCAAGCATGTCGACATGGCGCTTTTGGACTGCATGACGGGCGTGCTCGCCAACCAGGCAATGAATTACCTCGCCTCCGGGGTCGCACCGCGCAGGATGGGCAACGCGCATCCCAACATCGCGCCCTACCAGACATTCGCAGTGTCCGACGGCTGGGTGATCGTCGCCGTCGGCAATGACGGCCAGTTCGGCCGGCTGTGCGGCGTGCTCGGACTCGAGGGCGTCGCGGACGACCCGCGGTTTGCCACCAATTCCGAGCGCGTGGCGAACCGGTCCGCCCTCACGGCGATGATCTCGGAAAGAACCGGCCATTGGCGCCGCGACGACCTGCTGGCGGCGCTGGAGGAAGCCGTCGTTCCGGCGGGACCGATCAACACGGTCGCCGACGTGTTTTCCGACCCCCAGGTTATCCACCGCGGCATGCGCATCGAGCCGGGAGGCGTTCCCGGGGTGCGCACGCCGATCAGCTTTGCCGGCGCGCCGGCACCGGTCTCCGACCGCCCCTCGCCAAAACTCGGCGAGCACTCCGCCGAAATCCGGGCAGACGGGTGGAGCCGGTAAAATACGAGTTGCAAGTATACGACTTCTCTAGGCGTGGAAGTTCCTGACGCGATCCTCTTCGCTCTCCGACAACAGTCGCCTTCATGCTCAAGCATGCTCGAGGTGGTATCAAGCAAGGCATGCTCTCTTCACTGGATCACCGTCTGGTGAGCATCGTACTGGATTGAAGTCGGAGAACTCCAGGAACCGACAATCCGAGCTAAGGGAGCGAGGCTCAGTCGCGCTAAACCGGACCACCTTTAATTCCGTCATTTTCCGTCGTCTAAAACGTTGTCGGAAAACTTTTCGCAGGGCTGATTGCCGCTTGGCATCGGCGCCCTTGGATCGGCCTGCAGCGGCGGTCTGCGCACTCGTCTGCACCTTCAGGGGTGGGAAGACACTACATCATGATGAGGGATTTTGCTGGGGGGCAGGTCACCAAAAATGTCGGGCGCGTTGTGGACGAAAATCTCGTCGGCCGCCGCCTTGTTCGGTTCCCGTGCATTGACAGCATCGAACACGATGGCGCGACTGTGAGCCTCTCTGTCTCCGGCGTGAGGAGCCCTTTTTTGACCGAGAGACTCTTTCAGCGATTTGGGTGGATGGAGTGCTCTAGGTGTTCCGTGTCGAGCTTCCCTAGAGAAGAGGCGCGGCGTCAAAAAAATTGCCGCCGGATCCGATCAAAAGTTGACGGGATCGAAATTCGTTATAACATGTAACATGTAACAGGAAGTAGAGGCGAACAGATGGCCGCCGCATTCAGACGAGGAGCAGAACATGTTTAAGGTGATATTCAAGGCGGCGGCTGCCGCTGTGTTCATCGGCGGGACTGTGATTTCGCCCGCGCAGGCAGAAGTCGGAAAGACACTTGAAGAGGTGAAGGCGCGTGGCGCGCTGCATTGCACGGGACACAACGGCTCGTACCTCGGCCTTGCCGAAGTGGACGACAAGGGCAACTGGAAGGGCTTTGACATTGATCTTTGTCGCGCCGTGGCAACTGCCATCTTTGGCGACTATGAAGGTCACTTGAAAATTCTTCCCACCAGCTGGGCGCAGCGCTGGCCATCCATCCAGTCCGGTGAGCTGGATGTCATTATCAAGGCGACCGGCTGGACCATGGGGCGGGATACCGAGCTGGGCTTGCAATTCTCCAACATCTACATGATGGCGCCGATCAAGATGCTGGTACCCAAAGAATTGGGCGCCCAGTCGGTCAAGGATCTCGATGGCGGTACGGTCTGCGTCCCCGCTGGCACCTCCACGGAACGTTCGGTGGCCGAGTATCTGAAGGCCAACGATGTCACGATGGAATTCGTGACCACAGAGAAGACCGAAGAAAGCGAAGCCGCCTATCTCTCCGGTCGTTGTGACGTATTCGCGCAGTGGGATGTGCAGCTTGCCGTGGTTCGGCTCAAAGCGGAAGATCCCGAGGCCCACGTCATCCTGCCGGACACGATTTCCGCTGAGCCGGTCGCCATGGCGGTGCGTCAGGGAGATGATAGCTGGGTCGACATCATGAATTTCACCTTGTCAGCCCTATTGGCTGCCGAGGAAAATGGTATCACCAGCGAGAATGTCGACGAGATGAAGGCGAACCCGCCGACGCCGGTCGTGGGTAAGCTGCTCGGCGCGACCCCGGGAATCGGTGCGCGCATGGGGCTTGATGATGACTGGGCCTACAATGTCATCAAGAAGCTCGGCAACTACGACGAACTCTGGGAGCGCAACCTGGGTCAGGGATCCCCTTACCGTCTCGATCGCGGCATCAACGGCCTGTGGTCCGACGGGGGTGTGCTGTTTCCGATCCTTGTTGACTGATGATGCTATCGGGGTCGGCCGCAACGCCGGCCCCGCCATCGAAACACTCTTACGGCGCGAAGCATGACCTTTGCATCACTAGTAACCAGGTTGGGCTCAAGGCGGATTCAGGCCGGGCTGGCGGTCGCCACTGTGTGTTTGCTTTCATTTCTTGTCTATTCCGTCCAGCAGGAGCTGATGAGGCAGGGGATTGTATCCGGCTTCGATTTCCTGTGGCGCAGCACCGGTTGGGATATTAGTTTTTCGCTGATCCCGTATTCGATTAGTGACCCCTACTGGAAGGTCCTGCTGATCGGCCTGACGAATACGCTGTTTCTCGGTTTCTCCGGTTTGGCGCTGGCAACACTTGTCGGCGTTTTGGCGGGTGTGGCGCGCACCGCCGCCAACCCGGTTCTGAACGCTCTGGGCACCATCTACGTGGAAACCTTCCGTAATGTGCCGCTGATCCTGCAGGCGTTTTTCTGGTACGCGGTGTTCACGCACATGCCACCACCGCGCAAGGCGATCGCTTTCGCCGACATGGTATTCTTTTCCTCCCGTGGCCTCTACGTTCCTGGATTGAATGTATCCGACGGTGCGCTGGCGCTGTGTGTCCTGGTGTTGGTCGCCGGCATCGTGATTAGCTTGTGGCTGCGCGTTACACGATGCCTAAAGGGGCGGGGCGACGAGTATCGGAAGCTGATCGCCTTTTTCATTTTACTGACAATGGGCGTCGCTGTGGTTGCGATAGCCGCGTCCGGTCGCCTGGAAGGGGTGCCACTGGTCACTATCCCGGAGTTGCGCGGCCTCAACATTAAGGGTGGCTTCCGCATGACTTCGGAATTTGCGGCCCTTCTTACCGCCATGTCCCTGTACGGCGGCGCCTATCTTGGCGAGATCATCCGGGCGGGCTTCTTGGCCGTGGAGCCGGGACAGATCGAGGCTGCCAAGGCCTTGGGGCTGCGGCCTTGGCGTATTTTTACGCTGGTGCGCCTGCCGCTCGCTATCCGTGCCATTCTGCCGACGCTAACTAACCAGTACGTTTGGCTAATAAAGGCGACGACGCTTGGTGTCGCGGTGGGTTTCTCTGACTTCTTTCTCGTCATATCGACATCGATCAACCAGAGCGGCCAGACAGTCGAGTTGCTTTTGCTGCTGATGGGCGGGTTCTTGTTGATCAACTACACGCTGGGCTCGGTGATGAACGCGATCAACCGTTCAATCGCGATCAAGGGCCCGAGTTCGCGAAAATAGGCCACGGACCTGCCGGAAGGATTCTGAGACATGTCGGATACGACAAATAGGGATGCCGAACTCAACATCCGGCCCCCGCGCCAGAGTGGTCTGGAGCAGTTCCGCGCGGCATATTTCGGCAGCATTCCTAACACGTTGATCACTCTGGGCGGCCTGTTGGCCTTCATCTACATCGGCTGGTCTCTGCTTCATTGGGCATTTCTGGATGCCATCTTTTCCGTGGAGGGGGGGGCGCAGGCGTGCCAAGCTGCCGAAGGGGCTTGCTGGTCGGTCATCTTCGCGCGCTGGCGATTAATGTTCTTCGGCCTTTACCCTTACGAGGAGCATTGGCGTTCCGCGCTCGCCTGTATCATTGTCATTGGTGTCGGCGTCCTTTCGTGTATGCCCGCTTTCTGGTCGGCGCGAAAGCTAGCGGCGATGTGGGGCGGTGGTCTTTTGGCTTTCATTGTGCTTATGCGGGGCGGTGTCTTCGGGCTTTCCCTGATAACAGAGGAACAATGGGGCGGGCTGTCGCTTACGATTTTCATATTTGCCAGTGTCGCCCTGATCGGCATGCCGATGGCAATCGCGTTTGCGCTGATGCGGCGCTCAGCGTTCCCGTTCATATCTGTGCCCATCGGCCTCGTCATCGATACAGTGCGCTCGCTGCCTCTGATTACGATCCTGTTCACTGTCGCGGTTGTGGTCCCGGTCGTGGTTCCAAGTTGGCTTCTGGGCGACAAGCTGTACCGGGTGATCGGCGGCATGGCGTTATTTTTCGCTGCCTATCAGGCTGAGATCATCCGTAGTGGCATCCAATCTCTGCCTGTCGGACAGGAAGAGGCGTCCAAGGCGCTCGGTCTCAGCTATTGGCAGCGGATGACGCGGATCATTCTGCCGCAGGCGTTTCGTCGGGCGCTCCCACCGACGATCAACCAGTTCGTCATTACTTTCAAGGAAACCTCGTTGATCATCATCGTCGGACTGTTCGAGTTTCTCGCCTCGGGCAATGCCGCCTACGGCTCTGGTGAGTGGGCCTTCGCCTACGTCGAGGTCTACGTGTTCATCGGGTTGGTTTATTTCATCTTCGTATTCAGCCTGTCGCGTTACGGTGCGTATTTGGAGCGGCTGATGCGTGTGGGCAAGCTGTAGGAGGCTGCGAATGCTGATGAAAAACGAAAACGCTATCGAGGTGAGGCGGCTGAACAAATACTATCAACAGCACCACGCTCTTCGCGATGTTTCTTTGTCCGTGCGCAACGGTGAACGTATCGTCATTTGTGGGCCGTCGGGCTCGGGCAAGTCAACGCTGATCCGTTGCATGAACCAGTTGGAAAAGCACCAGTCAGGCGACATTGTACTGCTTGGCAATCACATTGTTGAGGGCGGATCGGGGATGGACGCCATCCGATCTGAAGTTGGCATGGTTTTCCAACATTTCAACTTGTTCCCGCACATGACGATCTTGGAGAACTGCATTCTCGCCCCGATGCTGGTGCGCAAGTTGCCCCGCGCTGAGGCTGTCGAGCGGGCAATGATGTTTCTGGAGCGAGTACACATTCCCGAACAGGCCGACAAGTATCCGGGCGAGTTGTCGGGCGGTCAGCAGCAGCGTGTCGCCATCGCTCGCTCGCTGTGCATGATGCCGCGGATCATGTTGTTCGACGAACCCACTTCTGCCCTTGATCCGGAGATGATCTCCGAGGTCCTCGATGTGATGATTGAACTTGCCATGGATGGCCAGACGATGGTCTGCGTGACCCACGAGATGTCGTTTGCCCGCAAGGTCGCGGATCGCATCGTATTCATGGACAAGGGGCAGATCATCGAGGAAGCCGAACCGGGCGTGTTCTTCACCGCGCCCGAACATCCAAGAACAAGGGAATTTTTAAGTCAGGTTATGTCGCATTGACAACGCATTGCGCGGCTGACCTCTTGGTGAAAAGATGCCAAGCGCAATATGATTCTTATTGTTTTCACGTCTCGATTGTCTGAAAGGTCTGATATAATCGCATGTCTTCTGCACTAGACAGTTTTACACCGGTCGAGCGCAAGGAAACGCTTGGTGCCATGGTGCGGGACCAGTTGCGTTCCGCCATTATGGCCGGCCAGTTCAAGCCCGGCGAAAAGCTTACTATTCGTGCTGTTGCCAACGCTCTCAACGTTAGCCTGACGCCAGCGCGCGAGGCGCTATATAACCTCGTTGCCGAGGGGGCATTGGAGTCACGTCCGAACGGTACGGTCTGTGTGCCCGAGATCGACGAGAAGCGGCTGCGGGAGGTGTCCCGCATCCGAATTGCGCTGGAAGGGCTTGCTGCGCGCGAGGCGGTAACCGGATTGACCGCGGAGATCGTGCGCGACCTCGAGCGTATCAACGAGGATCTGATCAAGGCAGACGCGGTCAAGGATTACGCTGCGTTGCGGACCCTCAATTGGAAGTTTCACTTCACGATCTACCAAGCTGCCAATATGCCGCAGCTCAGCAAGATGATCGAAAACTGCTGGCTGATGATCGGCTCCTACCTCAACGTGCTGTATCCGGAATACGGCAAGGTCAAAGTAGGCATCGACATTCATCGCGATATCATCAAGGCGATAAAGTCCAGGGATGCGGACAAGCTGGAAGCGGCGATCGCCAAGGACATCCGTTCGTCGAGTGAGTGGCTTGCGAGCATGATTCATAGCAGGGCCGAAGCTGGCGCCACGAAAGAATAGGGGAACTTCTGCTCCAACTTCCGAACCCTTCCGCCGGCCAGGCAAATCGCATGGCCGGCTTTGTTTTGTCCGTGAATGATGCTTGCGGCGCTCGTTCGTTATGTGTTACATGTTATAACAAAAATAGCGTGGAACGGGTTTATATGAAGAATTCCCCATCAATCGACGAGCAAATTGAGATGTATCGCAAGATGCACGTCGTTCGACAGCTCGAGGAGCGGTTGGGCTTGCTGCATAAGGAAGGTAGGACGCGTGGGCCGATTCACCGTTGTGATGGTCAGGAAGCAATCGGCGTCGGTGCCACCGCGATGCTTACTGACGATGACTACGTCATGAGTACGCATCGTGGTCACGCCCACTACATCGGCAAGGGGCTGGACGTGTATCCAGTCGTCGCCGAGATATTCGGCCGTGCCACAGGTAGCTGCGGCGGCCGGGCAGGTCATATGCTCGTTGCAGATGCATCCAAGGGCATGATCGGAGGCAATGCTATCGTTGGTGCGGGGATCCCCGCTGCTGCCGGTGCGGCCCTTTCGATTCAGATGCTTGGGCGAAACTCGGTTTCAATGTGCATCTTCGGCGACGGGGCCGCCCAGACCGGCATATGCCACGAGGCGATGAATATGGCGAGCCTATGGAAGTTGCCGGTCATCTTCGTGCTCGAGCACAATCAGTATGGCCTGACTGTTGATACCAATATGCAATCTTCAGTGGATGATATTAGCATTCGCGCCGCTGGATACGCGATTCCCTCGATTATCGTCGATGGCAACGATGTCGTGGCGGTCTATCGTGCCGTTGCCGAGATGACCGAGCGTGCCCGCCGCGGCGAAGGGCCAGGTATGGTAGAGGCCAAGACCTACCGGCTGGAAGGTTTCTCCACCTCTGACATGGGGGGGTACCAATCCCCCGAAGACATTGCGGACTGGAAGAAACGGGATCCGCTGAAGATCGCCTATGAGGCCCTGAAGAAGCCGGTCGGAGAGGATGCGCTGGCCAAGCTGGCGGCTTCCGCTGCTGAAGAGGTTTCCACCGCGTTCGAGAAGGCCCTTTCGGACCCGATGCCGGAGTTCGAGGTATTCCGTCCCCACGCGGCATATGGCGAGGTTGCATGATGGCGTTGATGCGGTATGCGGAGGCGCTCAATGCGGCGCTGCGCGAGGAAATGACGCGTGATGAAACGGTGTTCCTGTTCGGTGAAGACATCGGGCGTTACGGCGGCGTGTTCAAGGTTACACGTGATCTGCAGAATGAGTTCGGAGCTTTGCGTGTACGAGATACGCCGATTTCCGAGCAGGCGATGACAGCGATGGCCGTGAGTGCGGCAATGACAGGTACGCGGCCGGTGCTCGAAATCATGTATGCCGATTTCTTGCCCCTGACACTCGATGCGCTGGTGAACCAGGCTTCGATCTACGAGTATATCTGGAATGGTCAGGTAAAGATGCCTTTCGTCCTGCGTACACAGGGTGGTGGTGGTGCCGGAGCGGGTGCGCAACACTCCAAGGCGCTCGATTCCATGCTCGCGCATATTCCCGGCATCAAGGTTGTCGCCCCTGCCGATCCCGCTGACGCGAAAGGCATGCTGAAATCCGCGATTCGTGACGACCAGCCTGTGGTCTTCCTTGAGCACAAGTTGCTCTACAATCTGCGCTCCGATGTGCCGGAAGGCGACGATGTGTTGGTACCCCTGGGTAAGGCCAAGGTGGTGCGCGAGGGTGCCGATATTTCAATCTTCGCGACCTCGCGCATGGTGCACGAGAGCATCAAGGCGGCCGAACTTCTTCAGGAGAAGGGTGTCAACGCCGAAGTGATCGATCTTCGCTCGCTCAAGCCGCTTGACCTTGAGGCGATCAAGATATCGCTGGCCAAGACAAACAACGCCGTCGTCGTCAACGAGGGGTGGGCCTTTTGTGGCTATGGCGCGGAACTGTCCGCGACAATTATGGATCATTGTTTCGATGATTTGGATGCACCGGTCGCGCGTGTTTCCCTACCTGATATGCCCATTCCCTATAGCGAGCCGCTGGAAATGGCCGTTTTGCCGAATGCCGAAAAGATCGTCGCGGCATCCCTGAAAACACTGGCGTGAGGGCCGAGCGATGTCTCATCCGATCATGCTCGATAGCGCTGGCGGCGAATACATGGAAAGCGTCGTCGTGGTTGAGTGGAAACATCAGCCTGGTGATAAGGTCGACGCAGGCGAAGTCGTCGTCGTTGTTGAAACTGCGAAGGCGGCGTCGGAAATCGAGGCCGATCATTCCGGTTATCTTGCAGAAGTCTTCTACCGGCCCGGCGAGGAGGCGCCCATTGGCGCTGTCCTTGGCAATATCAGCGACGAGAAGCCGGATGTGGCGGAGCAGCCGGTGCAAAGCCGAGCCGCGACTCCGCACGCCCAGGCCTCCGCTTCCGCGTCGCAGCCTGCCACGGAACAGCCGGCCCACGCCGCGGCCGTGGCCGTGCGCTCGCCGGGCTCTCGCATCGTAGCCTCGCCGCTGGCGCGGCGGGTTGCTCGCGAACGCGGCATAGATCTTGCGCGCATAGCCGGGTCCGGCCCGCGCGGTCGCATCAGGTTGCGCGATCTTGACGATGCCGCCGCGGTGCAGCCTTCCGCGCCTTCGATTGCAGCGGCCACGGACCGGATGCCGGTCGTGTTCCTGCACGGTTTCGGGGCCGACAAGTCCAGCTGGAGCCGTGTCGTGCCGCTGATCGACCGGTCCGTGGAGCCGGTCCTGGTCGACCTGCCCGGACACGGTTCCTCGACGCACGCGCCGGAGGCCAATTTCGAAGCGGTGGTAACCGCGGTTGCGGAGGAACTGGAGGGACGCGGCATCACCCGTGCACACTTCGTCGGGCATTCTCTCGGCGGAGCGGTGGCTCTGGCGACGTGGGGCCTCGGCCGCATCGCGGTCAACTCCATGTGCCTGATCGCGCCTGCAGGCCTTGGCCCGGAAATCAACGGCGGTTTCATCGACGGGTTGATCAATGCGCGTAGCGTACCAAGCCTGGAGCCATGGCTCGATGTCATGACCGGGCACGATTTTGCCTTGCCCGACGGCTATGCCCAGGTGCTCCTGCGCCAGTGGCAGCAGGCCGATACCCAAGCCAAGTTGCGGCACATGGCGGCCGGAATCTTTCCCGATGGCACGCAGTCGATGGGGCTGACAGATCTGTTGGCGGATCTCCCCGTTCCCGCCAAGATCATATGGGGACTCGGCGACCGCATCATTCCGTCTGCGCATGCCTTTCATGCGCCCGGCACCGTGGCTCTGCATCTTCTGAAGGGAGCCGGACATGTCCCACAACTCGAGACCCCGCAGGTGACCGCGCGGCTCATCAACGAACTCTTGCGAAACGGCTAGGTGGGATCTTGGACAAGAACATTCTTCTCGTCGGTTGCGGCAATATGGGCTTTGCCATGCTGCAAGGCTGGCTGTCGCTGGACGACGCGCCACGGGTCCGCGTGGTAGAGCCCGCGCAGGGCCTGCGCGGGCGTCTTGCCGATCTGCCGGTTGAAGTTCATGCGCATCCGGATGAATTTCCCGCCGGATACGAGGCGGACATCGTCGTGTTCGCGATCAAGCCGCAGCTATTCGCCGACGTGCTTCCCGCCTATTCGTCGCGGGTAGGCGAAGGCGCCGTGTTCCTCTCCGTTGCCGCCGGCGTGACCTCAGAAGCGATTGCCGCCTTGCTGGGTGGTAAACCCGCGATCGTGCGCTGCATGCCGAATACGCCGGCGGCGATCGGTCAAGGCGTCATGGCGGTCTATGCCAATGCTCGCGTCACGCCGGAACAGATCGATGCCGCGAAGGTTCTGCTCGGTTCCTGCGGCATGGTCGTCGAGGTGGAAGAGGAAGGGCTGATGGACGCGGTGACTGCGGTTTCCGGTTCCGGCCCTGCCTACGTGTTCAATTTCATCGAGGCGTTGGCGCGCGCCGGCGAAAAGGCCGGGCTGCCGGCGGATCTATCTGCGCGCATGGCGCTGAAAACGGTGGAGGGTGCCGCCCGTCTTGCCACTCAGGCTGAAGACGATCCGGCGACCTTGCGGCGGAAGGTTACCAGTCCCGGCGGCACTACGGCTGCCGCACTCGCAGTTCTCATGGCCGATGACGGGCTGTCGCCGCTGCTAGAAAAAGCGGTCGGTGCAGCACGTGATCGATCGGTCGAGCTGGGCCGGACGAATTGATCCAGTCGGCCCCGTCCGGCGATCGCCTCGCGCTCGGCGTGGCGATGATAATGGCCACAACGCTGATCTTCGCCGTTCAGGACGCGATCACCAAGCATCTTGTGGCGAATTACCCGGTCGCCTCGATCGTCCTTGTGCGCTATTGTGCCTTCGCCGCTTTCGGAATCTCGTTCGCGGTGCGTCGCGCCGGGATCGGCCCGGTGATGCGCAGCTCGCGGCCGTTGCTGCAAGTTGCGCGCGGGATTGTACTGCTGCTTGAAATTGCACTCATGGCGATGGCGTACCGGACTCTTGGCCTGGCGGAGTCTATGACCCTGTTCCAGTGCTATCCGCTGATCGCGACCGCGCTTGCCGGCATCCTTCTGAGAGAAACGATCGGCTGGCGGCGGTGGACATCTCTGGTGGTCGGCTTTCTCGGCATTGTCATCATCCTGCGGCCGGGGCTCGACGTCGTCGAGATCGGCGCGATCTATACGCTTGTCGCTGCGCTCCTGTATGCGATCTACCAGATCCTGACGCGGCTATGCGGCAACCAGGACAGCCCGTCGACCTCGTTCTTCTACGTGTGTGTCGTGGGCGCTGTCATCATGACCGCGACCGCCCCGTGGACGTGGACGAACTTCGAGAGCGAGGACGCCCTCTGGTTGGCGCTTCTGTGCGTGATGTCGATGGCCGGTCACTATTGCCTCATCACCGCGCTGAGCATTGCCCCGGCCGCATTCCTGCAACCTTTCAACTACTTTCAGCTCGTGTGGGCGGTCGTTGTCGGCTGGGTCGTGTTCAGGGACATGCCCGACGGCAGGAGCTTCATCGGCGGCATTCTGGTGGTCGGAAGCGGCCTGTTCGTCGCGTACCGCGAACGTGTCCGGCAGCAGTCGAATTCTTCTTGCAATACGATATAACATATTACATAATTTTTCAGAAACACGAACGGCAGGCAGGATATCCATGCAGGACAAGCGCAAATCGGTGCTCATCACGGGTGCAGGTAGCGGCATCGGCAAGGCGGTGGCCTTGCGTTTCAACGCGGAAGGTTACGGTGTCTGCCTGTTCGATCTCAACGAGGAGGCCGTACGCGAAGTCGCCGGCGAGTTGAACCCCGAACCCGGCTCGATCTGCTTCGCCGGTTCGGTTACCGAGCCGGAAACCATGAACAAGGCGGTGTCCGCCACGGTCGAGACGTTCGGCGGAATTGACTGTGTCGTGACATCCGCGGGGATCGTCTCGGTGGAACCCGCCGTTGACGCGGACCTGGACAAGTTTCGCCAAACGCTTGAGGTCAATGTTATCGGAACCTGGCTTGCCGCGCAGGCCGCCGGCCGTGTCATGATCGAGCAGGGCCACGGCAGTATCATCATGATCGGCTCGGTTTATGGCTCCGGCGGTGCACCGCAGCGTACGGCCTACTGCGCCTCCAAGGGTGCTGTGCACAATCTGGTGCAGAGCCTTGCCGTCGAGTGGGGCCCGTACGGGGTGCGCGTAAATGCCGTTGCGCCGACCGGGGTTCGCACACCGATGGTACAGGACCTCATCGACAGGGGGATCTACAACCTGACGGGTGTGCAGGGCCGCACGCCGCTCGGGCGCCTGGCCGAGCCCGAGGAAATTGCTGCCGCCTGTTTCTATCTTGCCGGAGCGGATGCCGGTTTCACCACCGGGCACGTCTTGCCGGTCGACGGAGGCTGGCTTGCAAACGGTTACATCCTGGGCTGACGAGTCATGGGCGGCGAGCAACATACCCTCATATTCAGGGTCGACGGCGTCGAACACGAGATCGCGCTTGACCATTCCCGGTGCCCACGCACCTTGGCAAAGGTAATCGAGGCGCTGCCCGCGCGTGTCGACATTCATTGCGCCAAGATCGCCGGCAGTCACATCATGTGGCCGGTACCCTTCATCGAGGGGGTGGAGGAGGCATCCGACGTGCTCGACATGCCGGCTGGTTCGTTCTTCTTCTGGCCAGAGCGCCAGTACCTTGAAATCACCTATGCACCACTCCAGGCAGAAACTGCGGCGGTCAACTACCTCGGCAAGCTGCGCGGCGATGTCGAATGGCTGCGCGACTACGCCGAGCGCCAGCGTCGCGGGCACGGCGGGGAAATTTTCACTGCGGATGTCTATCTGAAGGGGGGGGCGCGTCCGGCCGAGCCTGATGCCGCGGCGTACGTGGAAACCGAAATCGCAGCCGGCTCTCCCGCGCTAAAACAGGTCAGGGCGGCGCGTCTCGACGCCTGGGCCGGTGAAACAGCGGACGTGCGCGCACTGCTGGCGCGGCGCGGTCTCAATATTCCGTTCGGGCCTCTCGTCATGGCCGAAGGAGAATTGCGCAAGGCGCATGAATTGCTCTGGCGACTGTGGAATGCGGGCGAAAGCCTGAGCGATGCACAGAAGTGCGACATAGCGCGGTTCACCATCGAGGCGGCGATCACTCGCGTCGGCGGTTTTTGTCACATGAACGACACCGCCGCGATCCTTGAAAAACTCATCGAATGTTTCGACGGCGCCGATCCGGTCGCGGACGTACTTGCCGAAGGTGTTCTCTTCACCGGCCGCGTCGCCGCGTGGCTCGATCTCTACATCCAGTGGTGGCCATTCAACGAGGTCACGCTGGATACCCTTGGGAAGACAGACTCGTTGCGAAAGGCATACCAATGACTGCAAAGCGCCAGAACATTTCCTCCGGTTCGAAGTTCGAGGAGGCCTACGGCTATTCCCGTGCGGTGAAGGTTGGCGACACCGTCTTCATCTCCGGTACGATAGGCATGGACTTCGCCACCGGCGAAATGTCCGCTGACCCGGTCGAGCAGCTTCGCCAAGTCATCAAGAACATCGAGCCGGCGCTCGAGAAAGCGGGCGGCTCGCTCAAGGACGTGGTCCAGATCACAACATATGTAACGGAGCCGGAGGTGTTTACTGCCATCGGTCCGGAACTGGGCAAGATCTTCGGCGACATCCGCCCGACAAATGCCGCCCTCGTGGTTGCCTTCCCGGTGCCGGACGTGAAGGTGGAAATCTCGGCCACCGCCGTTATCGGCTGCGGTAGCTGATCGATGGCGGACGGCAGCGAGGTCATCCACCGCGAGATCGTCTACCGGATCGTTCCGCTGGACGAGTGTCTCGGCCTTGCCGAGTCACTCGCCCTCGCCGGCAAGCGATGGCATTCGCATGTCCTTTCACCGGGCTGCGATTTCAATCCGCGGCCCGATCGATATGCCCTGGTGATCGAGGACGACACCGACGATGTGACATATCTCGCCTATTCCCACGGTTTTCCCGAGGTCGACAAGGAATTGGTGAAGATGCTCCATGGCGATGATATTCTCGACGCTTCGGCAACTTCGGGCGGCGATAATCCGGAGGTTGCCGCCTCGACACTGTTGCCGCGCTTGCGCGAAATTGACGCCGCAGGAGCCAATTGGCACCACCACATGCATTTTCCCGATTGCACCTTCAATCCGCATCCGGGCAAATGGTCGATCTCGGTGGAGGACGGCGCGGGAAACGCATTCTCGGAAGTATACGATGACGAACCCGTGGACGTCCTGCGTGAAGTCGAGGTGATCTACTTCCGCAGGCTCGACGAGAAAAACGCTGCCGGCTGAGGTCGTCGGCAACATGGCATACAGTCAGAGAATCGATCGTGCCGGGCAGCGACACGCCCTGGCGCCGATATTGGAGAGGCCCGGTCATGGGATCAGCCACAAGTCGCGTGGATGTTGAAATGCAGGGTGTCCTGTGGGCGAGGACGTCGAGGGAAGTGCGTGTGGATGCGCCCGCGCTCGAGGCAGACGCCGATGTGGACCTGGTCGTGGTCGGCGCCGGTTTTGCTGGACTGTCCATCGCACTGCACGCCGCGAAGGCCGGCCTTTCTGTCCGCGTGCTTGAGGCGGGGATCGTCGGTGTTGGCGCGTCCGGGCGCAATGGCGGATACGCCGTTCCCCATTTTCCCGGCGCCTTGCGCCCCAGCCAGGTTGAAAAGCTGCTCGGACCGAAGAAGGGGCGCAAGCTGGTTTCGCTCGTCGCCGAAGGCCCAGGCCGGATGCTCGAGCAGATCCGCGAATACGACATTGCCTGCGATGCATCGCAATCCGGTTGGGCCCAGCCTGCACACTCGCGAAAGGCCCTCGCCAAGATCCGTGCCGTTCACGACGAGTGGAAGGCGCTTGGCGTTGTGGTGGAATGGATCGATGGTGCCGACGTGCAGCCAACGCTGGGCGCACACGGATATCTGGCGGCGTGGCGCAATCCCACCGGGACCACGGTGCAGCCCTACGCCCTTTGCCAGGGCCTTGCCCGTGCGGCAAGGAGCCATGGCGTGGTCATCAACGAGCGCAGTCCGGTCTCCAGAGTCCTGCGAGAGGACGGGCATCCTGTCGTCCATTGCAAAGGTCACCGGGTCACCGCGCGCCAGGTTGTAATCGCCACGAATGGCTATACCGACAACCTGACGCCGGGGCTGGAGAAAGCGGGCATCAACGTCCGACTGTATCACTGTGCCACCGAGCCGCTGCCACCGGAAATCCTGGACACGGTGCTGCCGCAGCGAACCTGCTTCACCGACCTGCGGAAGTCCGGCGGGTTCAGCCGTTGCGACGCGGACGGACGAATCATCTGCGGCGGCGCGGTTTTCTCGGTGCCCGGCGCGCAGGCCTACGGTCTCGCTCACGCCCGCAAGCGCCTCTACGAACTGTTCCCCCAGTTGCGTCCGCACGCCCCGAAGTTCGAGACCTACTGGGAGGGTTACTGCTCGATCACCGACAGTTACCTGCCGTCTTTCCAGGTGCTTGACCGGGATATCTACTCGCTGATCGGCTTTTCGACGCGGGGCGTCTCGCTGGCGCAGAATGTCGGCCGGGTCGTCGGCGAGTTCGCTGCCGGAAAATGCTCGCTTGACGATATCCCGTTAGAGGTTGTTCACGGCACCCGTGCGATCTCGATGCACGGAGTCAAGACACGGGTCGGCAGGCTCATTTTCCCGGCATACCAGGCGATGGACCGGTTCGGTCTTTCCTGAACCGGCGTGCCGGATTCCGGAAGCGGTTTTCGGGGGGGGGCATGGCATCCTGCCCGATCATCATATTGCCGGTTATCTTTGTGCTCGGCACGCTGACGACCGTAGTCTTCTTCATCATGCGTGCCGTGCCTCCTTGTCGCTGTGCTGACCGTGAACCGTCGGCGCACGCTGGCACCATGATCACCGCAGTCAGCGCGGTAGACATGCTGACAGCGATCAAGGGGCGGACAACGGCATGACGGTCGTTCAGCAGGCGGTGTTCAGGTCGTGGCGATCTATTGTGAACAGCGCGAAGTCGACATCCTGGGCGACCTCGCTATCGGCCCGTTCGACACATGGTGTCTGGTCGATTCCTTTTGCTCGCTGCAATTCTGACAGCATTTCAACACGCTGCAGGATGCTTCCCAGCAAGGCTTGCCGCATCATCCTATAGCAAACCTTGGAAAACTTTTCGCACCGCCCGCAACTGCATTTTCGGTCGATTTCAGGCCCTGCCGCCCGTTTCGGGAGCATTTTGCCATAGCAGGAGATGTCGGTGTATCGCGCGGTGTATCGTCCCGTGTATCGCTTGGTGTATCGCGCAAGGAGGCCGACGACGGCAAATCGCGCCGTCGTGCGGGCCGGGGCCCCGGTCCTTACCTCGTGCGCTCAGGTTCCGTTTACATTTTCCAGATCAGGATACCGAAGGATCTCGGAGGCGGGCGCGAGATCGCAAGGGGCGAGGACGGCAACCCGATCGTCAGGGAGAATGCCGACCTGATCGCACAACGCCATGCCGACAGGCTGATGACGACAGTGCCACCGCAGCAGGAAACCGATGCCGCCGGGCCGCGGAAAACTTTTCCGCCGCAGCCAGAGCGTGTCAGTGCACCATCGGTTCCGGATGCCGGAAAGCTGTATTCGCACGACGATTATCACAAGGAAGCCATCGGCGTTCCCGGTCCCGCCCCGATGGTTGGTCCAGAGACAGGCGATGCGCACCCGAAGCCGGAAGCGGACCCGCTCGACGAAGACCGTCGTTTCGTGCCGAGGCCTGCATCCCGGCTTCCGCGTTTCAGCGAGGTCGCGGAAGCCTATTTCGCGTCCTGGGCCGTCCAGGCGGGCGAGAACAGCAAGGACATCCGCACGGCGCGGCGCAGGGCGGCGCTGTTTGCCGAGCTGATCGGCGATCATCCGATCGATACCTACAAGGCCGGGGACCTGCAGGCCTATGTGCGGCTGCTGCAGTTCTGGCCGGGCGACAACAACAAGCGCCCGGAGGGCAAGAGTGCGCGCGCGATCATCGGGGACAACCGGGATCTTCACCTGAAACCGATTTCGCTGAGTTCGCTGAAGAACGGCTATGTGTGGATCGTCCGGACTGTCGTTTCCCACGGCGCGCAGGAGCATGATTTCAGGAATCCGTTCGACAAGGTCCGGCTTCACTATCCGCGCACGGCCGCGCGCCCGAAATCGTCCCAGCCGCTCAGTGCCGCGGCGATCTCGTCGATCTTCCGTACGGGCGTGGAGAGCGGGCTGCTCGACGAGGCCATGCTGCCCTTGCTGGGGCACCTGACGGGCCGCAGGCTCGGTCTTCTGGTCCACCTGACGGGCAACGACATTCGCGAGAAATATCCGGGCGTCTGGGTCGCGGAGACGGACGGCATCGTCAAGCAGAATGGTGTCTGGAAGCGCGTGCCGTTCAAGACGGATGCCAGCACGGGCTTCTTCGTCCTGCATGGCTTCCTCAAGGAAATCGGCTTCATCGAATGGGCGAGAGCGCAGGGCGACAGGTTCCTGTTTGCCGAGCTCATGAAACTGAAGGACCCGAGCAAGAGCGCGTCGTCCTACATGCAGCGCCTGTTCCTGAGGGCCGGGATCGAGAAGGGGCGGCGCGAGGTCTTCCATTCGCTGCGTGCAGGAAACATCGAGGACATGCGCGACGCGAAGATCGATCCGCGCGATCGGCGGATGCAGGCGGGCCACACGGTCGGCACTGATGAGCACGACAATTACGGCTTCAAGGCGATCAGCGAAACCCGGGCGCGGGAGATGGTGCGCCTGCCGCTCAACCCCGAGATCGACTACTCGGTGTTTCGCGGACTGGATTTCGAGAAGATGGCGAGGAAGAAGAGGGCGAAGGGGCGGAAGAGAGGATAGCATACAGGAAATCGGGACCTCCAATCTCCGCAACCCGTTGATCTTCAGTAGAGAATCTCTGACACTCCGTATTCAGAGATATGTGTTCTCGTACAAAGATCCGAGCTTTTCGCCAAGCCGCGATAATTTTCCGGGTATTGGTGCCGTATCGGATGGGATTGTCTCCTCCGAATATGGAGCGCCGGAATTAGGCCGGAATCGGGCGCATGGCGGCTCGGGCTACCGCACGACCGGCACCGAAAACCATCATCCCGATGGGCTCAGGGGTTGGTCATGCACCAACACTCAAACTGGACCACTTCGGTGGGGCTGATCAGCGCCATATCGGCGCAAGAATGTGCAAATTTTGCATAGGAAATCCCTATCATTCCAAAAACCGCCGAATATGGTGCGCGCCGTTGCACATTTTGCACCGGAGGAGAATTCATGAAATATATCGCCACCCTTACCGCAGCCCTCGCCCTCGCCGCGACACCCGCGATGGCGCAGGAAACGCTCAAGTTCGCTCACGTCTACGAGGCAAACACCCTTTACAACGAGGCCGCCGAATGGATCGCCGAGCAGATCGAAGAACGCACCGACGGCAAATACAATGTCGACGTGTTCCCGAGCTCTCAGTTGGGCAACGAGGAAACCATCACGGAAGGCCTGCAGATCGGCAGCATCCAGATGGCCTATACCGGCCCGACCTTCCTCGGCCAGTTCTACAAGCCGATGGCCATTTCCGAGGCGCCATTCATCTGGAAAAGCTACGATCACTGGAAGAAGTATCAGGACAGCGACATCTTCGATGAGGTGACGCAGGGCTATTTCGACAAGACTGGCAACAAGGTGACCTCGATCCTCTATTTCGGGTCGCGCCAGACAAGTTCCCAGGAGAAGATCGAAACGCCCGAAGACATGAAGGGGATGAAGATCCGCGTGGCCAATGCTCCGCTCTGGAAAATCTTCCCGACGGCAGTCGGCGCCAATCCCACGCCGATTTCCTTTGCCGAGGTCTATCTGGCGCTGCAGCAGGGTGTCGTTGAAGGGCAGGAAAACCCGATTACCATCATCGAATCCAACAAGTTCTACGAAGTGCAGAACTACGTTGCGCGTACGAGCCACATCACCTCGTCCGTGGTGTCGGTCTTTGGCGGCCCGCTCTGGAATCGGCTGACGACCGAGGAGCAGGAGCTGTTCACCGATATCACCCGCGAAGCCTCGGCAATGTTCAGCGACAAGATCGTGGCGCGGGAGGAGGAACTCTTCGAAAAGTTCCGCAATGGCGATGATGTCGAGATTGTCGATGTCGACCGTGCGCCCTTCGCCGAACTCGTCATCCCTGCGGTGAAAGCCGAATGGGGCGAGGACCTGGTGGACCGCGTTACCGCACTTGCCGATTGATGATCGGTGCCGGGGGCTTTGAGTCCCCGGCAAAACTTGGTTGGAGGAGTCGATGGTCGGGTTTGCAGACAAGGTGATCGCGCGCGCAGAGGATGGCGCGTTGCTTTTCTTCTTCTGGGCCTTGGGCGCGGTCGTCTTCGCGCAGTTCTTTTCGCGTTACTTCCTGAACATGCCGCTGGGCTGGACCGAAGAACTGGCGCGCTATCTGATGATCTCGGTGGCGTTTCTGGGTTTGCCGGTCGTAACCCGGCTGGGCGAGCACATCGCCATCGACCTGCTGGCCGCGAGCCTGCCCGCCAAAGTGCGCTCCTGGGTGGAAGCCGCAGCCGAGTTGATTCAGCTCCTTATCGTCAGCGTGCTGGCCTGGCAGGCTTGGCGACTTGCCGGCCTGTCCGTGCAAAGCATGAGTTCACTGCCGCTGCCCAAGTCTGTCATCTACTACGTCGTGCTGGCCGGACTAGGCCTGCATGTGCTGGCAATAATCCATCGCCTCGCGGCGCGCCTTCGCTCGGAGCCCCGCTCATGATTCTCCTGTTCGCTTCCCTCGCTGTTCTTCTGGCGATAGGGCTGCCGATCGGCTTTGCCCTGGTCGGCGCTTCGATGGCTTATCTTTTGGTCACCGAGGGCCTGGGTTCGCCGCAGGTGCTGTTTCGCATGGTCAACGGGGTGGACAGTTTCACGCTTCTGGCTATCCCGTTCTTTATCCTGGCCGGCTCGGTCATGAATGTGGGCGGCGTCACCGAACGCATATTCGCCTTTGCCGATTCGCTGGTCGGCTGGATGAAAGGCGGACTGGGCCACGTGAATGTTGCGGCCAGCGTCATATTTTCCGGCATGTCCGGTGCTGCGGTTGCGGATGTCGGCGGTTTGGGCGCAATCGAGGTCAAGGCAATGCGCAACGCCGGTTACGATGACGATTTCACGATCGGGATAACCGGGGCCAGTTCAATCATCGGCCCGCTGATTCCGCCGTCACTGCCGCTCATCATTTACGGGGTCGTGGCATCCGAGTCGATCGGCAGCCTGTTCCTGGCCGGCATCCTTCCGGGCCTGTTGATAGCGCTTCTGATGAGTCTGACGATTTTCGTAATCGCACGTCGCAGAGGCTATCGGCCCAGCCAGCGGTTCAAGCCGCGCCTGGTGCTTTCACGTGCACGTCATGCGATCTTTCCGTTGCTGACGCCGGTCATAATCATCGGCGGCATCACTCTGGGAGTCTTCACCCCGACCGAGGCGGCGGTAGCCGCATCGGCCTATGCGATTCTGCTCAGCGCCTTCGTGTTTCGCACGATGAAGTGGGGGGATTTTGTCCGCCTCAGCCGCGAAACCGCAACGACCACCTCTTCCATCCTGATTATCGTGGCGGGTTCCGCGATCTTCTCCTGGCTCCTGACCGCGAACAATGTGGGTGCGCTGGTTCGGGACATCGTTACCGGCATGACCGACAGCCCGGTGCTGTTTCTGTTCCTGGTGGCCGGTGTAACGCTGGTCGTCGGTTGTTTCCTCGATATGATCGCCGCAATAACGATCCTCGTTCCGGTATTGCTGCCGACGGCGAATTCCCTCGGCATCGATCCGATTCATTTCGGCATCTTCTTCATGTTCAATCTGATGCTTGGCTTGCTGACTCCGCCAGTCGGCATGGTCATATTCGTCCTTGCGAAAGTGTCTGGCGTGACGCCCGCATTCGTAAGCCGCAGCCTGCTCCTGTTCGCGGCTCCTCTCCTGCTCGCGCTGCTGGCACTTCTCTTCATTCCGGCACTCAGCACCGCATTGCCCGCTTTCATGAAAGGAGGTTCCCTGTGACACAACCGAAACGGATCATGGGTGCCGTACTGCATGGCCCCGAGGACCTGCGCTATGAACCGGTTCGCCCCGAGCCGCTTGGCGCGGACGAGGTGCGCATCAGTCTTGGTGCAGCCGGCATCTGCGGATCGGATCAGCACTACTTCCGGCATGCCCGGATGGGGAATTTCGTGCTCAAGGCTCCGTTCGCACTGGGACACGAAATGAGCGGCGACGTGATCGAAACCGGTCCGGAAGCAGCCGGCCTCGCGCCGGGTGACCGGGTGGTTGTCGATCCGGCGCTTACCTGCGGCTCGTGCCCGGGCTGCAGGGCCGGACGAGCCAATTTGTGCCACAACGTGCAGTTCATGGGTTCCGCAAGCCATGACCCGCACCTGGATGGGGGCTATCGCGATACCTTTGTCGTCAAGGCAGTGCGTTGCGTGAAAGTCCCGGCCGGGACCCCTCACGAAATCGTCGTGGTGACCGAGCCGCTGTCGGTCGCCGTTCACGCCGTTGAGCGAGCGGGCCCCCTGCTGGGCCGCGATGTGGTCATTACCGGCGGCGGAACGATCGGCTGCCTGATTGCTGCCACTGCGCGAGCGGCCGGTGCAGCGCGGATTTGTGTATCAGATCCTAGCGGTTTTCGTCGCGACACGGCGCTGAAGATGGGCGCAACGGACGTGATCGACCCGACGCAGCGCGACGCAATCAATGCCCTGGACGCGGCTGGCGGCGCTTTTGACATCGGATTCGAGGCATCAGGCAATACGGCCGGATTCAACGACTGCGTGCGTATGGTTCGCCGCGGCGGGAAAGCCGTGCTTGTCGGGATGATCCCGACCACGGATTGCACGGTGCCGTTCAACCATATGACGACCCGGGAAATCGACCTGATCTCGACCTTCAGACAGAACGGAGTATTCGGACGGTCGGCCGCCATGCTTGTGGATGGACACATCGATCCCGGCCCGATCGTGACCGGTAGCTACAGGCTCGCCGAGGTGCACAAGGCCTTCACTGCCTCCTTCGACAGTGAACGACATATAAAAGTCCTGTTGCTGGGTGCCGGAAGCTAGGGGGCGCGCTTGGCCGACAAAGTCACCGCGCTGGATATCGCAAAAAGACTGTCGGTGTCGCGTTCGACGGTATCGCGGGCTTTTGACCCGGCGTCACGGATATCGCCCGACCTTCGACGGCGCATTCTCAAGCTGGCGCACGAACTGGGCTATCGCCCTACGTCGGCCGCACGGCTGATCATGCGGGAATACCCGCATGTCATCGCCGTGGTGGTGCGCGATGTAACCAATCCTGTACGCGCGGCCATCATGACGCGCCTGATCCGCGAACTGGAGCGCAACGGCTATCTGCCTCTTGTGTTCCAAGTGCCGAACGCCCGCACTATAAGCGCCCGGATCGAAGCGATCCTCAGCCATTTGCCTTCTGCCGTCGTTATGACCGGTTTCCGTCCTCCTTCGAGTGTCCTGACGTTGTGTTCCCAGCGCGGCACGCCGACACTGATCCTGAACAGGGGGGGTATAAAGGGGCTGGCTGCCAACTACATAACCAGCGATCACCATGGTGGCGGGCTGAAGGCGGCGGAAGTGCTGATCGCGCGCGGATGCCGCAACATCGCATTCGTATCCGGCCAAAGCGTCAACGATCCGGATGCCAGTGAAGAGCGGATGCGCGGGTTCCTTGCCGGATTGGAACGCGTGGGCATGGTGGCATGTGCAGCCCATGAGGGCGATCACAGCTATGACAGCGGCGTTCGAGCGGCACGCGAGTTCTTCGCCGCATCCACGCGGCCCGACGGAGTGTTTTGCGGCAACGACATGATGGCCATGGGGTTCATGGATGTCGCGCGTGAGACATTCGGCTTGATTCCCCCGGATGATTATCAGCTTGTCGGTTATGACAATATCGAAATGGCCAATTGGGCTCCCTACCGGCTCAGCACTATCGCGCAGAACATGGAGGCTGTCATAGCCGCCACCGTCAGGGGGGTGCGTCAGCTCGTTGAGAAACCGGACCATTCGATTCGCGTTGTCGTGCCGGTGAAATTTATTGCGCGTAACACGACCCGCGAAACAACAGCACAAGAGTAGAACAAATGGCCCCGGAAACCAGAATGCCTCAATGCCGCTTCATCGTGGTTGGACGCGCGGGCATGGACCTGTATCCCGAACCCGTCGGGACCAAGATAGCCGATGCGGTCGATTTCTCCGCCATGCTGGGCGGATCGGCGGCCAACATCGCAGCGGGCCTGTCGCGGCTCGGATGTCGCGCCAGTCTCATGACCGCGCTGTCAGATGATCCGGTCGGAAGGTTTTGCGCAAACCGGATGGCCGCGCTGGGTATCGGTCAGGAACTGGTGGCCCGGTCGGGACCCGAGACGCGCACGTCCTTGGCGCTTTCCGAGACACGTCTCGAGGATCACGAAACACTGATCTATCGCAACGGAGCCGCCGATTTCGATCTGTCGATGGATATCGCCGAGAGCGTCGATTTCACTGGAGTTGACGCATTGGTGGTGACCGGCACCGCCTTGGCGCGCGAACCTTCGCGCGCAGTCGTGATGCGTGCGGTAGACCGGGCGAGGCAAGCTGGAACCGATGTGGTGCTGGATCTCGATTACCGTCCGTATTCCTGGAGTAGTGTGGAAGAGGCGAGCGCCGTGTGTTATTCGGCAGCACGCAAATGCCAAATAGTCGTCGGCAATGACTTGGAGTTCGCGGTCATGTATGGCCGTGGGAGGCCCGAACCGGATCTCGCTCAAGCCCTTCATGACGAGGGCGTTCGCCTGTGCATCTACAAAATGGGCCAGCAAGGCGCAGTTTCCTTCAATGGTCAGGAAAGGCTGCGCACCGGGATCTATCCCGTTTCAGCGTTGAAACCGGTAGGGGCGGGAGATGCTTTCTTGGCATCTTTCCTCGCCGCTCACTACACCGGTCTTGCTTTGAAGGACAGTATCGCCCGGGGTTCGGCGGCAGCAGCTATCGTCGTATCGCGGAAAGGTTGCGCCGACGCCATGCCAACCCAAGAAGACGTGACTGAGTTTATGGCACAACAGACCATGACAAACCCGACGAAGGGCTGATCCATGCCGCTAGTGACATTGACACAGGCCTTCGACAGCATTGCCTCCGACGGCGGCGCGCTTGCCGGCGTTGTTGTTCTTGGATGGGAAGATGCATGCGCTTATGTTCGCGCAGCCGAGAAAGTGGGCTGTCCGGTAATATTGCAGGCTGGTCCCGGATGCAGGGCGCACACTCCGTTATCCGTCCTTTCGGAAATGTTCCGTGTTCTGGCGGAAGGGGCTAAAGTACCTGTTGTAGCTCATCTCGATCATGGCAAGACGCCGCAGGATTGTCTGGATGCCATTGATGCGGGATTTACTTCCGTAATGTATGATGGTTCCGCTCTGCCGTTAGCCGAAAACATAGAGAACACGCGTCAGGTGTTGACAGCCGCGCGCGCCGCTGGCGTCAGCGTCGAGGCGGAGCTTGGCATCGTGGGCTATGTCGGGGCGAAAGAGTCAGTCGGTACCAGCCCAGACGAGGCGCGCATTTTTATCGAACAGGCACCCGTGGACGCCTTGGCAATTTCGGCCGGAAACACCCATCTTAGCCAGACCGACACCGTTCCGGCGGACATGGCTGTCATTCGCGCAATCGAGGCGGCAGTTCCCACACCCCTCGTCCTGCACGGGGGAAGTGGGATTCCCGCTGCACAGCGGCGTGAAATTGCTCTCCACACACGTGTCGCCAAGTTCAACATCGGCACGGAGCTTCGCTTGGCCTTCGGTCACACCCTGCGTGAACGGCTCGCATCCGATCCGGACGTCTTCGACCGGATCGAGATTCTGAAATCCCTGATTGACCCGATTGCGGAAAGAACTGCCCCTGTCCTGGCCAATCTTCTGCCGGAGGGTAGCGCCGCTTGAAGAGTTATTTGTCCTGCATAGATGGAGTGGTCGTCGCTCTGTCTGTGGCCAAAGGTCCTGGGACTAGGGACCAGCTGATTTGGCGGAAGCCCTAGCCCATCAGGGTACTCACATTTTGCGACAAATTTACAGTGAAGCAAGCATAGCTACTCAATGGTTTGAGTGTGTCCGAAGTAGACATCGGAACGGGGCAAGACCGCCAAGGCTCTTGGGATAATGGAAATGATTGTAGTGCTCGACAAAGGTGGTGACCTGAGACCCGACTTCCCTCCAGCCTTCAGGAGAATCCGTCGGTTGATTTCTGGCCTCATGCGGCCTTCGTTTCCAGTCTCGATTTCATTGCAAACTCCTGCGGCGTGAGATTGCCCAGGGACGAGTGGGGTCTGTGTCGGTTGTAGTCCTCCTTCCATGCGGTGATTTTCTTGCGGGCCTCGGTCAGCGACGAGAACAGGGTTTCGTTCAAGAGTTCATCCCGGAAGCTGCCGTTGAACGACTCGATGAAGGCGTTCTGCATAGGCTTTCCGGGCGCGGTGTAGTGCCAGTCGATCCGGGTTTCCTGGCACCATCTGAGCACCGCCATACTGGTCAGTTCCGTGCCATTGTCGCTGACAATCGTTCCAGGCCTCCCGCGCCGGGCCATGATCGCCGTCAGCTCCCGCGTGACGCGCAGCCCTGAGAGCGAGGTGTCGGCGACCAGCGCCAGGCATTCCCGGCTGAAATCATCCACAATGGCAAGCACCCGAAACCGCCGCCCGTCAGTGAAGGCGTCCGAGACGAAATCCAGGCTCCAGCGTTCTTTTGGCCGTTCCGGAACCAGCATCGGCCTGCGAGTTCCAACGGCGCGCTTCCGGCCGCCGCGTTTCTTCACTTGCAACCTCTCTTCCGCGTAGAGCCGCCTCAGCTTCTTCAGGTTCACCTGCCAGCCCTGCCGCTCCAGCATCACATGCACCCGTCGATAGCCGAAGCGACGGCGCGCGGCGGCGACAGCCTTCATCGCCTCGCGCAGGTCGGCATCGTCAGGACGCACGCTGCGATACCGCACGCTCGACCGATCAACGCCCAGAACAGAACACGCCCGCCGCTGGCTCACCTGATGCGCTTCACACAGATGCGCCACGGCATCCCGCCTGGCTGCGGGCGTTACCACTTTCGCGAGGCGATATCTTTCAGCATCGCGTTGTCCAGCATCTGCTCGGCCAGCAGCTTCTTCAGCTTCGCGTTCTCATCTTCGAGCGCCTTGAGCCGCCGGGCGTCCGACACCTCCAACCCGCCGAACTTCGCCTTCCATTTGTAAAACGTCGCCGAGCTGATTCCATGCTCCCGGCAAACGTCCGCCGTGGCCATGCCGCTCTCCTGCTGCTTCAGGATCGCGATGATCTGCTCTTCGCTGAACCGTGATCTCTTCATGCTGTCCGTCTCCTTCGTTGGGACGGACTCTACCTCAAATCGGAAGAGGAAACGGGGCCCAGGTCACAATCGTCATCGTCATCTCGATCACTATTATAATCTTCCCCGTACACAAAGCTGTAAGCTTCTTTGATGACTGACGGCATAGGATCGGTCAAACTCCCCGTGACCTCAGGATAGTCATTGTCTAGAAGCCTTTCGTGCAAACTGTAGAGCATGACACGCCGAAGGCGGATCATGGTCTTTTCGTCGTAGACACACAGGAAAGAGTGTAAGGTAAGTTCTGCCTTTCTGTAGGCTTCATCGTCAGGGCAATTAGCCACTTTCTGGTCAATAAACTCTTCCGGATACAGGTCTAGATATTCAGAAACCTCGGGATAAAGGTCCAACCTGTCAAATTTCCTCACATTGTCCAGCTCATTGAAGAAGTGGAACTCTGCGATCGTCGGCAGAACAAACCCGTCCTTCCACGCTCTATGACGGAAACCAAACGAGGCGCAGAATATTTTTCCTACAACGTAGTCTTCGCCGTTGTCCTCAAAATCGCTTATGAGCTTTTCCCGTACGCCGTTACGATACAGATGAGTAACTGCTTCTGCAGTTGCAATTTCGCGTCGCAGAACATACGAAAATTCGTTTGCTAGAGCCCTGTCAAGTCTCTGGGCCTCAAGAAGATCTTGTAGAGCCTCGTGGTACCGAATCCTCTTGCAAAGAATGTTGGCCCTATTGATGTAGGGGGCCGGATTCTTGCAAATGGAAATTGACCTAGCGTAATAGTCGAGCGCCTTCTCACATTCATATCGGCTGGCATGTGCCATCCCTAGCTCAAAAAGCTTCCGGCCTTCATCGTATCCTTCGGGCCTAGCCACCCTTTGCCCGCCAAACATCCACTTAAACAATTGTACCTCCATCGAAGTTTGTCTCGATTCGACAGGTTGCCCGATGGTCACTACCTCTTGGAGGCAAGGTCACCGTCGCCCAATCCAACGTCAAGTGACCAACCGCAACTAATCCAACAACTTTTCCTCCACCCAGTTCGCCACGATCAACCCCGGCACGCTGTCGTGCGCGCGCGGTATCCCGGTCGAGGTCGAGCCGCTTCGGCAGCTTCACCTGCGGGACCAGCAAGAAGATTGGCGCGGTGACCTGGTTGCGGCCGATCATAGCGCGTGAGGCCGCCGCCTAGCCGCGAGTGTTCATCCGGGCATAGTCAGCTGTCGCCCCTGCCACTCAAATTGCGTTTTGGGTTTGAGCGAGTCGCGCCCATAGGCGCTTCGTACCACCCAAAAAATTGAAACAATTATGTGATCCTCCCCCAATGAAGTGGTCCGCCGTTATGTTTAGGAAAACGGAGGACCAAAGATGGGAAACAAACGACACAAACCGGAAGAGATTGTCACGAAGCTGCGGCAGGTTGAGGTTCTTGTCGGCCAGGGAACGGCGCGGATCGATGCGATCCGGGAGGTTCGTATAACCGAGCAGACCTACTACCTCTATGGACGGCTCTCCCGTTGCAAGGGTGACATTGATCTGGCTACCTGGATCCGTTGCAAACATCTATCCGGCGTCAGCCGACCGAGGGTCGGAGCGCCCAAATGGGGTATCCGCATGCGCGCGCCTCTACAGCTGGTAGGCCTCAGGGGCCGCGATAATAGTCAGGCTCGTCGCGCACCGGTTCGATCCCGGCAGTCCATTTCTTCGTCGTCTTGCAATCAGCGTCATGTTCTTCAGATTGCGGCGCGGTATGGTTCGCCCGTTCGAAGCACAGCCCTGATGATCCGTGCGTTCTTGTTGGCGACCGCGACCGTGGCTCGGTTGAACCCGCGCCGCTCCCGAAGATCGTTGACCCAGACATTCATCTGGTCATCTTTGTTAGGCGCGGTTCGGACGACCGCCCGTGCCCCGTGGACCAGCAGCGTACGTAGATGCTGGCTTCCTCGCTTTGAGATGCTGAGCATGACCCGCTTGTCGCCGCTCGAATGCTGACGCGGCACAAGACCAAGCCAGGCCGCGAGGTGGCGGCCGTCTCGGAACTCCCGACCATCCCCGATCGCCGCTACAATCGCGGTCGCAGTTTTCGGCCCAACACCCTTGATCTTGGCGATCCGCTGGCAGGTTGGACTCGCCCTGAAGACCGCTTCGATCTTCTTGTCGAAGGAAATGATACGCCGATCGAGATTGCAGAACAGATCCCATAGTTCGGCGATGGCATCACGAGCCATCTCGCTCAATTCGTTGTTCATGTCGCTGAGAATATCAGGGACCATCCGCCGCGCTTTGGTGATTGACTTGCCAAAAGCGATGCCGCGATCGAGGAGCAGTCCTCTAATCTGGCAGATCGTCGCCGTACGGTGGTTTACAAGGCGCTGCCTGGCGCGATGCAAAGCCTGAATGTCCTGCTGCTCTTTGGTTCTCTTTGGCACAAGTGGAATATGCGGCTGGCGCACCGCGGTGCAGATTGCCTCGGCATCGTTTCCGTCGTTCTTTTGTCCCCTCACGAACGGCTTCACATATTGCGGGCTTACGATCTTCACTCGATGCCCGAGTTCCTCGAACTTCCGCGCCCAGCAGAACGCGCCGGTGCAGGCTTCGATCGCGATGGTGCATGGCTCGATGCCGCTAAGTACACCGAGGAGTTGATCGCGCATCACTCGTCGTTTGAAAACCGGGCGGCCTCGTCGATCGGCTCCATGCAGTTGAAAGACGTTCTTCGCGATATCGATGCCGAGGATGTCTATGGCGGTCATGCTTCTCTCCTTTTATGTCGACGGCCGAAGTCTGCCGAGGTGGAGGGAGAGCCGTCCATCCCATTAGGTGGCGCAAGCAATATGGCGGCATGGGAACCGACCAACTGAAAGAGCTCAAACGGCTGCAAAAGGAGAATGAGCGTCTCCGCAAGGCTGTCTCCGACCTGACATTGGACAAGTTGATCCTGGCGGAGGCCGCACGGGGAAACTTCTGAGCCCCGCCCGTCGCCGTGCCTGCATTGATCGTGTGCGCAGCCAAATGAAGCTCTCCGAGCGTCGTGTCTGCCGCGTCCTGGGGCAGCATCGCTCCACGCAACGACGCAGACCGCAGGGACGAGCCGATGAAGAGCGTCTTGTCGCGGACATGATCGAACTGGCTCGCCAATATGGTCGCTATGGTTATCGCCGGATTGCGGCTCTGTTGAGGGATGCGGGCTGGCAGGTGAACGACAAGCGTGTCGAGCGACTGTGGCGGCGGGAGGGGCTGAAAGTGCCAGCAAAACAACCGAAGAAGGGGCGGCTCTGGTTGAATGACGGCTCATGCGTCCGTCTCCGGCCCGAGTATCGCAACCATGTGTGGAGCTACGACTTCGTGCATTGCCGGACCGATGACGGCAAGGTGTTCCGAACCTTGAACATCCTCGACGAGTTCAGCCGGGAGTGCCTGGCGATCCGGGTCAAACGAAGGCTGAACTCGACCGACGTCATCGACGCCTTGAGCGACCTGTTCATCCTGCGCGGTGTGCCTGCGTTCATACGTTCCGACAACGGCCCGGAGTTCGTTGCCAATGCAGTCCGCGACTGGGTCACGGCCGTCGGCGCCACGACGGCTTACATCGAACCAGGCTCGCCTTGGGAGAACGGCTATTGCGAGAGCTTCAATGCCCGGTTCCGCGATGAACTGCTCGACGGCGAGATCTTCTACAGCCTGCGCGACGCTCAGATCCTGATCGAAAAATGGAGGAAGCACTACAACACCAAGAGACCGCACAGTGCCTTGGGCTACCGCCCACCGGCGCCGGAAACCATCGTCCCGATGGACCGAAGACCGGCCATGCACTAACAATCAAACTGAACCACTCTGGTGGGGCAGATCAGCCTACGAAGTCGCGGGGTGAGGAAAGCCCGTCGTCGTGCCGTTGCAGGCTTGCTGTTCGGATCCGGCCTTGTCCCGGATTTGCCGCCGAAAACTTTTCCGCGCCGGAAACGGGCCGGGCTTGCAAGGCCGTTTTCGCCTTTCGTGAGCCCGGCGTTAACCATGTGATCGGGAAGTCGGGGCTGGGCTCATTTTGGGGGCTCAGATCCGTTTCGGATCCTGCCAGGGTGCGGGTGTTCCGGAATTGACCGGAGCGGCCCCCGACGGTGTTGGCGCACCGAAAGGGGCCTGACCCAAGACCTTGATATGGAAGGAATCGGGCTGTGAAGACAGATATCCAATCGATCCCCTTGCGGGAAGGCGGCCGCGAGGCCGAACGGCGGCGCGCCGCGATGCGCCGCCAGCTGGAAACCATCTTCGGCGCGGTCGTGACGGCGCTCGAAACGGGCCGGGCTGACGCATGCATTGATGAGCGGCGTCCGGATCGCGATCCGCCGCCATCGCTTGGCCGTGGCCCGGCCGCCAGGCCCGCGACTGCCTGACGGGCAGACTTCGACACAGGAAACCACGCATCGAACGGCAATCCCGTACCCCGCGCGCAAGACGCGGGCGCGGGAGCCACGGCCCGGGACCGATGTCCGCCGGGGAAGGGCGCTTGCGCGTCTTTCCCCTTGGCCCCCCGTGCGCCTGCCGTTTTGCCGACGAGAGAACCGAACGCATGACCAGAGCAAACAGCAACCGACGCGCCAGACCCGCCCTTGCCGAACGCCGGACTTCGCCGAGTGACGAGACGCCCGAACTCGACCGCCGCCTGGATGACCTTCTCGAGGCGACGGTCGCGGGAATGTTGTCCGTGGAACGCAAGCCGGATCCGATGTTCGGCCGCCATGGCGAGACGATCGCGCTTGCCCATCTTGCCTATGGGCACGAGGCAAGGCTGATCGAGGACGCGGCGATCCTGATGTGCGAGGCCGAACCGCACTTGCAGGTCATCCGGCTCGATCGTCCGTTTCCGCTGGTGGCGGCCGCGTTCGAGGCATTGCAAGGCAATGACTGGTCGACGCTGGAAGGCATCCGGTTGCCCTCGCGGGTTTATGCCGAGGACAGCTACATGCCGGACCTGGTCGTGCTCGATCGGCGGTCCATGACGGCCTATCTCCTCGACATCAAGCGGGCCATCGACAACAAGATCAGTCGCATCAGGGCCCTGATGACGCGGCTCAAGGCCGCCGCCTTGGTCGCGCCGGACTGGCTGTCGATGCGGGCCAGGGTTCACGGCGTGGCCTGCACGCGGATCGCGATCCTCGATGCCTCCGGCGCTTTCGACGAGCCCGAAACCGGAATCATGCCGCTCGCCGCATTGGAACAGGTGCTCGATGTTCCGGGCCTTGCCGTCCGGATGGCGGACCTGCGCGATCGCTTCGCACTACGCATCGAACAGGAAATGGATCGGCTGCTGCCGGATGCGTCCGGGGGAGTCGGGACCGGGAAACGGCGTTCCGGCATCGGGGCGGATGCGCCGGACGGCGAGCCGAGATCCGACAGCAATACCGACACCTCTACGGATGACGAACCCGACACGAAGGGTGCGGCAGCCAGCATGGCAAAGGCACAGGGCAGGGCGCGCCGGGTCGGCTTCGCGATCCCGGGCATGGCCAGGCGCGAGGCGCAGCCATCATCCGCCACTGCAACCCGGCACTGACTGCAGTCCCGACCGAACGAACATGCTCGCGGCTGGTCCGCCCGCAGAGCGGCAGGTCGGCTGAGGCGAGAGAACAGGAGCAACAAGACGATGATCGAACGAGACCGACAGACCCCGAAACGTGATGACGCAGACATGCAGAACAGGCGTACTCATTCCGGCCTGCAGGCTTTTGCGCCCTGGCTGCGCGAGACGCGCCAGCGCCATGAGGTACAACTTGCTGCCGACGAAGGGGACCGTGTCGACCACCATACATTGGCCATGCAGGCTTCCGACAGCCCGTTGAACGCGATGTATGCCGCAATGGGCCACAGCCAGGACTGCATCGCCAGGATGCGCCGCGGCCTGATCGTGACGTGCGACTGCGCCACGAAACCCGTCGACGATCCGGCGGTCGCCGTCGCGCTCGCGCTTCGCTACGAACGGTTTGCCCGTGCCGGAAAGGCGCGCTTTCCGCAATCCATCGCCCGGATGGTCGAGGCGGGGGCAGGAAGGGGTGACGAGGCTTGCCGGATGATGCTCGAGCGGCTGCATCGTCGGGGGCTGGTTGAAGATCCTGCGCGTGATGGCGGTTCGGATGCCAGGCCCGGGAGGCTGTCTTGAGCGAAGAGCGCCTTGCAACCTTCTTCCTGAGGCGGCTTCGCCACCGGGCAGGAGCCCAGGCACTCCGTCTTGCGGTCGCTGGCGGCATGCTGCTGCGCTCCGAGGTGAAGGTCGCCGCTGCGGCGATAGCGGTCTACGACGTCATCGTCGACGTCGTCACCGTGCCGCTTGCCGTCCTTCGGCGCAGGCTCGGGCTGCCTGCGAGGCTGCGTTCGGCAGGACAGGGCAGGGGGACAACAAGGTCAGGCGGTCGTCGCCTGGCGCCCTTCGCGGATGCCCCGATCGACATCGATCGCGAGCTGGAAGCGATCACGGCGGAATTGCGGGCCGCAAAGGCGCGTCGAGGCGGACGGAAGAAGGGGCGTGCCGCTGCCGCCGTCGACGGTCGCGGCAAGACTGCCGGGAAGGTCAGGGCATCGACAGAGAGGACAGGGACGGCGGGCGCGGAGGACAGGACAAGACGCGCGCTCTCGGCCACGGCGGAAATCGCCTCTCTGATGCGCGAGGAGACGGGATCCGGTGCCGCAAAAGACCCGGCAAGGAAAAGACGCTCGTCCCGCAAGCCTGCCGGGCGCCGTGGTCAACCGATCGACCCGGATCTGCGCGAACGCTTCGTGCGGGCCGTGCGCGCGTGCGGGCTGTCGCCCGATCCGGTCGACGTCGCGACGGTGCTGCTGCTGGCGCGCGCCGTCTCGCAAAGCGGTCTCTCATGGGAGGTCCTGCGGGAGCGTCTCGCGGCCCCGACGCCGATCGTCACGATCCGCTCGCAGGTCGCAGGTGTCGAGAATGCCCTGGTCCGGCTGCTGCATGACGGGGTGATCCTGCCGCGGGCAGTGAAGTCATATGGAGGCTATTCTTTCCACGACTACGGACGATACGTGAATCCCGACGGTCCGGATGAGGGGCGGCCGATCATCGCCTTCCGCAGCCGCGACCGTGCCTATGCGGAGAAAGGCGAAGACCTGGCGGTCGATGTCGCGCAGGCGGTCTCCTCGAACATGCCGATCCTCGCGATCGCGGAGGGAAAGCGCAAACTCCCGGCCGAACTTGCCGCTGCAACCAACCTCGACCTGTCCATCGGACCGCTCGATGCGTGCATTGTCGGTCGGGTGATCGAGGAAGTGATCGGAAACGCGGCCGTCGACCCGAATGAAGAGACTGATGCGGATGCCTGCGCGCGGATCGGCGATTGCTCGATGCTGACGCTGGCCGATCTCACCGCCGCGATCCGTCCGGGCGTCGGCCGGGATCATGCGATTGCCGCGCTGGCGCGGCTTGCCGAGCGACGCCGCGAGGATGCCGCCAATGAAGACGAGAACGATGACGGCATCGGCAAGGGCGGCAGCTCCTGGTCGCGCCGCGACGAGGGTTCGTCGGGCAGCGAGCTGATCAAGCCGGAAGAACCGCCCGCACCCGGTAGCAGCAGGGACGGGCAGTCCGGACCCGACAGGGTCGGCAAGCCGCCTGCTGCCGGGCCGTATCTCGGTCTCGAGACCCTGTCCGGATATGGCGAGGCCGCGGACTGGGCCCGTGGGGTGAAGCATGATCTTGCGCTCTGGCGCGAGGGAAAGCTCGACTGGTCGGCCATGAGCACCCGCATCCTGTTGTCGGGCCCGCCGGGCACGGGCAAGACGACCTTCGCAAGGGCTCTTTGCAACACGCTGCAGATCCCGCTGCTCATCACCTCCGTCACGACCTGGCTGGAACCGGGCTATCTCGGCTCCGTGATCAGGCGCATGAAGCTGGCCTTCGAGGAGGCGGAGAAGAAGAAGCCCGTCATCCTGTTCATCGACGAGATCGACGCGCTGGGCAGTCGCCAGTCGTTCGACCGCGAGCACGCCGACTACTGGAACTCGGTCGTCAACAGGGCGCTCGAACTGATCGACGGCGCAAAGGAACGCGAGGGCATCATCATGGTCGGCGCGACCAACAGGCCCGAACAGCTGGATGCGGCTTTGCTGCGCTCCGGCCGTCTCGAGCGCCATGTCCGGATCGGATTGCCGGATACGGACGCCCGCATCGGCATTCTTGCACATCACCTGGCAAGCGATCTCGTCAACGTGCTGGCGACGGCACCGCCCGCGAAACCGACAAACGTCGATGACCACGATGACACGGAACCGGAAAGCGGAGCCGACGGTAGGAATGCCGGATCGAGTGCCGCCGAGGCGCTGCGAAGGGAGGTGGCCAGGCGCCGGGGATGGCGCGGACGGATCGGTGCGTGGATCGGCAGAAGAGGATCGGGATCGGACAGGGGAGCAGGACGAACCGATGAATGAAGCTGCAGCACTACGAGAACGATACCTGGCAAATGCGGCCGCGACCGCGGAAACGCTGCTGCGCCGTCTTGCATTGAAGACGGCGGGCTTCTCGGGCGCCGATATCGAGCGGCTGGTCAGGGAGGCCCGTGCCATGGCGCGCCGCGAACAGCGGCCGCTGTCATGGACGGACCTGGAACGCCTGCTCGAAGCCGGGCGGCCGAAGATCACGGATGGCCTCCGGCGTCGCGCCGCGATCCACGAGGCGGGCCACGCGATTGTCGGTCACCTGCTCGGCATCGGTCGCATCCGCAGTGTCGGCATCGCGGTCACGTCAAACGAGGCCGGGCATGTCTGGTCCGAGGAGACCACGGCAGATGAGCAGGTCGAGCCGCGCCTCATGGCCCGGCTTGCCGTCCTCTTGGCGGGCCGTGCGGCCGAACGCGTCATTCTGGGCACGGTCTCGGCGGGGGCGGGCGGGGATCATGACAGCGATCTTGCCCAGGCCACGAAACTTGCCGCCGACATCGAGACGGTCCTCGGTCTTGCACGAACACGGCCGCTGCTTCATCGGCGCATCGAGCCGTTCATGCTGCTGGGGGGACAGGCGAAGGGGCTGGTCCGCCGCATCGACCGCCGTCTGCGCCGGGCCGAGAGACAGGCATGCCGCATCGTTCGCGAAAACCGCGATGCCGTGATCGATCTGGCCGCACGGCTGCTCGAAGTGGAGGTGCTGGAAGGCGAGGATCTACACAGGCTGTTGCCGGAGAGAGAGGGAAGGGGTGGTTCCGTTCCATGACTGCAATCCGGTCGTCAGCCTCCTGGCCGCAACCCGAAACAGGTTGCGGGGAAGTCGTCTCACCTTGCCCGCAAACCGATTCAATTTGTGCTCTTTCGATTCCGGACTACGGTCATTCGATTCGGTGCCCGGGAAATCCGATTCAACACGCGTGAACAACGATTCCGTAACGGAGAATTCCGTTACTGGCACAAACGGCGTTTGCGCGGGCCGGGGTCCGCGGCAAGGGCGGCGGGTCCGGCGGCAGGCGCAAGGGTGCGAGAACGGAGGAACGAGGAGAGCGGCATGGCGCAGTCACGCGAGGAACGGCTGAGGCGGCAACGCGAGCGGCAGCGGGAATACCGCAGGCGGCTGCGCGCGGCGCGCAAGCCGTCGCGCGACGACATCGCCCGGGCGGCGTTGCACTGGGCGATCCGCGAGACCATGCAGGATGAGCAGCAGCTCGACCGTCTCGGGGACCGTGTCATCCCGATCCTGGTCGCCCAGGGCTTCGATCGCAAGAAGTGCGACGAGGCATTCGACGAGCTCGTCGAGCGCTACAGGCGTGGCTGGGACTTCCAGCGCAGGTTCCCGGAGGACGGGGACAACGGCAAAGACGTAGTCGGCGGGACGAAAGACGGGGCTACGTAATCCGCAAGAGTGAGCCGCCGAACGGCGAGAACAGGTGTGGTGAAGCCAGCGATAGGGGCGGCGAGATGTCGTGATCCGGAAGCGGGGAGGGGAGGCCCCGAACCGGAACCGTGGTGCACCGCGCGGGAAGGAAGGCTGTCAGTCACCATGTGCCCGGACACGCGAGAACAAGTCGAGGTGCCTTCATCTGCCGGATCTTGCCACCTGACATGGTCTATGCCCGGTGTCCTGCCGTCCGGAATGATGACACCTGGGCGATCGGATGCCGCCCTGATCCCGATCCGGCATCGGTCTGTTATGTCCGTGTCCGGGCCAAATGCCCGACCTCGGTACAAACCGCGTTTGCCCAACGGAAGGTTTGTTCTCCCCGTTACTCCATGTAACGCCGTTTGCAGCTGAATCGGGGGCGTTGGACGTGTGCAAAAAGTTTTCGCGCGATTTGGGGAGAGGGCCGGAGGCTAATATTCACTGGTCATCAGTATCCTGATTAGGTCTGGCGCCCTTGGAACACAGTGGCAACTGAATGTGCCGATAGGCACACACGATACCTCAAGACTTATGCCCACCCTCTATTTTTAGTGGTGTGACGCAAATCTTGATGTGTGTTGCGACCAAAAAGTCGGCTCAGGAACGCCTCGCATCGGTTTCACCAATCTCGATCTCTAATTTATGAGATTGCAGCCAGTTCGAGAGAATCTCAGTCGTGGTGCGAACCTGATCTGGTTTGCGCAATGAGCACTCCCATATAGTCGCCACGCGCCATCCGTCTTCCAGAAGCTTCCTGTGAACCGCCTCATCTCGCGCGACATTCGCTTCGAACTTCGCTCGCCAGAATTCCGGGCGAGTCGACGGGGTGCTCGTGTAGCGACAACCCTCATGACGATGCCAGAAACAGCCGTGCACTAAGATCACAGCGCGGTGTTTAGGAAGAATAATGTCGGGTCGTCCGTGAACTTTTCCGGAGTGAAGCCGAAATCGGAAGCCGCACGCATGCAAAGCCCGCCGAAGAGCCAGTTCCGGCTTTGTGTTTTTTCCCCGGATTCCCGCCATCATGCGTGATCGAGTCGGCTTGTCCACGATATCGGTCATGTTCGGCCTGGTCTTCGTTCTTGAACCTAGTATACAGCAGTCGATTGAAATCCATCAGGAGACCGATTTGGCTCCCACTTTCGGCATTGTCGATCTGTTTGCAGGTCCAGGCGGACTCGGCGAGGGATTCGCTTCCCTCGTCGAGGACGATCATGTGCCGTTCCGGATCGGCATTTCGGTTGAGAAAGAGGCCTCGGCCCATCGTACACTGACTCTGCGCGCGTTCCTACGCGAGTACCAGGCGCGCCATGGCAGCTTGCCGAAACAGTTCATCGATTTTCATGCAGGGGAAATTGCTGAACCGGACTGGTCGGAAGTCGATGCGTCTGCCTGGCGGTTGGCCGTCGAGGAGGCCCGCGGTCTCGAGCTCGGCACCGAGGCCGCAGCAACAGCGATTGATGCCGCCATCGAGAAACTGAAGTCGGGGTACGACGATGCGATCCTGATAGGCGGCCCGCCGTGTCAGGCTTACTCCCTCGTGGGTCGGGCCCGGTCGAGGGGCATGGTTGACTATGTCCCGGAGAAGGATGAACGGCACTATCTGTTTCGTGAGTACATCAGGGTGCTCGACAGGCTTCGGCCGGCAGCCTTTGTGATGGAAAACGTCAAGGGCATGTTGTCTTCGACGGTCGAGAGCCGGCTCGTGTTCGAGATGCTGATGGAGGACCTTGCTTCCCTCGGCAGTGGCCATGGCCATCAATACGAACTCCGTGCCATTCGGGTCGAAGACGGGCAGGTCAGTCTGCGGGAGGCGATGCGACCTTCTGACTTCGTTGTGCGTGCCGAAGAGTTCGGGGTTCCGCAGCGGCGTCACCGGGTAATCATCGTCGGGATCAGGTCCGATCTGGCGGCCAAGGCGGCCGGAGCCAGCATCGCCGTCTCACAGCGGGCGCGAACTGTCAGTGACGCGATTGGTACGATGCCGCGCTTGCGGAGTGGCATCAGTCGCGGGGCGGCGGACCGCGCAGCAGACTGGCGGCAGGAGGTTGTCGATGCTGCGAAACTGCTGACGCGTATCCATGCCGATAAGGGAGATGGGCCGCTCCGGGAAGCTTTTTCCGCGGTTGCAAAGCGAATGAAAAAGGAAGCCCCGGGTAGTCGGGCGGACTCACGTCTACCCGAGAACTACGGCACTTCGAACGATGAACTGCTACGTTGGCTTGAGCGTCCTCAACTGCGCGCAATTGCTCAACACGAGACACGTGGTCACATGGTCTCAGATCTCGGTCGATACCTGTTCGCGAGCGTGTTCGCACAGGTGCGCGGCTACAGCCCGAAGGCTGCGGATTTCCCTCTGGAGCTGAGCCCAGATCACAGAAACTGGCACACCGGCATCTTCAACGACCGCTTCAGGGTCCAGTTGGCCACTGAAGCCTCAACCACAGTCACGAGCCACATCTCGAAGGACGGACACTACTTCATCCACCCTGATCCGGTACAGTGCCGCAGCTTGACGGTGCGAGAGGCCGCCCGGCTGCAAACCTTTCCAGATGACTACCTGTTTCTCGGCAATCGTACCCAGCAATATATCCAAGTCGGGAACGCGGTGCCGCCGTTCCTAGCACGACAGATTGCCAAACTGGTTTTGAAGAGTGTTGGAGGGGGAACGGAACATGGCTACACGATATCGAGTTGATAGTGCGATGATGACCGCTTCGCAGTAAGAATTGGTGCGTGGGTGTAGCGATTTGAGAGAACTTCTTCTAATCGACAGCGGTAATCGTGTGGCATCCTTTCACCCACAACAATCATTTTTATGGCTTTTGGCGGATATTTTCGGAGTATCGGCAAGTCATCTGTCCGGTTGGTCTGTACAAGCAGACGTCTTTCGCGTTCATAGCTCCATTCAACAGGTTTCGCGCCAAAGGCGTTCCGCCAGATTTCATGCATCGTTTTGACTGCTTCAGCGCCGGCCTCTTTGTAATCCTCTGCTCCTGGAGGTAGTTCCGTCCTTCCGTGGGATTCGCTGGCTCTCGCAGCTTCGTCCATAGCAGTCTGGCAGAACCAGTCTTGATCCCAAGCTATCCCGTAAACCAAGCTGTCCACGATGGGTGGTTTTTTCAGATAGGCTACATCGAACAGGTACCCCTCGGGATCAGCATTTGCGATCAGCTCTTCGTCGAATACGATGCAGAACCCGCGGAGACCGCCCCCATAGTGGGACCACATCAGCAAATTGTCCTGTTCGGACCCGAAACAGGCAATTCGAATTCCTTGTCTCATTTCGAAAAATGGTGGTGCATAATCTTTGCACTCGTCAAAATATTCCTCGGCATTTTCTGCAAAGATCTCGTCGGCAAGCAGTTCATCGACAGAGTCTGATGGAAAACCCCAAGCTTCAGCGGCAGCAAGGTACCTTTCCGGTTCGACCTTTGGATCGGGTATGCCCTCGCAGATCCTGCTCCAGAATTCGAACGGGTCATTGTAAGCTGAGTAGTGCTGACAGAAAATCACCCCGTTCTCCAGGTTTTGGAGAGCGTACTCGGTTGGGCCGCTGAATTTGTACAGCAGCTTCGCGCTCGCCTCAGTTTGCATTGGCTTTCGCGTCAGTTGAAAAGCCTTGGTCCTGAAGCTTCTTGAGTGCGCTCATGGCGATGGCGCATTGCTTCTCTGAAGGCATCTTACTCGGGATCGCGGCACAGGTTTCCAGAACGCCATTTTCTCGCGGTGACAGCAGGCCGCGTTCCCGCGCCCAGTTTCTCGCTTCCGCCCAGAACGCTGCACCGAGCCTGTGCACTTCAAGTTCGGCCTCGACACTGGTCTCGACAGCCTTTTCTGCACGTGCCTCTCTCTCCCGTTCATTGGCTAGGTCCGGAGAAATCAGAACGCGATCGAGTTCTTCGGGGTAGGTGAGTTCCCGATCTTCCAACCTCTTCCAGCAAGCCTGCTTCTTGGCCCATTCGCTGAAATTGCGAACGCCCTCGGGCGGATGAGTGATGATATCCTGAGCTTCAGCAGCGGCAATCAACAAGGCCGATTTCAGCTCAATGGGAACATCCTGTTTCCGCCAGACCAAATCCAGATCGACCACCATATCCCGCTCCTCTATGTCGTGGACGAGTTTGGCGATCGCGTAAGTCACGATGTTCGCGCGATAGCCGCCTTCGTACCATTCCGCGCCGGAAACCAGTTTTTCGGTTGCTCGAAAAATAATTGCCTTGGCAATCATTCGCTTGAACCAAAGCTCGTCGAAAGAGGCCCCTTCAGATCCCCATCGCTTGCCGATGTTCTTGGCGAACTCAGCGAAGTTCTTTTGCGCGCCGAGGCTGACGACATGGGGCAGGCATGCCCAGGTATTCTCGAACTTGGCGAGATCAGTCTTCGTGAGGAATTGGGAACGTGGAAACTCGGCATCGAACTTTTTGCGCTCGGCAACGGTCCTGCGACCGCGTTCGTCGGCATACTGTCCCCTCGCGCGCTCGTAGAACCATTTTGTATCCCGATACCCGCCTTCGCCACGCGCCAATACCTTCCGTGACAACTCTTCGGTCCGGATATGGAATGGATGGTTGGCGAAAAAGTCTGCTGCGTTAACCTTGTTCTGGCTGTTCGCATATTCAGAAATGCGCGGGACCACGACTTCCGACTGTTCACGAGGCACAATGGTGAGCTTCATCTGAACATGAACCTGTTCGAGCTGCTCGGCAAATGCCTTGCGAGCCGCGTGCAGAGAGGCCGTGGTCTGACCGCCATTGACGATTTGCAGGTTGTCCGCTCGAACCAGTTGCAGCCCGCGATCGGTTTGTTCCGTCTCGATCGCGTCTGCTGTTGCGCTCAAGCCATTGTTGTAGGAGAAAAACATGTGAGGTTCATCGCGGATCGTGTCCCGAATGCCCCGATTCACCTTGCCGCGTGCCTGAAGAAAGCTTCTGACGTTGGCTTCAAGAAGGCGTGGCCCCCATTTGTCGTAGATGGCCGCCAGCTGTTTTCCGGGAATGACCGCGAGATAACTTTCGAGTGCGTTTTCGGTTGCAGATGCCTCAAGGAGTGGCACACCGCCACCGAAATCCTTCTCGAAATCGATGGTCAGGTTTGCTCGTGCCTGGCCTTGCTCCATGTACTGTTTGAGGCGTTTCAGGTCCCAGACGCTGAGCGTGACCGGTCTGCCATCGAGGTTCTTTACGGTCGCCGCGTCGGCGCGGGCACGAAAGTCCGCATTGGTCACGATGATAAGTTTGACTTTCTCGACACCCTTCCAAGTCGTGGCGATGAGGTCGGCCACGCCGAAGCCCGCACTTGTTTCCTCCAGTTGCGCCCGGAAGTCGGCTTTCAGGCTGGAAACAAGGAACCTGTAGAGACGCTGCAGAAGGCGTTGGATTTGCTCCTTGTTCTGCACACGCATCTCGTTGGTGAGCTGGAAGTCGCACAACACCAGGCTCAGAACACCATCGCCATCCCTGGGGTCTCCGCCGTAGCCGTCGATCCGCATGGGCCTGCTGGTGCCACCCCCCTCGTAATATGCCCTGTTGGCACCGTCCAATTCACCTGCTTCAGTAAGCAGATCGCCAACCCTCTCGAAGAACGCCTCGACCGTGACAAGGCCAAGGACGTCCGCATCCCCCTGGATGTCGGCAATAAGTTGATGATGAAATTCTTCCAGGTCACTCATGATCGAATCCTTTCCGGATCACGTCGATCAGGTCGCCATCCAGTTTGAATGGCTCGCATGCATCGAGGGAGATGGAATATCGAACGTTCTCCACGCCATTTTCGAGAGGTGACGCAATGCGGGGAAAGCCCCCCTTTACCTCGTAGTCGTTTGCAGTTCCAAGGAGCCATCTTCGGTCATCGTAGTCGTTCTCGGGGTCATATCCCGTTGAACCAAGCGTTTCCTCCCACGCTTCGAACGCCGCGCCTTCCGCTTCGAACATGTCTGCCGTCATTCGCACGTGATCGTGCAGGCTCTGACCTTCCGGCAGGACGGCTGACGCAACATTCACGACTCGCAGGTACAAGCGGTTGCCCTGGACATCTGCCAACTGGTCCTCCGAAGAGATTGACACGAAGGGTTTTGCCGCCACCCGCCTTGCCTTGACCTCTATACAGCTACCGATGAACTCGAAATCTTTCGCGGAACAGGTCGGCCCGGTCCATGCCTCGATTGCGGTCTCAGGGCCGAAGGCGGACACCAATTCCCGAAGAAAAGCCAACTCGCCAACCAGCCCCCGCTGTTCTTCAACTGACAACCCATTGGCCTTTCCCCCGCGCAGAAGATGATACCAGCGTCGTGTGCGCTGCAGGGCCCTGGAGAGCGCTTCGTTACGATTCGCGCCTGCTTCTCCTGCTTCAACCACATCCCTGCAAAGGGTTTCGAATATCTGGACCTGGCTTCTTTCCTTGAGGCCGAGAACGAATGCAGACCCGCCTGAAACAGGCCGGAAGGACGTGACAAGGTTCTTCAACTTGGGCAGACGCGGAAGTGGTTGGGGCAGCTCTGGAAGCCTCAGCATCAGGCCGGGCATGCCCGCTTCTAGGACCACCCAAAAGAAATCGAAGCGGCCCGCGACATCAACCCGTTTGGCTTCGCCCGAGCCTAGTTTTTCCCAAGGGTCAAGAGGTTTCAAGGGCAGCCTCCAGGTCATCATCTTCGTCTTCATCACCGAAGAGCTCGCGGTAGCGCACTGCGTTCACCACGTACTCGACCCTCTCGGCCGGACGCGAAGACACAGGAAGGCTTAAACCCCACGCTACCACCGGGGCGGCGGGAATCAGGCTGGCTTCCTTGGCGTCTTCCTTTCCATCTGGGGCCTTGGCCTTTACGAAATGCAAGATGAACAAGCCACGATCTCGTTCCCGCCGGTAGATCGAGTCGGGATAATTCACGCGCTCGCCAGCTTCTTTCCCTTTCTCCTCTCGATAGCGTGCCTCCGCTGCATCAGCCTTCAGTGGATCAACACCAGCCCTCTCGACGCCTCGCGATGCTACGCGCATTCGCTTGCCACTGAAGGACAGGAACTCATGTTTCAGGTCGTGCAAATCGACATAGCGCGTCGCGGGCACGATTGGTTTGCCCAGCGTTGTGTCCGGTTCGCCCTTGGCGAGACTTGGAATGAGTACATCCCAGGTTTTCAGTTCGTCTGCACTTCTTGCCCGGATGTAACTGCGAACCGGGCCCGGATCAGTGGTCAGGCTTTGCTCTGCGTTCCTCCAGCCCGCGAGGAATTCGTCTATGAAATCGACCGGTACGCCCCGGATCAGTGTTCCCCAGCGCGTTTGCTCTTCTTCCTTGTTTGCCTCCACCAACTTCGAGACAAGCGATCTGGCTGCGTCGACATTTGCGGAAAGATCAGCTGGTTTGATGCTGACTTTCGATGTTTCGACAAACTTGTTCGATAGACCCACAAGCGTCGTTACCTTGGTGCTTGCTCCCATCTTGTTGCGTGCAGTCACAAGCAAAGATGCGGGATGACTGCGGACGGCAAGGCCGAAATCCCGTGGAGTGGCTTTGGCCGTCTCCATGTCGTGGATTTCGGCATGCAGTTCTTCTGTCGCATTTGCGATGAATGCGTACCAATCTATGGCTTCCGCCGGCATCCAGATACGGCAAAGGTCCTCGTATCCGGTCCGATAGCCGAACCAACGCCCCATCTGCATCAGCGTGTCGTACATCTTTGTATTGCGCAGGAACCAGGTAACCGTAAGCCCTTCGAGTGTCAGGCCGCGAGAAAGTGCAAATCCACCAACTGCGATGTATTTTCTGCCTGGTTTGCCGCGGACTTCTTTAGGGTAGTCAAGGACGTCTTTCGACTTGCTGTTCACCAGAACAACCTGCGCGGAAGCTATTGTCTCATGCAGCGCATCCTGAATCTCGCTCCATGACGAATGACACGTCTTGAACTCGGCTTCCCAGACATCCTTCAGGGCTGCAATTTCCGGGTCTGCAAGTCCCTTCGGGCCGGTCGCACCATTGATTCTAACCGCATTCTGGATTCTTTGAAGTACTTCATGGAGCCTGTTTCTGAGCTGCTCTTGAACCGGATTGCGAAAGCTCGCATTCACCAGCATCGAACAGTGTTTGTGTTCTTGATTTCGCAATTTCCGGATGGCAGCGGTCAGCAAGAATGCGCGAACGGCTGTCACCAAAGAATCGGGCAAAGCCTCAACAACAAAATCCTGCGGATGCTTGACAGGAAGCACATCTTCGTTGTCGTCAATGTACCGCAGCCAGGTCGGATCTTCGTCATCGGGTAATCCTTCAATGAATACCTTGTTGCCTCCGAAGTAATTTGATGGTGCATCAAGGCCAATGATGAAGTCCTTTGGAAACAGATCCTCCGCCAGCATTTCATCATCTTGGTCTGGGTCGATGAAGATGTTCGCGAATGGCGTCGCAGTGTATCCGACATAGCAACTCCTGTGGAATGTATTTAAGAGTTCTCTGATCAGTCGGTTCGTAGTAGTGACTTCCTCCTTGTTGTACTTAGTATTGATCGAGGCGTTGTCTGCTTCGTCGTCGATGAGCAGCATTGGCTGGTCGATCATCTCGCTGTCACCGCGAGCACTATTGTCTTTCAACCATTGCAGGAGGTTTCTGAGGGTTGAGGAATTTTTCTTGATCACGAGAACGACCGGCACCTTGTAGGAGTCGATCTCGCTGGTGTTGGTTGAGGCTGTCGCCTTGTTGAAGTCTCGAAGCGTATTGGTAAGACTGACTGGCGTTTTGTTCGGGTCGAAGTGGCCAACGCCGATGATGTGCCTGTTTGGACCCTTCCTGGTTTCTTGGGATTTCCCGGTGTCGCGGCCGATGAAACCTTCGTCGATCCGTGCCTGCGTCTGGTTTCGAAGGTTGTTGTGGATGCCGGCAATGACGATGATCAACCGGTAACCGGCATCTGCTGCCTTGCAGATCAAACCGGTATAGTTAGCGGTCTTTCCGCTTTGAACGTGGCCAACCACCATGCCGCGTCGATCCCAAGGCACATGTTTGGAAGGGTTGCCGAGACGGCTGAGGATCGTGTCGGTTACCTTGTCCAATGAAATCACGACGTCTTTTGGCAGGCCGTTTTGCAGGAGCAGTTTCTGGTAGCGGTTCCAGTAGAATGGCTCGATGTTCGGCTTGGCGTCATCCAGCCATGGTTCGAAGCCCTCACCATCCACAACCGCGCCAAGGCCTGCCTTGATCCCCTGCTTGTGCTCGATTTCGCGTGCAATCTGTTCGATCTCGTCATCGCCGAGACTCGGAGCAACCGCAGCCGAGACACCACGGATCATCGAGCGCAATTCGTCTTCGGTTTTCCGAGGCTGATTGAACAGGCCCATCTCGACCATGTTCTTTACTGTCTCGATCGCTTCTCTCATGAAACACGTGTCCTCAAAAAGTCATCCAGTATCTGTGCGGCGGCTTCCCAGCGAACTCGCAGGAAGGGATTGCTCTGCAGCGTGTCCGGCAATGCTTCGGCTGCCACGCCGTTTTCCATCAGGGTTGTTGCGAGCGAACAGACCAGCACTTTCAGGTCGTGTTCCGATGTCTCATCAGCCGTTACGGCTTCTGCATTCCCGACAAGTTCTGCGTGCAGGGTCTCGATCGGCAATCCGGCCCCAACGATGCGAAGACAGCGTTCGAAACCTTCGCGCAGGCCCTCGGGCAGTTGCTCGGCATAGCTTCTAAAGATCGGATGTTCCAAGTTGGGGCGAAAGACGATCTGCCCATCCTTCTGCACTCGATTCCAGATTGGAAAACGCGTTTCATCGACCAACCTTTGGCCGCGGCTTCGGTAAGTGCGTTTGGACGTTCCGACGAATCTCTCGACTACCCTCTTCAGACGTTCGCGCACTACAGGCGGTAGCTGTGCTGAAGCCTTCTTGACGTCAATCCTCCACTCCGCATCCATCGTGTTCGGGATATCGACAGCGATCCGGCAGAGTTTCGTGAGTTCGGTCTGGCGAGCGAGTCCCAGCCATCCACCGGCGATGATGAGTCGATCCTCGCGATAAACGTAGAGCCCTTGCGATTTCAGGTGTCCTTCCGGACCGCCGATCTCATCCCATTCTTCTTGGCTCATCCGTTTGTGATGTGGGAGAGTGTGGCACCTTATCACGACGTCACCTTGACGCAGTCGAAGGATCTCTTCCGGATCCTTCTGCGTTGCCGCATGTGAGGATGCCATGGGGTCGATGGGTTTCAGCCGACGACCGTTCAATAGCAGTTTCACCCGTGGTTTGGTCCCTTCCAGAAAGCGATGGAATACGAGCCGCAGGTGGCGTTCTGCGCGGGAAAACTCTGAATTCATGTATTCGGCGCGCTTGCCACGGTCATGTGTATAGCCGCCGCTCAAACGGTCGAGTTTTTCCCACACGACGACAGTTCCGGTTTCTGGAAGAAGATGATGCCCTTTCACGAGTTCGGGGTTGTCGATGAGTTCGAGGCTCCACTCATTTCGCTGTGCAATGCGATCGAGATCCCAGCGTGCACATGATGTTTTGCCGTTTCGCCGTGTCAAGACTGTCAGGCATCTGCACTGCGAAAAGCTCGCGCTTTTCAAGCCGAGACCAAAGCGACCAAGGTCTTTGGCGGCCCTTTTGTGGGTAGGGTTCTTGGAGCCCAACCGCATCGCATCGATCAGTTCCGCCTCCGTCATGCCCGAACCGTCATCGGCTATCGCAATCCAAGCTTCGTCAGCCGCGGTATCGGCGATCAATGCCACCGACTGGGCGCCAGCAGTGATTGAGTTGTCAATTATGTCTGAAAGCGCGGTTTCCAGACTGTAGCCGAAATCCCGGTGGCCCTCGATGAGCGAAGTCGCGTATGGGGTAGCATCGACTTCTCTGGTAGCTAACTCTCTATACGGTTCACATTTCATGGAAATACTTTTGGCTTATAATTCTTGAGATTAAGCTACTAACGTCGGAATTCGGTGTCTGGCCTAATTTTGTGCATGTCTTGGTGTACCTGTCGCGTGCGAAGTCTTGATATTTTCATTAATGGTCGAGACTCGTTCAAACCCAGAAGGCTATGAGCGTGGCAAGGGCGACAGCAGACATGAAGTTGTGTGCCAGCTTGTCGTAGCGCGTTGCAACGCGACGGAAGTCCTTGATGCGGCAGAATGCATTCTCGATCAGGTGACGATCGCAGTACCGGCGTTTGTCATAGGCAATCGTGCGCTTTCGGTTGACGCGACCGGGAATGACCGGAACCGTTCCCTGTCTGCGCAAGGCACTTCGCAGGGCATTGGCATCATAGCCCTTGTCGGCGAGGGGGTAGCGAGCACCATTCAGTTGCGACAGTAGCGCCGGGGCAGCTTTCATGTCGGAGACGTTACCGGGCGTGAGGGCAAAAGCGGAAGGCCGCCCAAGCACGTCAGTCAGGGCATGGAGCTTACTGGTTTGGCCGCCGCGTGAGAGGCTGATATCCTGCGCTTTCGCCCCCCTTTACCGCCATGGGCCGAGCGATGTGCCTTGATATAGGTGGAATCGATGGAAGTGCTTCTTGTTATCGCGCCGGCACCAGCCAGGGCCTCGACCAGGCCTGTCCAGAAACGGCTGCGTGACCAGCGGTTGAACCGGTTGTAAATCGTCGTCGCGGGACCGTATTCCGGCGGGCAGTCGCACCAGCGGCATCCGACCTTGAGAACGTGGATAATCCCCGAGACAACGCGCCGATCATCGACACGCCGCGCGCCGGGCTGGTTCTTCGGCAAATGCGGTTCAGTCGCTGCCCATCCAACATCGCTCAGCCAAAAAAAAGCCTGCTCATTGTCATCTCCAGAAAAGCCTCTGCAGGTTCTGAATCTGATTTGCGCAGACCACTCAATAGGTTGATTGGGTTTCAACCCTAGAGTCCGCCCCAACTTGAGGACGGACAATGAAGCGAATGAGATTTACGGGCGAACAGATTGTCGGCATCCTGGTTGAGCTAAAGGCTGGCGCGAAGTGCGCAGACCTATGTCGCAAGCACGGCATGTCGTGAGGGAGCTTCTATAACTAGAAGATCAAAAGCTCGGCGGCATATCAGTGTCGGAAGCGAAGCGGCTGAAGGCGCTTGAAGCCGACAATGCCAAGCTCAAGAAGCTGCTGGCCGAGCAGATGCTGATCTTGGCGGCGATGAAGAAACTCTGATTTCAAAAAAAGCGGTGACACTTGCCGTGAAGTGCGATGTGATCGCGCGCCTGAGGTCCGTGCTCTGGCTCCCGGAATGTCGGGCGCGCCGGATTGTCGACTCGGATCATCTTGCGATCCGCGTCGATAGCGGCAACAATCTCAGTTTTCTCGAAGCGTGCGGGCAGGAAATATCGTTTTCCGGCGACACGTTTCCTAGCTCCGTTGACCATCGAGAATGCTATGCGGGAGGATGCTATGCGAAAGACCATGTTTCTTTTGACCTTCATGTCCCTGGCCGCATGTGCCAGCACGGAGGAAAGTACGGATGGCGGGATCTTGGACGGTGCGGAACTCACAGCCTTTTTCGCCGGGAACAGCTATTCCTACTTCGGACCAGGTAACAAGAAACTCGCCGAAATCTCGTATGATGCGGACGGGACCATACGAAGCACGTTGATGAGGGACGGCAAGACCTATTCAGGCAACTGGTCTGTCCGCGGCGATACTTACTGCACCTCGTACGAGTATCGCCCCGACCTTCGGTGTTTCCAGGTGCGCGCTACCGACACACCGGGACGTTTCGAAGATCTCGCCAATGGCAAAGTTGACGGCTATTTCGTGAGATAGGGGGCGGATGAAAAGCAGCCCCGACCTTCAATTTCGGCCGATGCCACGCCAGTTCGACGGTTACCCGGGCTCAAATTCTTCTCGCTACCGCTTAGCGATCGTCGGCGACAACTGACCGAGATTTCGCGCTTTCGGGCGAAGCGGCTGCGATGCTGCTCGTGGATGCAGATCCTGATACCGGGCGACGGGTTGCGGCGCTGCAAAGCTTTGCGATGTAGGGTAAGTGATACGAGCCACCAGCAACGCGGTTCTGTTGCATAGGCAAACGAATACCCAAACGCAGGTCGTGTTACTGGCCCTAACAGCGTTTTCCGGAACGCGGACGGTGTGCACAATGTCCGACCTTGGAACGTCGCGAAAACTTTTCGCATCGCCCGCAAACGCATTTTCCCAAGCGATTTCAAACAGATCCTTGATATCCGTGTATCGCCCGGTGTACACCTGCGTGTATCGTTTATCCGGCGGTGTTGGCCCAGTCATCGCCGGAAATGCGGGAAATGGCCGGGTATGGGGGAGAGTCCCTCCCTCTCCGCCAGCGGGTTTCCCACCCTGATACCGGTGCATTCGCCAATCCTGGTTGATTCCGGGTCCTCGTGACGAGGATGACGGTTTCATCGGCGGCAGCTCATGTCTGCGGCACGTTGCGTGACCGATGCAGCCATCCGTTGTTTCCTGCGCTGCCGCAAGGATGTCGTCGCCCGCTTGGCCGGCTGAGGGCTGGATGGGCCGTACCGGAACCGGGGCAGGACAGTCCTCGCGTTTCAGTTTCCCGGGGCTATGTTGCGTGTCGTGGAAAGTCCCTCGAAGACCAGATCCCGGAACCGCATTGCCAGGGGGCTCATGGGCTGCCCCTTCAGGGAAACGAGATGATAGGGATTGATGATGATCGGCTCATCGGGACCCAGGGCCACGAAACGGCCATCGGAATCGCCGGGCGCCACGAGATCCGCCACCTCCCGGGTGATCGGCGCGATGGCGTCCGTCGAGGTCAGATAGGCGATCATCACCAGCAGGGAGGTCGTGTTGACGATTTCCTCCGGAAGCGGCAGCCCGTAGGCTATGAAGGCTTCCTCGACAGCCTGGCGCATTGGCGTGTGCGGTGCCTGGATTACCCATTCCCAGCCGGCGAGATCGCTAGGCCTCAGCGCGTCCCTGGCTGAGAGCGGATGGCCGCGCCGCACCAGGAAGTGGATGACCTCGACGCGTCCGCGTCGCACCGAGAACTGTCGCGCGTCGGTGCCTGGCGGAATGCGCGAAAGCACGAAATCGTAGTCGCCGCGCAGCAGGCCGGCGATCAGCTCATCGCTCGGCGCGACATCGACATGGATGTCCGCGCCGGGGGCGGTGCGCTTCAGCTGGCGTATCGCCGGCACGACGAAGGCGACGGCGCCGCCGGTCACCGACCCGACCCGGACCGTGCCGGCGCGCCCCGTCATGGCCGCATCGGCCTCGAACAATGCCTGGTCCACCCCCCGCAAGAGGCTATTCGCGTTTCGCGCCAGGATCTCGCCGACGGCCGTCGGCGTCATTCCCTTGGGATGCCGGACGAAGAGAGGCGTGCCGACCAGCCGTTCCATCGACGCGAGCATGCGCGAGGCGGCGGGCTGGGTCATGGCCAACCGCTCCGCGGCCAGTGCAAGCTGGCCGGTGTCGGCGATCGCCTGGATCAGCCGGAAGTCCTTCAACTGGAGACGGTTGGCGAGATTGATCATGAATCTGCATATCAAAAACGATATGCAGATTGTCAATCTAATTAATTGAAATGCTATCCGCATGCTCCGTACCGTCCGGTCAGGGCCTGACCGGTCCGAACTTGCAGTCACCGGCCAGGAGGAACGGACGGTGGCACAGCCACATTTCTGGGAGGATTTCATGAGGAAACTGGTTTCTCTGCTGGCCGCCTTCGCGCTCGGCGCCGGCATGCTGGCCACCCCCGCGTTCGCGCAGGAAAAGGGCACGGTGGGCATCGCCATGCCGACGAAATCGTCGGCCCGGTGGATCTCGGACGGCAACTCGATGGTCGAGCAGTTCCAAGCCGCCGGCTACGGCACCGATCTGCAATATGCCGAGGACGATATCCCGAACCAGCTGGCGCAGATCGAGAACATGATCACCAAGGGCGTCGACGTACTCGTGATCGCCGCGATCGACGGCACCACGCTGTCCAACGCGCTTGAAAACGCCGCGGCGGCCGGCATCAAGATCATCGCGTATGACCGCCTGATCCGCGACAGCGGCGATGTCGACTACTACGCGACCTTCGACAATTTCAAGGTTGGCGTGCAGCAGGCCAGCTCGCTCGTTCAGGGGCTCGAGGCACGCTTCGGCGACGTGTCACCCTGGAATGTCGAACTTTTCGGCGGCTCGCCGGACGACAACAATGCCTACTTCTTCTATGATGGCGCGATGAGCGTGCTCCAGCCGCTGATCGACGACGGCAGGATCGCCATCGTTTCCGGCCAGATGGGCATGGACACGGTGGGTACCCTGCGCTGGGACGGCGCCGTTGCGCAGGCCCGCATGGACAACCTCCTGTCGGCCCACTACACCGACAAGCAGGTGCACGGCGTCCTGTCTCCATATGACGGCCTGTCCATCGGCATCCTGTCTTCGCTCAAGGGCGTCGGCTACGGGTCCGGCGACCTGGAAATGCCGATCGTGACCGGCCAGGACGCCGAAATTCCGTCGGTCAAGTCGATCCTCGCCGGCGAACAGTATTCGACCGTCTTCAAGGACACCCGCGAACTGGCGCGCGTGACCGTGGGCATGGTCGATGCCCTGCTTCAGGGCGGAGAGCCGGAAATCAACGATACCGAGACCTATGACAACGGCGTGAAGGTCGTTCCTTCCTATCTGCTGGAACCGGTGTCGGTCGACGCTTCCAACTGGGAGGAAGTCCTGATCGGAAGCGGTTACTACACCATGGACCAGATCAAGTAACATTCTCCCGAGAGAGCACGCTTCCTCCCGCCGCCATTCGCGGCGGGGGGAGGCATCCGATGCGATTTGCCGAGTCAGGTTCGGACATGACCAACCTTCTTGAAATGCGAGAGATCACCAAGGAGTTTCCCGGTGTCCGGGCACTCGACGGGGTGAGCCTTTCCGTGCGCACGGGCGAGATTCACGCAGTCTGCGGCGAGAACGGTGCCGGCAAATCCACCCTGATGAAGGTCCTGTCAGGCGTCTATCCGGCAGGCAGCTTCGACGGCGAGATCGTCTTCGAGGGCGAACCCGTCGCGTTCCGCGATATCCGCGACAGCGAGAGCCGCGGCATCATCATCATCCACCAGGAACTGGCGCTTGTGCCCCAGCTCTCCATCGCGGAGAACATCTTCCTGGGCAACGAATGCGCCCGCGGCGGCGTGATCGACTGGCGCGAGACCAACAACAGGACCGAAGCCCTGCTGGCCAAGGTCGGCCTCAGGGAGGCGCCGACGACAAAGGTCGATAGCCTGGGCGTCGGCAAGCAGCAACTGGTCGAGATCGCCAAGGCCCTGTCCAAGGACGTCAAGCTGCTCATTCTCGACGAGCCGACCGCAGCCCTGCAGGAAAACGACAGCCGCAAGCTGCTCGATCTGATGCTGGAATTGAAGTCACAGGGCGTCACTTGCATCGTCATATCGCACAAGCTCGGCGAGGTTCGCTACGTCGCCGATACCGTGACCGTGATCCGCGACGGCATGACGGTTTCCACCCTAGATGCCTCGAAGGGCCTGAGCGAGGACCGGATCGTGCGCGACATGGTCGGCCGTGAAATGACGCAGCGGTTTCCGGAACACGCGCGGCGGCCCGGAGACGTGCTGCTCGAGGTCGAAAACTGGAACGTCTGGCATCCCGAACATGCCGACCGGCAGGTCATCAGGAACGCCTCCTTCAACGTGCGGCGCGGCGAGGTTGTCGGAATCGCCGGACTTATGGGAAGCGGCCGGACCGAACTCGCCATGTCGATCTTCGGGCGCAGCTACGGCCGCAACATCACGGGCAGCGTCCGCCTGGCAGGCCGTCCTGTCGATGTCAGCAGCGTGGACCGGGCAATCGGTTCCGGCATTTCCTATGTCACCGAGGATCGCAAGTCGCTGGGCCTCGTGCTCGATGAATCCATTCGTTTCAATACCACGCTTGCCCATCTCGAGTCGGTTTCCTCCACCGGGATACTGAATCACAACGAGGAAACCCGGGTCGCCGAGAAGTTCCGCGACGCGCTGGCAATTCGCACGCCCTCCGTCTTCCAGAGAACGGTCAATCTCTCGGGCGGCAACCAGCAGAAGGTCGTTCTGGCGAAGTGGCTGAACACCACGCCCGAGGTGCTCATCCTCGACGAGCCGACCCGCGGCATCGACGTCGGCGCGAAATACGAAATCTACACGATCATCAACGAGCTGGCTGCCGAGGGAAAAGGCGTCGTCATGATCTCGTCGGAAATGCCCGAGCTCATCGGCATGTGCGACAGGATCTACGTGATGAACGAAGGCGCGCTCGTCGGCGAACTCGCCGCCGCGGAAGCCAGCCCCGAGCGGATCATGTCGCTCATCGTCAACGAGTAGGGAGGCCAAGTTGGCAATAGCGCAAAGCGACACTATCGCCGAAAACGTCAAGGACGGGGGTAAGGGCGTCCGGGACTACCTGTCCTCGCATCTGCGCGAATACGGCCTGCTTTTCGCGCTGATCGCGATCATGGTGTTCTTCCAGCTGGTGACGGACGGCACGCTGCTGCGCGCGGTCAACATCACCAACCTGCTGCTCCAGAACAGCTATATCGTGATCATGGCGCTCGGCATGCTGATCGTTATCGTGTCCGGCAATATCGACCTGTCGGTCGGCTCGGTGATGGGGTTCATTGGCGCGCTGGCCGCCGTGATGATCGTCAATTACGACCAGTCGGTGCTCGCGACGATCGCGGTGTGCCTGCTGACCGGGGCGGTGATCGGCGCGGCGCAGGGATACTGGATCGCCTACTGGCGGATCCCGTCCTTCATCGTCACCCTGGCCGGGATGCTGGTCTTCCGCGGCCTGTCGCTCTGGCTGCTCGAAGGGCAGTCGGTCGGCCCGTTCCCGCGCGAGTTCCAGGTCATCGCCAACGGATTTGTGCCGGATCTCTTCCCCGCCGGGCTCGGAACGGGTCTCGCCGACCTGTTCGGCGTGCGGCAGGTCAACGTGCTGGCCCTGCTGGCGGGCGTTGCCGCCGCGTGTGCGCTGGTCTGGATCGGCCTGCTCCAGCGCGCCCGCAACCGCGCCTACGGCATCGTCGACGAGCCGCGCAGCTTCTTTGTCGCACGCAACGCCATCGTGGCGGCGGCGATCGTCTTCATCACCTACAAGCTCTCGACCTTCCGCGGCCTACCCAATGTTCTGATCACCATGGGCATACTGACCGTCATCTACGCCTTCCTGACGCAGAACACGGTGATCGGGCGGCGGGTCTACGCGCTGGGCGGCAACGCCAAGGCCGCGAAACTGTCGGGCATCAAGACGGAGCGGCTGACCTTCCTGGCCTTCGTCAACATGGGACTGCTCGCCGCCGCCGCGGGGCTCGTCTTCGCGGCGCGGCTCAATACCGCCACGCCCAAGGCCGGCTTCGCGCTCGAACTCGACGTGATCGCGGCAGTCTTCATCGGCGGCGCCTCGATGTCCGGCGGCGTCGGCACGATCGTCGGCGCCGTGGTCGGCGCCTTCCTGATGGGCGTGCTCAACAACGGCATGTCCATCATGGGCATCGGCATCGACTACCAGCAGATGATCAAGGGCCTCGTGCTGCTCGCCGCGGTGGTTTTCGATGTCTACAACAAGCAGAAGCAGGGCTGACACCGTGTATCCATTCCGCGTTTCCCGAGGAAAGCCATGAGTTTCAAGCCGGCCGCATGGCCCCGCAAATTGCGCTCGCAGGAATGGTTCGGCGGTACCGGTCGCGACCAGATCTATCACCGGGGCTGGATGAAGAACCAGGGATTCCCGCACGACGTCTTCGACGGACGGCCCGTGATCGGCATCCTCAACACGTGGTCGGAACTCACGCCCTGCAATGCGCATCTGCACGATCTTGCCGAGCGCGTGAAGCACGGCGTCTACGAGGCCGGCGGGTTCCCCGTCGAGGTTCCGGTCTTCTCGGCGGCCGAAAGCTCGTTCCGGCCGACGGCCATGATGTTCCGCAATCTCGCGGCCATGGCCGTCGAGGAGGCGATGCGTGGTCAACCGATCGATGGCGCGGTGCTGCTGGTCGGCTGCGACAAGACCACGCCGAGCCTGCTGATGGGGGCGGCGTCCACCGACCTGCCTTCCATCGTGGTGACCGGCGGTCCCATGCTGAACGGCTATTTTCGCGGCGAGCGCGTCGGGTCGGGTACGCATTTGTGGAAGTTTTCGGAGGCCGTGAAGGCCGGCGAGATGACCGCGGAGGATTTCCTGGAGGCCGAGGCCTCGATGTCGCGGTCGCCCGGCTCGTGCAACACGATGGGCACCGCGTCCACGATGGCCTCGATGGCCGAGGCCCTCGGCATGGCGCTGTCGGGCAACGCCGCCATACCGGCCGTCGACAGCCGGCGCCGGGTGATGGCGCAGCTTTCGGGCCGACGCATCGTCCAGATGGTCAAGGACGACCTGAAACCTTCCGACGTGATGACCAAAGCGGCGTTCGAGAATGCCATCCGCACGAACGGCGCAATCGGCGGGTCGACCAATGCCGTCATCCATCTCCTCGCGATCGCGGGCCGGGTCGGCGTCGACCTGACGCTGGACGACTGGGACCGGTGCGGCCGCGACGTGGCGACGATCGTCAACCTGATGCCCTCGGGCGAATACCTGATGGAGGAGTTCTTCTATGCGGGCGGCTTGCCGGTCGTGCTCCGGCATCTCGGCGAATCCGGCCTCTTGCATCGCGATGCGCTGACGGTTTCCGGCATGTCCATCTGGGACGAGGTCAAGGATGCGGTGAACCACAATCCGGACGTGATCCGTCCCGTGGACAAGGCGCTGACCAGGCAGGGCGGCATCGCGGTGCTCAAGGGCAACCTGGCGCCCGGCGGCGCGGTGATCAAGCCGTCCGCGGCATCGCCGCACCTGCTCAAGCACCGCGGTCGTGCGGTGGTGTTCGAGGACATCGACGACTACAAGGCGCGCATCAACGACGAGGGGCTCGATGTCGACGAGACCTGCGTGCTCGTGTTGAAGAATTGCGGGCCGAAGGGCTATCCCGGCATGGCGGAGGTCGGCAACATGGGGTTGCCGCCGAAGATCCTGAAGAAGGGCATCACCGACATGGTGCGCATTTCGGACGCCCGCATGTCCGGAACGGCCTACGGCACGGTCATTCTGCACACGTCGCCCGAGGCTGCGGTCGGTGGACCGCTCGCGGTCGTGCGCGACGGCGACATGATCGAACTCGACGTCGAGGCACGTCGGCTCCACATCGATCTTCCGGAGGCGGAGTTGAAGGAACGCATGGCGCAATGGACGCCGCCGACGGAACAGCCCGAATCGGGCTACGCTTGGCTGCATCAGGCCCATGTGCAGGGAGCCGATACCGGCGCTGACCTCGATTTTCTCAGGGGGTGCCGCGGAGCGCCCGTCGGACGGGATTCGCACTGATGAGCATGAAGGTCGCCCTCGTCGGCATCGGCAAGATCGCGCGCGATCAGCACGTGCCGGCGATCAACGGATCGAAGGACTGGGAACTCGCCGCGACGGTCTCCCGCCACGGCAGCGTGGACGGGGTGGAGGCATTCGCCGACCTGGACACGCTGCTTGCGGAACGTCCCGACATCGAGGTCGTCTCGCTGTGCCTGCCGCCGGTGCCGCGCTTCGACTACGCCGTCGCCGCATTGAGAGCGGGCCGGCATGTCATGCTGGAGAAACCGCCGGGCGCGACCGTTGCCGAGTGCCACGCGCTGGAGGCCATGGCGCGCGAGGCCGGCGTATCCGTCTACGCGACATGGCATTCTCGGGAAGCCGCCCAGGTGAACCAAGCCAGGGACTGGCTGAAAGACAAGCGTCTGAAATCTCTCAAGGTGACGTGGAAGGAAGACGTGCGGCGCTGGCATCCTGGCCAGGAATGGATATGGAAGGCCGGCGGACTCGGAGTGTTCGATCCCGGTATCAATGCGCTTTCCATCGTCACCGAGATCCTGCCCGACGCGATCCGCCTGACTGCCGCCTCTCTGGAGTTCCCGGAGAACCGCGAAACGCCGATCGCGGCATCCCTCGTTTTCGCGCATCCGCACGGTGCCGACATATCCGCGGTGTTCGACTGGCGGCAGGAGGGCGACCAGACCTGGATGATCGAGGCGGAAACCGATGACGGCGTGCTACGGCTTACCGAGGGCGGCGCCAGGCTGTCGATCAATGGCGAAACGGCAGCGGAACAGGATGCCGACGGCAATCCGCTGCTGGGCGAGTATCCACGACTCTACGCGAAGATGGCGAAGCTGGTGCGCGACGGCGGAATCGACATGGATCTCGCGCCGATGACGCTGGTGGCGGACGCATTTCTGCTCGGCCGCCGGGTCACGGTGGAGCCGTTCGAGGAATGAGCGGGGCCGGGGAGCCGCCGGGCAGGCCCGCCGACCGATGATCGCAACAGGGGAAAAGACATGAAATTGCCGCTTGCCGGAATCCTGCCTGTCGCGCCGACGCCGTTCCACGACGACGGCCGCGTTGACGAAGACGGAATGCGCCGCGTCATCGACTGCATGATTGATCAGGGCGTTGACGCGATCTGCATTCTGGCCAACTATTCCGAGCAGTTCCTGCTTTCCGACGAGGAACGCGCGACCCTGATGCGGATCAGCCTCGAACACGCGGCCGGCCGCATCCCGGTCATCGTCACGATCAGCCATTTCTCGACCGATATCGTCGTCGGCCGGGCGAGGGACGCGGAGGCGATGGGCGCGTCGATGGTGATGATGATGCCGCCCTATCACGGCGCCGGGCTGCAGGCCGCGCCGCAGGGCATATACGAGCATTTCGAGGCGGTGAACCGGGCAATCCGGATACCGATCATGGTCCAGGACGCGCCGCTTTCGGGCGTGAACCTGCCGGTGGAGTTGCTCGCCCGCATGGCACGCGAACTGGAAAACGTGTCCTACTTCAAGATCGAGTGCCCCTTCGCCGCCGACAAGCTGGCGGCACTGACAGAAGCCGCGGGCGACCATATCGACGGGCCGTTCGATGGCGAGGAGGCGGTGACGCTTCTGGCGGATCTCGATGCCGGCGCGACGGGTACGATGACATCGGCGATGTTCCCGGAAAAGATCCGGCCCATCGTCACGGAATACCGGGCGGGCAATGTCGAGGCCGCGCTGGAACAGTGGAAGCTCTGCCTGCCGCTGATAAACCACGAGAACCGCCAGTGCGGCCTCCGGGCGGCCAAGACGGTCTTCATGGAAGGCGGCGTGATCGGTAGCGATTTCGTGCGCCATCCGCTGAAGCCGATGTCGGCGCGGACGCGCAACAGGTTGCTGGAACTGGCGCGCGATCTCGACGTGCTCGCGCTGAGATGGGGCAAGTAGAAACCGGAAAGGACGGCCGGCGTGACGATTACCAAGGCGGCAACACAGAAGCTTCCCGCCGAGTGCTGCGAACTCGGAGAAGGTCCGCACTACGAGGCGGACAGCGATACCGCATGGTGGTTCGACATTCTCGGCATGAAGCTGTTCGAGCACCGCTTTGCGGATGGCGAGACGACGGTGCATTCCCTGCCCCGCATGGCCTCGGTCGTCGCACGCATCGACGGTGAGCGACAGCTTCTGGCGATGGATGACGGGCTTTATCTGCGTTCGAAGGGCGACGGCGCGTTGTCGCTGCTTGCGCCGCTGGAAGCCGACAATCCGGCGACGCGATCGAACGATGGCCGCGTGCATCCCTCGGGCCGCCTGTGGATCGGCACGATGGGGAAGAAGGCGGAACCGCGGGCCGGCACGATCTACTGGTTTGACGGCACGGCGCCGCGCGCCCTGTTCCGCGGGATATCCATTCCCAACTCGATCTGCTTCTCGCCGGACGGGCGCACCGGCTATTTCGCGGACACCGCCGTCAACACGGTCTGGCGCGTGATGCTCGATCCCGCAACGGGCTTGCCGCTTGGCGAACCGGAGAGGTTCCTGTCGGAGGAAGACCTTCCGCTCGGCGGCAGTTTCGACGGCTCCGTGACGGACGCCGACGGCGTGCTCTGGAACGCGGCATGGGGCGGAGGATCGGTGTCCGGCTTCGCGCCCGACGGAAAGCTGGTGCGGACCTACGAGGTTCCGGCCTCGCAAACAAGCTGTGCCGCCTTCGTCGGTCGTGAACTCGACCGCATGCTGGTGACGACGGCTTGGGAGGGACTGGACGCGGGGGCACGTGCGGCAGATCCGGGCGCCGGTTTCACCTACGTGATTGAAGGCGGCTTCAAGGGACAAGCCGACACGGATTTTTTGCATGAAAGCTGATTTGAAACGACCGACACGAAGGACCTGACATGCTTACGGGAAAGCACCTGATCGCGGGCGAATGGGTAGCGGGCGAGGCGACGTTTTCGAGCGACCCGGCGCACGGGCAGGCGCACGTGTTCGCCGTCGGCACGCCGGCACATGTCGATGCCGCCGCGAGGGGAGCCGAGGACGCCTTCCGGACCTACGGCTATTCGGGCCGCGAGGAGCGCGCAGCCTTCCTCGAGATAATTGCCGACGAGATCGACGCGCGCGGCAAGGAAATCACAGCCATCGGCACCTCCGAGACCGGCCTTCCGGAAGCGCGGCTGGAAGGGGAGCGCGGGCGCACCACCGGGCAGTTGCGCATGTTCGCAGCCCATATCCGCAAGGGCGACTATCTCGACCGGCGCCACGATGCGGCCCTGCCGGAGCGTCAGCCCCTGCCGCGCCCGGACCTGCGCATGATCCAGCGCCCGGTCGGCCCGGTCGCCGTGTTCGGCGCTTCGAATTTCCCGCTCGCCTTCTCCACCGCCGGTGGAGACACTGCGGCTGCGCTTGCAGCGGGATGTCCCGTCGTGGTGAAAGGCCATCCGGCCCATCCCGGCACGGGCGAAATCGTTGCCCAGGCAATCGATGCGGCGATCAGGAAATGCGGGGTCCATCCGGGCGCATTCTCGCTGGTGCAGGGCGACGACATGGCGGCCGGGCAGGCCCTGGTTACGCATCCGCTGATCAAGGCGGTCGGCTTTACCGGTTCGCTCGCCGGCGGGCGGGCGCTGTTCGACCTGTGCGCGGCCAGGCCCGAACCGATCCCCTTCTACGGCGAGATGGGCTCGGTCAATCCGATGTTCCTGCTACCGGATGCCGTGCAGGCGCGCGGGGCCGACATCGCGAAGGGCTGGGCAGGGTCGCTGACCATGGGGGCCGGGCAATTCTGCACCAATCCCGGCATAGCCGTTGTCATCGACGGACCGGATGCAGATGCCTTTGCAACGGCGGCAACGGAGGCGCTCGCGCGGGTCGGCGCGCAGACCATGCTGACCGGCGGAATTGCCGAGGCATATCGGGCCGGACGCGAACGCGTGGCGCGAACGACCGGGGTGCAGGAACTGCTGACCTCGACCTGCGACCTGCGCAACGCCACGCCCTATCTCTATCGGGTCGCGGGCCGTGACTGGCTCGACAACCACATCCTCGGCGAGGAGGTGTTCGGGCCGCTCGGCATCTTGGTCACGGCCGCCGATTTCGACGAAATGCTGGCGATCGCGCATTCGCTGCAGGGGCAGCTGACCTGCACGCTGCACATGGACGAGGGCGACACGGAGCATGGCCGCAGGCTGATGCCGGTGCTGGAACGCAAGGCGGGCCGTATACTTGCCAACGGCTATCCGACCGGCGTCGAGGTTTGCGATGCCATGGTGCATGGCGGACCGTATCCGGCCACGACCAACTTCGGCGCAACCTCGGTCGGCACGCTTTCCATCCGCCGCTTCCTCCGGCCGGTCTGCTACCAGAACATGCCGGAAAGCCTGCTGCCCGACGATCTGAGGGAATAGGACACTCGGTCGAAGCCGGGTCAGGGGGGCGCAAGCATGCCGTGTGAACACCCGCCTCGCCCGCGATCGCGGATTCCCGCTGCGGCAGGAGAACCCGGATAAGCGAAAGCCCCCGCGCCTGCAAGCGCGGGGGCTGCTGGTTCATTCGGGCAAGACGTCTACTGAACCGCTGCCTCGAGCAAGGCATCCACCGATGCCTCGCACTTGGCGATCGCCGACTTGTAGTTGTCGAGGAAACCCTGGTTGGCGGGGTCCTGGCTGGTAAACCAGTCTTCCATGCCGCTTGCCGCCTCGCGGAAGGCCGCCTTCTGCTCGTTGGTCAGGCTGTGGATCGTGCCGCCCGCCTCGACGAATGCCTGGAAGGATTTCACGTCGTGGTATTTCGGATAGGCGCGGAGATACTGCTCGATGATCTCGAAACCCTCGACGACGATCTTGCGCAGGTCCTCGTCCATCGCCATGAACTTGTCGTTGTTGATGAACCAGGTTCCGCCCATGTAGGCATGCCCGTCGAGCGTGATGTGCTTGATGTGCTCGTGGAAGTTCATGACCACGATGTCGGTGATGCCGTTCTTGGTGCCCTCGACGACACCCGTGGCAAGCGAGGTGTAGACTTCCGGCCATGAAATGCCGGTGGGCGCACCACCCAGCTGGCGTACCAGTTCCTGCTGGATCTCCGCCGGGATCGTGCGCAGCTTCATGCCCTTGACATCCTCGGGTGTGAGGATGGGTGTTGTGGTGGTGGCGAAGTTGCGCCAGCCACCCGAGTTGGAAATCACCATCAGGCGGATATTGCCTGTCTGCTCGAGCATGCCGCGGCGCAGGCTGGACATGAATTCCTGATCGTCGAACACGCATTCGGCCACCTGGTCGTCGCGAAGCATGTAGGGAAGATCAAGGCCGGCGAATGCGGGCCACAGATTGCCCGGCTCGCCGAAATTCGACTGGTATATGTCCACGAGGCCGGCCTGCATGCCTTCAAAGCATTCGCGTCCTGATGCGCACAATGTTCCGCCGGTGTAGATTTCCACGTCTACCCGTCCGTTGGACTTGTTGAAGACGTGGTTACGAAAGGCCTGCATCGCCTGGTAGTTATAGTTGTCCTCACCCGTGGCAAGCGGGGTGACCAGTTTGAATTCCGGCTCCTGAGCGGATGCCGACGTCGAAAGGCCGATGGCAAGGGCCGATGCGGCGATTGCGGTTTTCAGGAATTTCATATTCTCCTCCTTCGGTTGTTCATGGCACCTTGGCGGCGCTCTTGTCGGATCATTGCCGGTCAGCCTGCGCTTCCGGAAAACAGTGTACCTCCATTCTCCCATAGCCACGGCAGGGTGAGGGTGAGGGCGGGGACGTAGGCCACCAGCATAATCACCACAATTTCGGCGAGCAGGAACGGGATGATGGCGCGCACGATGTCGGCAAAGCGGGCCCCCGAGATGGAGGTCGCCACGAACAGCACCAGCCCCATGGGCGGCGTGGCGAGGCCGACGGTGACGTTCAGGCACATCATGACCGCGAAATGCACCGGGTCCACGCCGTAGGTGGCGGCAGCGGGCGCGAGGATCGGCCCCAGGATGAGGATGGCCGGCCCGGCGTCGAGCACCATGCCGACGATGAAAAGGAACAGGTTCACCATCAGCAGGAAGACGACGACATTGTCGGAGACCGACAGCATCATGTCGGTGAGCTTGGCCGGCACGCCGGCAATGGCGACGATCTGGCTGAAGCCGCTCGCCACGCCCACCAGAAGCAGCACGACACCGGACTGGATCGCGGTGCGGCGCAGGATCTTCACGAAGGTCGCCAGGCCGAAACCGTCCTCGCCGACGAGGCCGAGGCGATGGCAGATCATCACGCAGATGTTGAAAAGAAGCGCATAGGCAACGGCCACGGCGGCCGCCTCGGTCGGCGTGAAATAGCCCGACAGGATGCCGCCCAGCAGGATGATCGGGGTGAGAAGCGGGAAGAAGGCGCGCAGCCCGGCGCGCCCGCGCTGGCGCCAGGGCATGCGCTCGTTGGCGACCGGAAAATCGAATCGCCGCGCCATGAAGGCCGTCACGATCATCAGCGAGCCGGCAAGCAGCAGGCCGGGAACGATGCCACCGAGGAACATGCGCGCCACGTCCACATTCATCACGAAGGCATAGAGCACCATCAACCCGGAGGGCGGGATGACCGGGCCGATCACCGAACTCGCCGCGGTGATGGCCGCCGCGAAGGAGCGGGAGTAGCCGTTCTTCTCCATGGCCGGAATGAGCATGGAACCGAGCGCCGAGGTGTCCGCGACGGCGGAACCGGAAAGACCGGCGAAAAGGACGCTGGCAGCGATGTTCACATGCGCCAGCCCGCCCCGGATGTGGCCAAGCATGGCGCGGGAGAAATCGACCAGCGCGCGCGTGACCATGCCGGAATTCATGATCTCGCCGGCAAGGATGAAGAAGGGCACGGCCATGATCGGAAAGGACGCGATGCCGGAATAGATCCGGTTCACCTGCATGCCCAGAAAGGCAATCCGGTCGATCTGCCAGAGCTGGAGTACCCCGGCGCCGAGCATGGCGAAGAAGACCGGCACGCCGATGGCCAGCAGGAGCAGGAAACCCCAGAATACGGCGAGCCCCTTGATCGCGGCGGCGAATCCACCCATGGCTCAGTCCTCCCTGCCCGGCCGAGCGGGCGTGTCGCCGATATCCGCCTCGGGTGTCCGCGCGCTTCCGTCGAGGTCGAAATTCCGGATTTCCTCGCGGCCGGTCGCGAGCGTCCGCAGCGAACGCAGCAGGTGCTCGGCGGAGACCAGCAGCAGACCGGTGAAGCCGACGGGCAGGATGACGTAGACATACTTGTTCTTCACGACCAGGTCGCCGGCAGCGTCGGCGCCGATGAGCGGCGTCACGAGATTGCGAAGGAGCCGGGTTGTCTGCGGAAGAAGGCTGTTGCCGCCGGAAAAGAAGCGCCAGCTGTAGTAGATCGCGCCGACCAGCAGCACTGCCTCAAAGAGATGGATCAGGAGGTTCGTGATCATGCGGGTGCGCGGGGACATGGCCTCCAGGGCCACGTCGATCCGGGTGAACTGGTGATGGCGGTAGGCCCAGGGGCCGATGAGGAAGGTCACCCAGACCATGGAGGCGAGCGCAACTTCCTCGGTCCAGCCGATGGGCGCGCGCATTTCCCGGCTCACCACCTGCAGGAGCACCGCCGCAGTCATCATCACCAGAAACAGGCAGGCCAGCCCGACGCCGAGCTCGGACACGGCGCGGTTGACGCGGGAAAGCAGGCTGATCAGCTGGCGCATGCGGCTGTTCCACTGTCCTTCGTGAGCGTGTGCCAGTTCGCGACCCGGCAACCGTCGAAGACCATGCGGCCTTCCGGCCCGGAGAACAAGGCATGTTCCTGCGTGCGCGGCCAGACCATGTGGGGGGCGAAATGTCGCGTGTCGTCGGGCGCATTCGCGTGTATCGCCCACCAGTGGGTGCCTGACGGTGCGCGGTCGACCATGTCCCGGAAAAAGGACGAGGCGGGCGTGCCCTCCGGCGTGAAGCCGATCAGGAAGCTGTCGAAGACCGGATCGCCCCCTGCCCGTGCCTGTGCGGCAAGCTCCCGGTAGAGACCGATATCCGGGTCCGCGATGCGCACCGCGTCGAACAGCGCGGAGGTGTCGCGGCAGAACGGGATCCTCAGTCCGTAGCGTTCGGCCAGCCGCCACAATCCTTCCATGAAAGGCGTCAGGAACGCCGTTCCCATGTGGGCGTCGAGATGGGTCGGCTTCAGCCCGTCCTCGAGCGCCCGCAGGATCTGCGCTTCCATCTCGTCCTCCACGGCCCGCGGGTCGCCATGGGCGAGCACGTCCTGCGGGCGCCGGTGGAAAAAGCCCTCGGAATCGCACAATCCACCCTTTCCGCCCGCAAGCGGCCGCCAGCGATAGCGGTCCCATTCCGAGGTCAGCGTCACGTGGATGCCCAGGTCCTGATCTGGGGCCTCAAGGTAATCCTCGACCGCCATGCGATAGTAGGGACAGGGCACCATGACCGATGCGCTGGTGACGGTGCCCGCCGCGCGCAACGCCTTCCAGGCGACAACGGAACCGGCCGTGGCGCCGACGTCATCGAGATGCAGGAGGAAGGTCGTGGATTCCATCGGCTTATCTCAGCTCCGGCTCGGGGCGCGCAAGGACCTCGCGCGTCGCGTCCACGGTGAAATCGCCATGCCGCTGCACCAACGACGCCGGAAAATCGGCCGTTTGCGGTCCAAGCAGCATCCGCCGTATTGCCGCCCCCTGCCAGGGACGGTTCATCCAGACGCGCAGCTTTCCGGCGGCAAGAATCTCCTTCATGCCCACAGTGACCGCCATGCGCGGAATGCGCAGGAGGTTGCCGCGCGCCGCCGTCACCGAATTGATCAGCCGAGTCTGCTCGCTGAGCCGGACGACCCGCGTGGGAAGCGCGGCGATGAAATCGGGGTCGGTGCATCCCGTGACGGGATCGTTGAAGGCGAGGTGGCCGGTTATGCCGACGCCGGCATAGGAAAAGTCGACGCCCTGCCGTCGCACGATCCGCGGAATCTCGTCGAGGGCGAGCGGGTCGGGTACCACCAGCCGCGGCCGGAAGTCCGGCGGCAGAAGCGCCACCAGGTTGCGCTGAATGTGGCTACGGAAGCTGAGCGGATCGCTCTCGTCGATCCAGCGATTGTCGACGGTGAGGTACTCGTCCATCACGATCAGCGTGACGCGGTCGAGGGACATCCGCTCGTCAATGCAGCGTTTCGCCAGAAGCTGGTACTGCCCGACGGGGCCGACGGGAACGATGAGCGTGCAGCGGCCCCTGGAGGCGAGGCAGCCGGCAATGTCCTCGAACAGCCGGTCGGCCATGGCCCGCGTCAACGCGGCCGCATCCTCGTGCACGGAAAGACGCGGACCGGCCGCCGACAGCAGTTCCTCCTCCGTCGCGCGGAGTGCGGCTACCGTTGCGGCATCGGTGCCCTCATAGCTATCCAACGCGCTCTCCTCCTCCTCGCGTGGTGATATTCCTATAACTCTTATATATGAATTTCGTCAATCTCGCGGCGTTGCGGAAAGTCATGCATTCAACGCAGTTCGCTGATGTAGTGGAACCGGTCGGTCCTGCATCGGGTTCGGCGCAGTTCGATCGCCGAACCGTCGAGTGCCACCGCCAGCCGTTCGATCTGCAACAGGGGCGCGCCCTCGGCGCAGCCCAGGATCTCGGCGTCCGGGGCCTCGGCGCGGACGGCGCGCAGCCTTTCGCGAGCATTGGCGACGGTCACGGAGAACTGGCGTTCGTAAAGCTCGTAGATGTTGTTCGGCAGCGGTACCTTCGTGTCCAGTTGCGGGAACCTGTCGGCCGGAAGCACGATGTCCTCGACCAGCGCAACCTGTCCGTTCAGGGCGCGGTGGCGAAGGATGACCCAGATATCGGCATCCTTGCCCAGTTCGAGTGCCTCCCTTTCGGTCTCGCTCGCCGGGCGCATGGATACCTGGCAGTACACCGTTTCGGGCGGGATTCGGCCGTTCTCGTCGCTGACGATCTTGAAAAACTGGAACAGGGTGCGACGCTGGTCGTGCTCGGCGACAAAGGTTCCGCGTCCCTGGTGCCGGACGATCACCCCGTCCGAGGCCAGAGCGTCGAGCGCCTTGCGCAGGGTTCCCTGCGATACACCCATCTGGGATGCAAGCTGCTGCTCGGAGGGCAGTGCCATTCCGGGCTGCCACGTGCCGGCTATGATCCTGTCCAGCAAATCCTGGCGGACCTGAAGGTAAAGCGGCGTGTAGCCGAGCCGGGCACCGGCAGTCGCTTTCGTGCGAAGGGGTGACGCCTTGGCGTCGTTGCCATCGGGCATGCGGGCCTCTGCCAGTCCTCCATAACAGTCGAGTGTCTATAGCGCGGCGAAGGGAAACTGCCAACGGGGCACCGCCGCATCCCGGGCTCGCCGGGCAGGTCTTGTAAAAGACCGGCTATTCTTATATAGGAATTTTTCATCCGAATCCTTTTCGGATGCAATCTTGTATAAGAGATGCGGATGGCGCGCGTACTCACTCTCGGCATGGCCGTTCTGGACCACGTGTTTCACCTCGACGCGTTTCCGCGTGCCGGTGAAAAGTATCGCGCGCATGCCTACCGCACCCAGATCGGCGGCCCGGCGACAATGGCCGCGCTCGCGGTCAGGAGGCTGGGAGGTTCCGCCAGCCTGTGCACCCGGCTGGGAGACGATGCCAATTCCCAGACAATCATGGCCGAGCTGGAGCGCGAAGGGGTGGACTGGTCCCCGTCCGTCATCGTCCCGGGGGCGGTTGCGCCGGTATCCTCCGTCTATGTTGACGAGGACGGTGAGCGCCAGATCGTGAATTTCCGTGGCGAGGGGCTGGCCGTCTCGGCGGACATGCTCAGCGATCGCCAGCTCGACGGGGTCGATGCGGTCCTCGTCGATCCGCGGTGGCCCGAGGGGGCGGAGAAACTGATCTCGCTTGCCCGCGACCGGGACATTCCCTGCGTGGTCGATGCAGAGAACGACCTCGAGGCCCTTGAAGGCGCCATGGCGAAAGCCACCCATATCGCCTTTTCGACGCAGGGCCTGAAGAGCTTCTCGGGCGAGGAGGACGTGGTTTCCGGGCTCAAATATTGCGCCGGCCGATATTCCGCCTGGGCGGGCGTGACCCATGGCGAGAAGGGCGTGATCTATCTCGACCAGGGTGCCGTTGCCCATGTCGCGGCCTTCGCCGTGCTGGCGGTGGACACACTGGGTGCCGGCGATGTCTGGCACGGCGCCTTCGCGCTGGGCCTCGGCGAGGGGCGCTCGGTTTTCCAGGCCGTGCGTTTCGCCAATGCAGCCGCGGCACTGAAATGCAGGAACGGTACCGGTCCGGAGGCATTGCCGGGACGGGAGGAAACGATGGCGCTGATGTCCGGCGAGGGAGTTCTCGAATGAACGGGGCCGAAGCGAGCGAGAAAAGGAGAGCCGGATGAGCCTTTCTGCCGGAAAACTGTGGGGCATGCGGCGCATGGCGGATGCAGGCGGGCGCTTCAAGATGACGGCCGTCGACCAGCGGCCGCCCATCAAGGCCCCGATCGCCAGGGCGCGCGGCACGACCGAAGCACCCTGGGACGACGTGGCGCGTTTCAAGCGTCTGCTGGTGGAAACGCTGCAGGCCGAATCCACGGCGATGCTGCTCGATCCGCATTACGCCTACCCGGGCGCGGTGGACATTCTCGATCCGCGCAAGGGACTGATCCTGACGCTCGAGGACTCGGTGTTCGAGGAAACGCCGGAGGGGCGCCTTTCGTCCGAGATCGACGACTGGTCCGTCGAAAAGATCAAGCGCGCCGGCGGCGACGCCGTGAAGGTGCTGGCCTGGTACCGTCCCGATGCCGCGCCGGCCATATGCAGGGCGCAGCAGGACTTCACGAAGCGCGTCGGCGAGGCCTGCGCCCGTTTCGACATCCCGTTTCTTTTCGAGCTGCTGGTCTACCCGCTTGCCTCCGACAACGAGCAGACGCGCGACTATGTCGAGATGCGCACCAAGCGCGCGGACCATGTCCTGGCGAGCGTCGAGGAATTCGCCGGTCCGGACTACGGCATCGACGTGTTCAAGCTGGAAAGCCCGGTTGCCGCCGGCGACCTGGGGAATGGCACTGCGAACGTCCAGGCGCTGTTCGACGAGATGGGGCGGCTGGCCGGCCGGCCCTGGGTGATGCTGTCGGCGGGCGCGGGAAAGGACGAGTTCCGGACCATCCTGCGCCACGCCTATGCTGCGGGGGCTTCCGGCTATCTCGCGGGCCGAGCCATCTGGCTGGATGCCTTCGGGGCATTTCCCGACTGGGAGCGCATCGAGGCGGGGCTGCGTGGCGAGTCGACTGCCTACATGCAGGAGATCAACCGGCTGACCGACGAGGCGGCGACACCCTGGTTCGAGCATCCCCGCCATCGCTGCAAGGCCGGCATCGCGCCTGCCGACGGCGGTTTCCGCAAGGCATATGCGGGTTTCGGCCATGGCTGAAGTCCATCGTCTCTTCGTCCTGGGACGTCCCACCTTCGACGTCGACCATGCCCGGGCCTGCAGCCCGGCGGCGATCTCGCTGTTGCGTGACAGCGGCGTGCAGTTCACCGGCGATGGCGACATGCTGTTCGACAACGCGCAGGTGGCCGCGGCCATAGAGGCCAGCGCGGGCGATGCGGCCGACGGCGTGATCGTCATCCAGTCGACCTTCACCGATGCCGAAGCGATCTGCATGATCGCCGAACGGTTCGGCGGTCCGCTTCGCATCTGGGCGCTGCCGGAACCGCGGACCGGCGGGCGCCTGCGCCTCAACGCCTTCTGCGGCCTCAACCTCGCGGCCCACGCACTCGGCCTGCGAAACAGGGAATTCGTTCCGCTCTACGCTGCGCCGGAGCGGCCGGGGACGGCGGAGCGGGTGAAGGCATGGCTGAAGGCCTCGCCGCTTCCCGCGCCCGTCACGCGCGAACCCCGCGAGACGGCGTCGCAGGCCGGAGAGGCGGCGCTTCGCGCGCTGCGCGGTATGCGGATCGGGCGCATCGGCGAGCATCCGGCCGGATTCGACACCTGCGCATACAGCGACGAGGGGCTGGACGCGCTCGCCCGGGTTCGCGTCGAGACGATCGGGCTGGACCGGCTGTTCGACGCGGCAAGGGCCGTTCCGGAAGACGAGGTCGGGCAGGTCCGCGCGGATCTCGCCGATGTCGCCGGGATCGCCGATGTCGACCAGGCGGAGCTCGACCGCTCGCTGCGCCTGCGCGGCGCGCTCGACCGGCTGAAGGCCGAGGGGCGCTACGACGCCTTCGCCATCCGCTGCTGGCCGGAGACCTTCACCGAGTATGGCGGCGCCGTTTGCGGGCCGGTGGCGATGATGGGCGAGAAGCGGACGCCCTGCGCCTGCGAGGCCGATGTCCACGGCGCGATCAGCGCCTACATGCTCCAGGCGATCGCGGGCGAGCCGGCCTTTCTTGCCGATATCGTCGACATCGATGCCGACGACGATACCGCTGTATTGTGGCATTGCGGCCAGGCACCGCGATCGATGGCGCGGCGCGCGGAACCGGTCGCGGCCACGATCCACTCGAACCGGAAAATGCCGCTGCTGTTCCAGTTCGCGCTGAAGCCGGGGCGGGTGACGCTCGCCCGCATCAGCCAGGCCGGCGGGCGGCTGACGATGGCCGTCGCCACCGGGGAGATGCTGGACGCGCCGCCCTCCTTCGGCGGCACCTCGGGCGTGTTGCGCCTCGACGTGCCGGCAGCCGCCTTTCTCGAAAACATGCTGGGCGCCACGCTCGAGCACCATGTCGCGCTCGCCTACGGCGACCACCGCGATGCGCTCGAACACGTGGCGCGCGAGCTCCGTCTTCCCGTTCTGGATCTCACGCCATGACAGTCAAATACGCAATCATCGGCTCCGGCATGATGGGCCAGGAGCATATCCGCAATATCGGGCTCGTGGAGGGCGCGCGGATCACGGCGGTCGCCGAGCCGGACGCGGCCATGCGTGCCGCGGCGGCGGCGCTGGTGCCGGGCGATGTCGCATTTTGCGAGGACTACCGCGAGCTGCTGAAACGCGCGGACGCGGACGCGTTCGTGGTGGCCTCGCCCAACCACACCCATGCCGAGATCCTCGACCGGCTGATCGAGGACGGGCGGCCGGTCCTCGTCGAGAAGCCGGTGGTGAAGGACCGGGAGGAGGCGCGCCGCATCGCCGACAAGGCGGCCGGCCGCGACGCGCCGATCTGGGTGGCGATGGAATATCGCTACATGCCCGGCGTCACCCGCCTGCTGGCGGACCTGAAGGCCGGGCGCGCGGGGCGCGTTCACATGGTCTCGATCACGGAGCGGCGCTTTCCCTTCCTGCCGAAGGTGGGCAACTGGAACCGGTTCAACGCCTCGTCGGGCGGAACGCTGGTGGAGAAATGCTGCCACTTCTTCGACCTGATGCGGCTGATGACCGGGGCGGAGCCGGCCAGGATCCACGCCATCGGCGGGCAGGCCATCAACCATCTCGACGAATCCTATGACGGACGGGTGCCCGACGTGCTCGACCACAGCTTCGTCACCATCGAGTTCTCGAACGGCGTCGCCGCGATGCTCGAACTGTGCATGTTCGCCGAGGGGTCGCATTTCCAGGAGCGGGTCAGCGCGATCGGCGCCGAGGCGCTGCTGGAGGCGCGGGTGCCGGGGCCGGGCCGCTTCGAGCCGGACGGGCAGTGCAAGCATGCCGAATACGCGATCGCGGACCGCGCTTCGCGCAGGGAAACGGTCGAGGTGATGGAGGTCGACCCCGAGATACTGGCGCGCGGCGACCATCACGGCTCGACCTACTACCAGCATCTCGGCTTCAACCGGATGGTCCGCGAGGGCGGCGCGCCGGAGGTGAGCCTCGAGGACGGGCTGAAGGCCGTCGCCATGGGGCTGGCGGCGCAGCGCTCGATCGCCGAGCGCCAGCCGGTCGATCTCGATGCGACCAACTACCCGGCGTGACGCGATCGCGGCCGGGCCGGCAGGTTGCATGAAAACGCGTCGCGGATACTGCACCGCGACCGTGGCCCGTTTCCCGAACGAAACAACGCCGTGTCGAAATCCGGATCGCGTCATGTAAAGGCCGGGACCGCGAATCCGGGCGCGATTCGAACATTCCGGCTCAGCTTGCCGGTCCGCGCGACAGCGGGCGAATAAACCCGAATTCTTCTTTCAAATTTTTTGAAACTTGATTCCGCAAGCGCTTTGGACCAAGCTTTTTATTCGAGGGAGGAGAGCCTCGAGGATGTGCGGCTCGCAGGTTTGCGACCGACCAACGCCTTCGGCGCACCGCCCCTGAACGGAGCGTGCCCAGGGCCTTGACGGTCGTCGCTCCATGCAGCGTTCCGCGGGTTCAGGATCGCAATGTCCCGGAATTCTCGCCCGGGCCCGCCGAAAGCGGAGCCATGTCCGAGAGGATCGTGTTCCCCGGCTCATTCCAACGGGAGGAAAGCGAATGCGCATCATTGCCAAACTGACCGGGACCATGCTGCTCTCAGCCAGCATGGTCACGCTCGCCCAGGCCGACACGATCCGGTTCTGGACGACGGAAGAGCAGCCTGAACGGTTGGCGGTCCAGGAAAAGATCGCCGCGGCCTTCAAGGAGAAGACCGGCCACGATGTCGAGGTGATCCCGGTGACGGAAAGCGACCTGGGAACGCGCGCGACCGCGGCCTTTGCAGCCGGCGACCTGCCGGACGTGATCTACCTGACCCTGCAATATGTGCTGCCATGGGCCGAGGCGGGAATCCTCGACGTGGAGACCAACGGCGACATCGTCGAGGAACTCGGCGTCGACACGTTCCAGGCCGGCGCGGTCTCGATGGCCGATTTCGACGGCCTGACGGCGGCGGTTCCCGTCGACGGCTGGACGCAGATGATCGTCTACCGCAAGGACCTGTTCGACGCGGCCGGCCTTGCGGCGCCCGATTCCTACGCGAACATCACCGCGGCAATCGAGAAGCTGCACAATCCGCCGGAAATTTACGGTTTCGTCGCGGCGACCAAGGTCGACGAGAACTTCATGAGCCAGGTGCTCGAGCACGTCTTTCTCGCCAACGGGGTCTCGCCGGTCGACAGTGACGGCTTCGCACCGCTGGACGAGGCGAAGACGACGGAGGTGCTGGAATTCTACAAGGCGCTGGCCGAAGCGTCGCCGCCCGGCGACCTGTTCTGGCAGCAGTCGCGCGAGCTCTACTTCTCCGGCAATGCCGCGATGATCATCTGGTCGCCCTTCATTCTCGACGAACTGGCCGGGCTTCGCGATTCCGCGCCGCCTACCATCAATGACGATCCGACATCGGCGGAACTGGCGTCGAAGACCGACGTGGTCACGACCTTCTCCGGTCCGTCCAACCCGGACGGGGCCGCGTGGGCGGACGTGCGCTACCTTGGCGTCACGTCGGATGCGAATACGGACGTCGCCGCCGAGTTCGTGAAGTTCTCCATGGACGAGGGCTATCTCGACACGCTGTCGATGGCGCCGGAAGGCAAGTTCCCGGTCCGCACCGGCACGGCTGACGAGCCGAACAAGTTCGTCGAGGGCTGGTCGCAACTGCCGGTGGGCGTCGACCGCAAGGCGCCGCTGTCTGAACTCTATCCGGCGGAGACCGTGTCGCGGATCACCACCGGCCTGGAGACGGCGGACCGCTGGGGCGTGAAGGAAGGCCAGCTCTCCCTTGCCTCCAAGATCATCAACAGCCAGATCATCAACCGGGTCGTTCGCCAGTATATCGACGGGGAAATCGACGCGGCGACGGCCGTGGCCATGATGAACGAACAACTCGCGGCAGTGGACTGACCTCCCGACGCAAATGCGGGCGGCCCCGGCCGCCCGTCCGTTCCGCCGGCACCGAACACCAATCCCGGTCCAGTCCATGAACCAAGCCGTCGAACGCACCGCAGGCACCGCCAAGCCGCCTGCCGGCCCGCCGAAAGCCATCGGCCCGCTGGCCCGGCGCGAGCGGAATCTCGCCTATTCCATGTTGCTGCCGACCTTCGCAATCGTGATGGCGGTGGTGCTGGCGCCGCTGCTGGCCAATTTCTGGATCTCGTTCAAGCCGGTCGGGCTGGGAGACCTGCGCGCCGCCACGCTGTTCGTCAACGAGCGGATGAGGGGCGACCTGGAGGCGCCCGGCGACACGGCGACACTGGAATACCGGCTGCGCAATTCGTCCCAGGACAAGCCGCTGCGCGACGTCAGCTTCACGGACACGCTGCCGGAAGGCCTGAGCGTGACAGGCGATACGGACCCGCGCTGCAGCCTGGAGGGCCGCGAATTGCGCTGCGTCCTCGGCGAGGTCGAAGCCCGGTTCCGCGATACGATCCGCATCGAGGTGACGGTGGAGCAGGCCTATATCGACAATCCGGTTGCCGTGCGCGCCAGCGAGGCGATCCCGCAAGTCACCTCGGACAACGTGCTCACGAATTTCGAGTTCACGCTCGAGAATTTCGACAAGGTCTTCTCGGCATCCGAATTCTGGCACGTGATGCGCGTGACGGTCTACTACACCGTCTTCGCGACGCTGGGCGCGATCATCCTCGGCCTGTTCGCCGCGCAGATCCTAAACACCGCCTTTGCCGGGCGGACGGCGCTTCGGGGCCTGTTCCTGTTTCCCTATGTCGCGCCGGTGATCGCCGTCGCCTTTACCTGGGTGCTGCTGCTCGACCCGTTCTCGGGCGCCTTCAACGCGATCCTGCGCCAGATCGGCGCGATCGAGCAGCCGATCAACTTCCTCGGCCAGCGTGCTGTCCCGGTCGATTTCTTCGGTCTCAGGTTCAACTTTCCCGTCGCGCTGACCACGATCATCATGATCGAGGCGTGGCGCAGCTTCCCTCTGTCCTTCCTGTTCATCCTGGCGCGAATGCAGTCGATTTCCGCTGACCTGTACGAAGCGGCCGAGATGGATGGCGCCTCGCCGCTGCAACAGTTCTGGTACATCTCGCTGCCGCAGCTGGTCGGGATCCTGGCGATCCTGTTCCTGCTGCGCTTCATCTGGAGCTTCAACAATTTCGACGACATCTTCCTGCTGACCGGCGGCGCAGCGGGCACGCGCACGCTGACGGTGAACGTCTACGAGCAGGCCTTCGCCATCTCCAACCTGGGCGCCGGCGCGGCGGTGGCCGTGGTGGTGTTCCTGGTGCTGCTGTGCTTCTCGATCGTCATCTTCAAATATTCGCCGCGGGACGAGGGCTGACGGATGCGACCGGGCGCGGGAACATTGCTGGGGATTGCGGTCGGCGCCGTATGGGGCACCGTCTGGATGATGCTGATCGCGGTCGTCTTCATGCTCGTGTCGGGCGCGATCACGGCACCGCCGGCGGGCGCGGCGATGCTCGCGGGCGCGGTCTGCGGCGGACTGATCTCGGCATTTCCGCCGGCCGCCCGCACGCCGGGATTGAAGATCGCGGCCATCGGATCGGTCATCATCGTTCTCGGCATGGCGACCCTGGGCAGACCGCTGGGACTGCCGGTCTCGACAGCGCCGGCCGCGCAGACGGTCGCGATCGCCGCCTTCGTGCTGATGACCTGGTTCGCCATCGACCGGTGCATGCGCGGCGCGCCGTCCGGCCGGCCGACCCGCTACCAGTTCGAAACGATCCTGATCCGTCTCGCCAAGGGTCTCGGCCTGGTCTTCTTCACGACAATGGTCGCCCTGCCATTCTACGTGATGGTCATGACGAGCCTGAAGAACCAGGCGGAGCTGATCGCCAATCCGCTGGACTTCTCGCTCGACCTCGCGCAGGGACCGGCGGGACTGTTCCGCTCCTATATCGAACTGTTCACCACCTACCACTTCGGCACCTTCCTGCTGAACACGGCCATCGTCTCCGTCGGCACCGTGATCATCACGCTGAGCTTCGCCGTACCCGGCGCCTACGCGGTCGCGCGGCTGCGGTTCCCCGGACAGGCGTTCCTGTCGCGGTCCATCCTGCTCATCTACATGGTGCCGAGCATCGTGCTGGTGATCCCGCTCTACTCGGTTTTCTCGCAGCTCGGGCTGCGCAACTCGCTGCTCGGCCTGTTGATCGTCTATCCCGCCACCACGATTCCCGTGGCGCTCTACATGCTGCAGGGCCATTTCCGCGGCATCCCGTCGGAACTGGAGGAGGCCGGGCTGATGGACGGGCTGACGCGCGCCGGCGTGATCGCCAAGATCACCATGCCGCTGGCGCTTCCGGCGCTGGCCTCGGTCGCGCTCTACGTCTTCATGATCGCCTGGAACGAGTTCCTGTTCGCCTTCATGTTCCTCGACAATCTCGACATGTTCACGCTGTCCCGCGGCGTGGTTTCCCTCAATTCGTCCGAAGTGCCGCGCCAGCACCTCATGGCCGGCGCGGTCATCGCCACCGTGCCAGTCCTGGTGCTCTTCCTTTGGTTCGAACGCTTCCTGGTTTCAGGCCTGACGGCTGGCGGCGTGAAAGGCTGACTGCATGACCAACGACCTGGAAAACCGCGCAATCGCAATACTGAAGGCGAACGACCGCGGGGGCTATACCGTGCCGACCGCGGGCCTCTATCCCTACCAGTGGAACTGGGACTCCGCCTTTGCCGCGCTCGGCTTCGCGACATTCGACCGCGACCGCGCCTGGCGCGAGATCGAGACCCTCTTCGACGGACAGTGGGAGGACGGCATGGTTCCCCACATCATCTTCCGGAAGAACGATCCGGGCTATTTTCCCGGTCCCGACATCTGGGGTTCGCGCACGGAGCCGCCGACCTCCGGTCACTCGCAGCCGCCCGTCGTCGCCTCGGTGGCACGCTGGCTGGTCGAGACCGGCGGGCGCGAGGACGAGCGCCGCGCGCACGAGATGTTCCCCAAGCTAATGGCCTGGCACGAATGGTGGCACTGCTACCGCGATCCAGACGAGACCGGACTGGTCGGAATCGTGCATCCTTGGGAATCCGGGCGCGACAATTGCCCGGACTGGGATATCGGGATGAACAACATCGTCGTTCCTGACGATCTCGGCACCTATCACCGCCGCGACACCGACTGGGTGGACCCGTCCGAGCGGCCGACGCAGGAGACCTACGATCGATACCTCACCATCGTGAAATTCGGCCGCGAATGCGGCTGGGACCACGACATCGTGGTGCGCGAGGGACCGTTCTTCATGGCCGATCCCTGCGTGCAGTTCGTATTGATGCGTGCCGATCGCGACCTCATGGCGCTGGCCGAACGGTTCGACGATGCGCGTGCACGTGGCCGGATCGCGGACTGGGTGGCCCGCGACGAGGCCGGAGCGCAGGCAATGTGGAGCGACGAGGCGTGCGGGTTCGTCGCCACCGACCTTCGCACCGGAAGCAAGTCGCCGGCCATCACCAACGCTTCCATGCTGGCCTTCTACGGTGGCGCGGGAACGGAGGAGCAACGCGCGGAAATGGTCCGCCATGCACGCGAGATCCTCGACGGCTGCCGCTACGTGTTCCCGAGCTGGGACCCGCGCCACGAGGGTTTCGAGCAGCGGCGCTACTGGCGGGGGCCGGTCTGGTCGGTGATGAACTGGATGATGGCAGCCGGATTCGAACGTCACGGCCTTGCCGACCTGGCCATGCGCGTGCGCCGCGACACGCTGGCGATGGTCCGCCAGTCCGGCTTCTTCGAATATTTCGATCCGCTGACCGGCGAGGGGCTGGGCGGTCCCAACTTCACTTGGACCGCCGCCATCCACCTTGCACTGGTCAGCGAACACGGTGCGGCCGAGGTGGCCTGAAAGGAAGACCCATGGGATCGATCACGCTGCAGAAAGTGGAAAAATGGTTCGGCGAGCTGCAGGTCATCAAGGGCGTCGACCTCGAGATCGACGACGGCGAGTTCGTCATCTTCGTCGGCCCTTCCGGATGCGGGAAGTCCACGCTGTTGCGACTGATATCGGGGCTCGAGGAAGTGTCGCGCGGAAGGATACTGATCGACGGAAGGGACGTGACCGCCGCCGTGCCGTCGGAACGCCAACTGTCCATGGTGTTCCAGTCCTATGCCCTGTATCCGCACATGACGGTGGGAGAGAACATGGGGTTCGGGCTGAAGACGGCCGGACACCCGAAATCCGAGATCGCCGAGCGGGTGGCCGATGCCGCGCGCATCCTGAAACTCGAGGACTATCTCGACCGCAAGCCGAAGCAGCTTTCCGGCGGGCAGCGCCAGCGCGTCGCCATCGGCCGCGCCATCACGCGCAAGCCTGTCGGCTTCCTGTTCGACGAGCCGCTTTCCAACCTCGATGCCGCGCTGCGTGTGGAAATGCGCTTCGAAATCGCCAAGCTGCACGAGACGCTGGGGACGACCATCGTTTACGTGACCCACGACCAGGTCGAGGCGATGACGCTCGCCGACAAGATCGTGGTGCTCAGGGATGGCGCGATCATGCAGGTCGGCTCGCCGCGCACGCTGTACGAGAAACCGGAAAACCTGTTCGTGGCCCAGTTCATCGGTTCGCCGAAGATGAACATCCTGCCGTGCTCCACCGGCGACGGAAAGTTTCACCTGCCCGGCCAGGGCAGCGGGCCGTTCGACCGCGGACCGGGAAAGGCCGCGGTCAAGCTCGGCATCCGGCCGGAACACATAGAACTGACCGACCCGGAGGGGGCGGTGTGCCGGGGTCGTGTCGAGGTGACGGAATATCTCGGTGCCGACACCTATCTCTATCTCGATTGCGGCGAGGCGGGACAGCTGGTCGTGCGCACCGATGACGCGCCCGCTGACATCAGGGGCAGGACGGTGGGCCTGTCCTTCGATCCGGCACGGCTGCATTTCTTCGATTCCGAGGGGCGAGTCGTCTAGGAAACGCCTTCCGGTCGGGACGGCGGAAGCGGAACCCGGAGACGAATGCCCTTTCCTCCGAGGGAACCCGGCGCTATCAACGGTGCGCGAGCCGTCAGGGGCAGGCCCAGGCGGTCCTGGCTCGCGATCGTCGGACGCCGCCGATGCGGTACGGGCCAAGCGGGGAACAAGCACGATGACCGGCCACTTTTTCGATATGCCCGAACTCCCGGCAATTCCCGTCAGGGGGGCGGACAGGACTTTTCCCGTTCGGCGGATATTCTGCGTCGGCCGGAACTATGCGGCGCATGCCGCCGAGATGGGGCATGAGGTGGATCGCGAGGCGCCGTTCTACTTCACGAAATCGCCCTTCGCGCTGGCGCACTCCGGGGCGACGATTCCCTATCCTCCGGGAACCGGGAATTTCCACCACGAAATGGAACTCGCGCTGGCCATCGGCAAACCGGTGTTCAGGGCGGGGCCGGAAGAGGCCGCCCGTGCGATCTTCGGCTATGCCTGCGCTCTCGACATGACGCGGCGGGACCTTCAGCAGGCAGAACGCGTCAAGCAGCGCCCGTGGGATCTCGGCAAGGACGCGGAGAACTCGGCCGTCGTGGCGCCGATCACCCGCGCCGCGGAATTCGGCGCGGTCGGCGACCAGCGCATACACCTCGAGGTCAACGGCCGGACACGGCAGGATGCAACCTTGGCGGAGATGATCTGGAAGGTCGACGAAATCATCAGCCACCTGTCCGGCTTCTATCATCTGGCTCCCGGCGACGTGATCATGACCGGCACGCCGGCCGGGGTCGGACCCGTGGTCGCCGGCGACCGGATCACCGGCGGCATCGACGGTCTCGACGATATCGCGCTGACGATCGGCGAGCCGGAATGACGCGCCTTCTCCTCTCGCGCGGCTGAAGGGTGTTGCCGACGGCACGCGGCTTTCCGGCCGATTCCGGTCGGCCGTTCGCCCGCCACGCGCATGAATCGAGCAGGAAACGCGACGGTCGTCCATGCCGTGTCGTGTTACAAAAAGTGGCGACAATCACAAAAAAATTGTAGCGTTTCCGAGCCAAAGCCGGTTAAACCGGCGTCTGAGTTCATAGAGGAGGAGGAGCCCCAAATGAATTTCATCCGTAGAAATCTGCTTGGTCTGGCCGGTCTCGCCGGCCTGTCGGCCCTTGCGGCCGGCCTCGGCACCGCCCAGGCCACGGCCCAGGAAGTGACGCTGCGGCTGCACCAGTTCCTTCCTGCACAGGCCAATGTGCCGAAACACGTGCTCGACGTCTGGGCCGACAAGGTCGAGGCCGATTCCGACGGACGCATCAAGATCCAGCGCTTTCCGTCCATGCAGCTCGGCGGCACCCCGCCGGAGCTGATCGACCAGGCGATCGACGGCGTTGCCGATATCGTATGGACCGTCGCCGGCTACACGCCGGGCCGGTTCCCGCGGGCGGAGGTGTTCGAGCTTCCCTTCATGATGACCAATGCCGAGGCCACGTCCCGGGCCTACTGGGAGCTGGCCGAGAAGGAAATGTTCGACCAGGACTTCAAGGACTTCCACGTCCTTGCCGTCTGGGTGCACGGACCGGGCGTCATCCACTCGAACAACCCCATTCGCACGGTCGGGGATCTCAACGGCGTGAAGCTGCGGGCGCCGACGCGCACGACGAACATGCTGTTCTCGTCTCTGGGCGCGACGCCGGTCGGCATGCCGGTCCCGGCGATCCCGGAAGCGCTGTCGAAGGGCGTGGTCGACGGTGCCGTCATCCCCTGGGAAGTGGCCGGCATCCTCAAGGTGGGCGAACTGGTCAACAACCATACAGAGTTCGGCGGTGCCTCGCTCTACACGACCTCCTTCATCTTCGCGATGAACAAGGAGCGCTACGAAAGCCTGCCGGACGACCTGAAGGCCGTGATCGATGCCAATTCGGGCATCGAGTTCTCTGCCTTTGCGGGAAAGACCCAGGCCGCCTATGATGCGCCTATCCGCAAGGATGCGGTCGAGCGGGGCAACAACATCATCGAGCTTTCCGAGGAAGAGGTCCAGGAATGGCGCGATGCCTCCCAGGCGACCTTAGACGCCTGGGTCAAGGAACTCGACGAAAGGGGACTCGACGGTACCGCTCTTCTCGAAGAGGCGCGTGCGCTGATTTCCAAGTACACCGAGGGTAACTGACACCGTGGCGGCTCCGGGTTCCCCGACCCGGAGCCGCCCGACGCATTCCGGGGGCTCGGAGGGGACCTTTCATGCTCAGGATCATGGAGTGGCTTGCCCGCACCCTGGCCATTGTCGGCGGACTGGTGCTTGCCGCGCTCGTATTGCTGACCTGTATCAGCGTCATCGGACGGGGCTGCAACACGCTCGGGCATTCCGATTTCATGGCGGAAGCTGCGCCCGGCCTGGCCGCCATGCTGACGCGCCTGGGGCCGGTTAACGGCGATTTCGAGCTGGTCGAGGCGGGAATCGCGTTTGCCATATTCGCCTTCCTGCCGATCTGCCAGCTGCATGGCGGGCATGCCACGGTGGACATCTTCACCAACCAGATGCCCAGAAGGCTCAACCGCTTCATCGTGGTGTTCTGGGAGGTCATCCTGACTCTGGTGCTGATCCTGATCTGCTGGCGCCTCCACGAGGGGCTGCAGTCCAAGATGTCGAACGGCGAGACAACCTACCTGCTCCAGTTCCCGATCTGGTGGGCCTATGCGGCCAGCTTTTTCGCGTCGGTCTGCGCCGCCATCGTGGGCGTCTATTGCGCGGCAGCACGTGTCGCGAGCCTTGTCACCGGAAAACACTACCTGCCGCACACCGAAGGAGCGATGCATTGAGCATGCTCGAGCTGGGATACCTGTCTTTCCCGATCCTTCTTGTCCTGATTTTCCTGCGCGCGCCGATCGGTCTCGCGATGATGATCTGCGGTATCGGCGGACTCTATCTTGCCATGGGCGGTCCGACGATGGTGCTCGCCAAGCTGAAGACCGAGACCTACACGACGTTTTCCAGCTACTCGCTTTCCATCATTCCGATGTTCCTGCTGATGGGCCAGTTTGCCACGCTGTCGGGAATGTCCGCGGCCCTGTTCAAGGCGGCGGAAAGCTGGCTCGGGCACCGGCGCGGCGGCGTCGCGATGGCCGCCGTCGGCGCATGCGCGGGCTTCGGCGCGATCTGTGGTTCATCGCTTGCCACGGCGGCGACAATGAGCCGGGTGGCGCTTCCGGAGCTGCGTCGCTACGGCTATTCGGGCGGGTTCTCGACGGCGACGCTCGCCGCCGGTGGCACGCTGGGCATCCTGATCCCGCCGTCGGTGATCCTCGTCATCTACGCAATCCTTACCGAGCAGAACATCGCCAAGCTGTTCCTCGCGGCCTTCGTTCCCGGCATCCTCGCCGCGGTCGGTTACATGATCACCATCTCGATCTATGTTCGGCTCTTTCCCGACGCCGCAGGCACGCGCGAGCCGCAGCCCTATTCGGAGCGCATCCGCGCCCTGCTCGATGTCTGGCCGGTCCTTCTCGTGTTCCTCGTTGTCGTCGGCGGCATCTATCTCGGCTGGTTCACGCCAACGGAAGGCGCGGCGGTCGGTGCGGCGGGCACCGGGCTGATCGCCTTCGTTTCCGGCAACCTGAACTGGAAGGTGTTCGTGGAGAGCATCATGGCCACGGCGATGTCGACCGCGATGATCTTCTTCATCGTGCTGGGTGCCGGCTTCTATAATTCCTTCCTGGCGCTCACCCAGGTGCCGCAGGAGCTTTCCAGCTTCGTGGTCAGCCAGGGCTTCAGCCCGTGGGTCGTGCTGGTGCTGATCCTGCTGTTCTACCTGGTCTTCGGCTGCCTGATGGACTCCCTGTCGATGATCCTTCTGACGATCCCGATCTTCTTTCCGGTCGTCAGCTCGCTCGATTTCGGCCTGTCGCCCGAACACCTGGCGATCTGGTTCGGCATTCTCGTCCTGATCGTCGTGGAGGTCGGGCTCATCACCCCGCCCGTCGGGATGAATCTCTTCATCATCAATTCGATGGACCGTGAAACGCCAATGGTCGAGACCTACAAGAGCGTGCTGTTCTTCGTCGGCTCCGACATCGTTCGCGTCATCCTGCTCGTGATGTTTCCTGCCATCACGCTGTTCCTGCTGCCGGCCTGAGGGGCCGGCGCGGAGGGCCGCTCAAACCATCTTTACGTTATAATTGTTATGCCTTATAACATTTATGACTAATACCCATTCCGGCAGGGCGGGAGGAGGCGCGTGCCAAGACAGACTTCCAGTGAGAAAGGGCATGTCGGCATTTCCGACAGTACCCTGCGCGGTTTCGCCGGCTACAACATGAAACGCAGTTTCAACGTCGTGCAGGCGGACCTGGCGCGTACGCTTGAGCCGTTCGGGCTGCGCATGATCACTTTCACCGCGCTCATCCTGATCGTGGACAACCCCGATCTCAGCCAGACGCAGCTGGCCAGCGCTCTCACCGTCGAGCGGTCCAATCTCGTCACCATCGTCGACGATCTCGAGGGCAAGGGCTGGATTGTCCGCAATCCGGCGCCGAACGACCGGCGAAGTCACGCCCTACGTGCCACGCGGGAAGGGCACCGCATGTGCGAGCGGGCGGTGAAAGCGGCAAGAGAGCATGAAGAAAGGTTGCTGGCCGCACTCGGGAAAGCGGAGCGGGAGACATTCATCGCCGCCTTGCAAACGATCGAGAGGGCGAAACGGGAGGAACAAGATGGTACGGACGGAAAGCTATAGATCGCACAATGTCGTTCGCGAGGATCGGCCGGACGGTTCGATCATCCTGACCTCGGGCCACGAGCTGGGCGAGGTCGCCGATACGACCGGCGACTGGTTGCACAGGTGGGCGGGCGAGGCTCCCGACCGCGTGTTCCTGGCCGAGCGTTCCGGTCCCGGTTGGCGTGAGGAAAGCTATTCGGCGGTACTGGAAAAGGTGCGCGCGATTGCCGCTGCGCTGGTCGGTCGCGGCCTGAATGCCGATACGCCGATCCTGATCATGTCCGGCAATGGCGTCGATCACGGGCTGCTTTCGCTGGCCGCGCAATATGCAGGCATCCCGGTCGTTCCCGTCGCCGAACAATACGCCCTGATCCCCGGAGCCCACGACCGGTTGCGTCATGTCATCGATCTGGTGCGTCCGTCGCTGGCCTATGCCGTGGATGCGGGGGAATATGCCGAGGCCATTGCGCTGAAGGAGCTGGAGGGCGTGGAAATCGTCGCCAGCCGGCCCGGATCGTCGCGCGCCACGCCGTTCGACGATTTGCTGCGTGGCGACGCCGGCATCGATGTCGATGCCGTCCACGCAGGCGTGGGGCCGGACAGCGTGGTCAAGATCCTGATGACATCCGGTTCGACATCGCATCCCAAGGGCGTGCCGACGACGCACCGCATGATGTGCGTCAACCAGACCCAGATGGCCGATGCTCTGCCCTTCCTTCGCGAGCGCCCGCCGGTGATCGTGGACTGGCTGCCGTGGAACCATGTTTTCGGTGGCAGCCACAACTTTAACATGATGCTGGCCAATGGCGGCAGCCTCTACATCGATGACGGCAAGCCGGTAAAGGGGCGTTTCGAGCGGACGCTCGAGAACCTTTCAATGGTGACCGGCACGCTGGCCTTCAACGTGCCGGTAGGGTTTTCCATGCTGCTTGGCGCATTGCGTGCCGACGACAGTCTCCGACGGCGTTTCTTCGCCGACCTCGACCTTGTCTTCTATGCCGGGGCATCCCTGCCACAGGAGGTCTGGGAGGGCTTCGAGCAAATGGCCGTCGAGGTAAAGGGATCGGTGCCGCTGATGACCTCGAGCTGGGGGCTGACAGAAACCGCGCCCGCCTGCCTGCTGCAGCACGAGCCGACCTCGCGGTCCGGCATTGTCGGCGTTCCGCTCAACGGCATCTCGGTGAAGCTGCTGCCGGACGAGGACATGCGCTGCGAGGTGCGCGTGAAGGGGCCCAATATCATGTCCGGCTATATCGGGGATGCCGGAAAGGCCGCCGGAAGCTTCGACGAGGAAGGCTATTTCGTCACCGGCGACGCGATGCGGTTCGTCGATCCGGAGCGGCCGGAAAAGGGTTTGCGCTTCGACGGGCGAATTTCCGAGGACTTCAAGCTTCTGACCGGGACATGGGTGCGGGCCGCGGCGTTGCGGCTTGACCTGCTTTCCTGCCTGTCGCCGCTTGCGGCCGACCTCGTCATTACCGGGCATGACCGCAACGAGATCGGCGTGCTGGTGTTTCCGGACAGGCAGGCGCTCGCCGATGCCGGCTACGCCCCCGAAGAGGCGGGCGGCGCATTGACCGATCCGGGTCTCTCGGCGGAGATCGCCCGTCGCCTTGCCGAACGGGCCCGGACGGCAACAGGCTCCTCGACACGGGTCGCGCGCGCGCTGGTGATGGCGGAACCCGCGTCCCTCGGCGAGGGCGAAATGACCGCCAAGGGAAGTCTCAACGCGCGCAAGGTCCTGACGCGCAGGGCCGCATTGCTGGATCGTCTCTACGACGACGACGATCCGGCGACCATTCGTATCCAGGGAGCCTGAAATGAAGCCGTTTTCGACACCGGTCGCGGACATGCTGTTCTCCCTGAACGAAGTGGCAGGGGCAAGGCGCATAACGGGATGGGACGACGAACTCGCCGGCGAGATCGCCGGCCATTTCGCGGTGTTCGCCGAGGGTGAAATCGCGCCGCTCGACGAGCCGGGTGACGTGCAGGGCGCCCGGCTGGAAAACGGCCGCGTGCGCATGCCGGACGGTTTCAGGCATGCCTATGATGCCTGGGTCGAACAGGGCTGGCCGGGTCTGACCGCGCCGGAGGAATTTGGCGGGCAGGGCATGGGCGGAGCGATCGCGGCGCTGGTCAGCGAAATATTTTCCGGGGCTTGCCACTCCTTGCAGATGGTGGTGGGGCTTGTTCCCGGCGCGATCCGCACAATCATGCGGTTCGGAACCGACGATCAGAAGACTCGGATGGTCCCGCCGCTTGCCAGCGGTGAATGGCTTGCCACGATGTGTCTTACCGAACCGGGTGCCGGCTCGGACCTGTCGCGCATTCGCTGCCGCGCGACCGAGGCCGCCGACGGCTGGCGCATCGACGGCGAGAAGATTTTCATTTCCGGTGGCGACCAGGACCTGAGCCGGGGCATCCTGCATCTCGTTCTCGCGCGCACCTCCGACAACGGCATCAAGGGCTTGTCGCTTTTCCTGTGCCACTCTGAACGAAGCGACGGCAGCCGAAACGGTGTGTCGGTCGCGCGTATCGAGGAGAAGATGGGCCTGCATGCCTCGCCGACCTGCCAGCTGGTTTTCGACGGCGCCGAAGCGGAGCTTGTCGGCAGGCCGGGCGAGGGGTTGAGGGCGATGTTCACGCTTATGAACCACGCGCGCCTCGATGTCGCATTGCAAGGCGCGGCGCATGCCGCCCGTGCCCATGACATTGCGAGCGCCTATGCTGCCGAACGGATCCAGGGACGAAACGGAGACGGACAACCGGCGAAGCTGGAAGAGCACGCCGACGTGCGGCGCATGCTGGACCGGATGGATTCGCTGGCCATCGGCGCCCGCGCGATCGCGCATCTTGCGCTGGTCGTCCTGGAAACCGGAGAGAATCCCGGTCTGGTCGAGTTCCTGACGCCGGTCGCCAAGGTGTTCTGCACCGAAGCCGGCATGGAGGCGGCCGAACTCGGCGTGCAGGTGCTCGGCGGCTATGGCTATCTGCGGGAATACCGGGTCGAGCAGACATGTCGCGACGCGCGGATCACCGCGATCTACGAGGGCGCCAACGGAATTCATGCCGGCGCACTGGCGGGGCGGGGCCTGCGCGTCGGCGACGGCGCGGAGTCCTTTGCCGGCCTGATTGCCGGAATCGCGGACGAGACAGGTTCGGTATCCGTCGGCGACGCGGCGAAGCTCTGGGTCGAGGCGCGCGACAAGGTGCGAGAAGCCGGGGATACCGGCGCGCTGGCGCATGATTTCATGCAACTGACCGGGTTGGTCCTGTTCCTGGCGGTCTGGGCCCGGATCGGCGCAAGAAGCGGGCAATCGCCGCAGCCGGCACGCTATGCCCGAGTGGCGGCAAGTGTCGCCCGCCGCACCCCGCACGACATACGGGCCGCATGGGGCAAGCTGATGGCAGAGGCCGCTTTTCGGGGAAGTTGAGACAACGGACGGGGCGCGAACGTGTTTGCGCCGCACAATGTTTGACGATAAAGACTCTCACCTGACGTTAACGCCAGACCGGGTTAGAGCCTTGGCCATCAAGAAAATCCTCGTAGCCAACCGTTCGGAAATCGCCATCCGCGTATTTCGCGCGGCCAACGAACTGGGAATCAAGACCGTCGCCATATGGGCGGAGGAGGACAAGTATTCCCTGCATCGGTTCAAGGCCGACGAGAGTTACCAGGTCGGGCGGGGGCCGCATCTCGATCGCGAGCTCGGACCAATCGAAAGCTATCTCTCGATCGAGGAAGTGCTGCGGGTTGCCCGAATCTCCGGCGCGGACGCGATCCATCCGGGATACGGTCTCCTTTCGGAAAGCCCGGAATTCGTCGAGGCCTGCGAAAAGGCCGGGGTGACCTTCATCGGTCCGAAGGCGGAAACGATGCGGGCGCTCGGCAACAAGGTCGCCGCGCGCAATCTTGCCGTATCCGCCGGGGTTCCGGTCGTGCCCGCCACCAAGCCGCTGCCCGACGACATGGACACGGTGAAGAAGATGGCTGCCGAAGTCGGCTACCCGGTGATGCTGAAGGCATCCTGGGGCGGCGGCGGGCGCGGCATGCGCGTCATTCGTACCGAGGATGAAATCGAGCGCGAAGTGCTGGAAGCCAAGCGGGAGGCGCGTGCGGCCTTCGGCAAGGATGAGGTCTATCTCGAAAAGCTCGTCGAGAACGCGCGTCACGTCGAGGTGCAGATCCTCGGAGATACGCACGGCAATGCCGTTCACCTGTTCGAGCGCGACTGCTCGATCCAGCGACGCAACCAGAAGGTCGTGGAGAGGGCGCCGGCACCCTATCTGAACGACGAGCAGCGGGCGGAACTTGCGGAGTACGCGCTGAAGATCGCCAATGCGACCAGCTATATCGGCGCGGGAACGGTCGAGTTCCTGATGGATGCCGATACCGGCAGGTTCTACTTCATCGAGGTCAATCCGCGCATCCAGGTCGAGCATACCGTGACCGAGGAGGTCACCGGCATCGACATCGTCAAGGCGCAGATCCACATCATGGACGGCGCGGCGATCGGCACGCCGGAATCGGGCGTCCCGCGCCAGGAGGACATCCGGCTCAACGGTCACGCCCTGCAGTGCCGCATCACGACGGAAGATCCCGAGCAGAACTTCATTCCCGACTATGGCCGCATCACCGCCTATCGCGGCGCGACCGGCTTCGGCATCCGACTTGATGGCGGTACGGCCTATTCGGGCGCGGTGATCACGCGCTTCTACGACCCGCTGCTGGAGAAGGTTACCGCATGGGCGCCGACGCCGGAGGAGGCGATCCGGCGCATGGACCGTGCGTTACGCGAGTTCCGCATCCGCGGCGTGGCGACGAACCTGACCTTCCTCGAGGCGATCATCGGGCACGAGAAGTTCCGCAACAATACCTACACCACCAAGTTCATCGACACGACGCCGGAGCTGTTCCAGCAGGTCAAGCGGGCCGACCGGGCGACCAAGCTGCTCACCTATATCGCCGACGTGACCGTGAACGGCCATCCGGAGACGAAGGGACGGCCGAAGCCGCCGGCCGAGGCCGCGCCACCGATCGTGCCGTGGCCCGGCATCCCGATTCCCCCGGGCGGAACCAAGCGCAAGCTCGACGAGCTCGGCCCGGAGGGCTTCGCCCGGTGGCTTCGTGCCGAGAAGCAGGTCTACCTGACCGACACGACCATGCGCGACGGCCACCAGAGCCTGCTGGCGACGCGCATGCGCACGCACGACATCGTCAGGATCGCCGGATGCTACGCCCGCGTCCTTCCCGAACTGCTGTCGCTGGAATGCTGGGGCGGCGCGACCTTCGACGTCGCCATGCGGTTCCTGACCGAGGATCCCTGGGAGCGTCTCGCGAAGATCCGCGAACAGGTGCCGAACCTGCTGCTGCAGATGCTGCTGCGCGGCGCCAACGGCGTCGGCTACACCAACTATCCCGACAACGTGGTGAAGTATTTCGTGCGCCAAGCGGCGGCCGGCGGCATCGACCTGTTCCGGGTATTCGACTGCCTCAACTGGGTCGACAACATGCGCGTCTCGATGGAGGCGGTCGCCGAGGAGAACAAGATCTGCGAGGCGGCGATCTGCTATACCGGCGACATCCTCAACTCGGCGCGGCCGAAATACGATCTCAAGTATTACGTGAACCTCGCCGGCGAGCTGGAAAAGGCCGGCGCCCACATGCTGGCGGTCAAGGACATGGCAGGCCTGCTGAAGCCGGAAGCCGCGCGCATCCTGTTCAAGGCGCTGCGCGAGGCGACCGACCTGCCGATCCATTTCCATACCCACGACACGTCGGGCATCTCGGCGGCGACCGTGCTGGCGGCGGTGGAAAGCGGGGTCGACGCGGTCGACGCGGCGATGGACGCGCTGTCCGGCAACACGTCGCAGCCCTGCCTCGGCTCGATCGTCGAGGCGCTGCGTGGCACCGAGCGCGATCCGGGCCTGGACGCGGAGTGGATCCGCAAGATTTCCTTCTACTGGGAGGCGGTGCGCACCAAGTATGCCGCCTTCGAGAGCGACCTGAAGGGGCCTGCCTCGGAAGTCTATCTCCACGAGATGCCGGGAGGACAGTTCACGAACCTCAAGGAGCAGGCCCGCTCGCTGGGGCTGGAGACCCGCTGGCACGAGGTGGCGCGGGCCTATCACGACGTCAACATGATGTTCGGCGATATCGTGAAGGTGACGCCCTCGTCCAAGGTCGTCGGCGACATGGCGCTGATGATGGTCAGCCAGGATCTCGCGGTCGAGGACGTGACCGATCCGGACAAGGACATCGCGTTCCCGGAATCGGTCGTGGCGATGATGCGCGGCGATCTCGGCCAGCCGCCGGGCGGCTGGCCCGAAGCCATCCAGAAAAAGGTGCTGAAGGGCGAAAAACCCTACACCGAGGTTCCGGGCTCGCTTCTGCCGCCGGCCGACCTCGACGCCATGCGCAAGGAGATCAAGGAAAAACTCGGGCGGGAACTCTCGGACTTCGAGTTCGCCTCCTACCTGATGTATCCGAAGGTGTTCACCGATTTCGCCCATGCCCAGGCGATGTACGGGCCTGTTTCGTCCCTGCCGACGCCGGTCTATTTCTACGGTCTCGGCCAGGAGGACGAGGTCTTCGCCGAGATCGAGAAGGGCAAGACGCTTGTCATCCGCTGCCTGGCCGTCGGCGACACGGACGAGAAGGGCATGGTCACCGTGTTCTTCGAGCTGAACGGCCAGCCGCGCCGCATCAAGGTGCCCGACCGGGCCCATGGCGCAAGCGGCACGGTCGCGCGTCGCAAGGCCGATCCGGCGGACGAGAACCATGTCGGCGCGCCGATGCCCGGCGTGATCTCCACGATCGGCGTCTCCGCCGGCCAGGAGGTCAAGGCGGGCGACGTGCTTGTCTCCATCGAGGCAATGAAGATGGAAACGGCCATCCATGCCGAGCGCGACGGCACGATCGCCGAAGTGGTCGTCAAGGCAGGCGACCAGATCGACGCCAAGGACCTGCTCGTCGTCTACGAATAGACGTCGGTTCACGCCGCGCCCGCGCGCGGCGTGAACCCGTGAAGGGGCGCCTTCGGCTACCGGCCGGAGACCCGGTTTTCATGCGTCGAAAGACGCGATCGCGCGACCTGATCCAATCGATTCAAGGGTTTTTCGATGACCGCTGTCGATACATCGATGCAGCCCCGGCCCGGGCCGGCGGACGCCATCCGTCTCCGGTCCGCGCGACGGGCGGTTTCGGCGGCCTTCTTTGCCAATGGCTTCACGGTCGGGCACTGGGCGCCGAAGATCCCGGTCATGGTCGAGCGGCTCGGCGTCAGCCAGCCGACGCTCGGCAAGATGATCATCCTGTTCGGCGTCGGCGCCCTGCTGGCGCTGATCGCCGGCGCCTGGGCGACGACGCGGTTCGGATCGCGCGGCGTCCTGAGATGGACGTCGCTGCTGCTCGTGCCTTCGCTGGTGATGCTGACCATGGCGCCGACGGCGGCAACCGCCGCCATCACCATGCTCTGGCTCGGCATGTTCCTCGGCGCGATGGACAACGCGATGAACGCCAATGGCGTGGTCGTGGAGACGATTCTCAAGAAACCGGTCATGTCCTCCTATCACGGGTTCTGGTCGCTGGGCGGCGTCGTCGGCGGCCTGACCGGCGGCGCCCTGATCTCCTGGCTCGGCGAAATGGGGCATGCCGTCACGGTTTCCATCGTCACGCTCGTTGTGGTGCTCGCGGCATGGCCGCGCTATCTCGACGATCCGCAGCTCGCCAATCCTTCGGGTGGCGAGGCACCGAAAGCGGGCCGCTTCGCCGACCTGCCGCGCGGGCCGGGCATCTACATCCTGGGCTCGGTCACACTGCTGGCCTTTGCGCCGGAGGGGACGGTTGTCGACTGGAGCGCCCTCTACCTGAAGGACGAGCAGGGCGCGCCCGTACTCGTCAGCGGCTATGCCTTCGCGGCGTTTTCCTCGACCATGGCGCTGATGCGGTTCATGGGTGACGGGCTGCGCGCCCGTCTCGGTGACCGGATGACCTATGTCTGCGGCGCGGCGGTGGCTGCGGCCGGGCTTGTCATTGCCGGTCTGTCGACACACTTCGTCGTCGCCTGTGCCGGCTTCTTCGTCAGCGGCCTCGGCATGGCCAACATGGTGCCGGTGCTGTTCTCGTCGGGCGGACGCTATCCCGGCGTGAAGCCGGCGGTCGGGATCGCGGTCATCACCGTGTTCGGTTATGGCGGGCTCCTGTTCGTGCCGGCACTGGTCGGCGAACTGGCCGAGCGGTTCTCGCTGGCGGCGGTGTTCACCGGGTGGGGCGTGATCCTGTTCGCTCTTTCATGGCTGGGCTTCATCCTGCCCGGTCTTTCGGGACGGTCCCGCTGAGCGGAAGCGCCCGGAGCCTTTCGGCGAGAAAATCGTAGACGCGGCGAACCCTGGCGCTGTGGCGCAATTCGCGATGCGAGCACAGCCAGAACGGCAGCGGCTCGATGTCCAGGCTCGGCACGACCCTGACCAGATCCGGCGATTTCGCCGCAATGTAAACCGATCCGAAGCCGATACCGGCGCCCGCCCTGACCAGATCCCAGTAGACGAGTTGGTTATCGGTGCGGAAAGGAAACTGCGAGCGGTCATACGGGATTCCGAGGCGCGCCATGCCGCGTTCGATCAGGTCGCTGCGGTCGTTGCCGACAAGGCAGTGCGAGTAGAGTTCCTCGAGTGTCTTTGGCGTGCCGTGCCTTTCCAGGTAGTCACGATGCGCGAAGGCCCCCATCGCCAGCTCGTTGACCTTGCGGGCGACCAGGTCATTCTGCACGGGGCGCACCATGCGCACGGCAATGTCGGCGTCGCGGGCGAGAAGGTTCTCGACCGAGTCGGACGCGACAAGCTCGATCTCCAGCGCCGGTTCGGCCTCGCGGAGAGCGACAAGGATGTCTGGCAGGATATGGCTGGACACGATTTCCGAGGCGGTGATGCGGATCGTGCCCGCGATGGTATTGTCTCGTCCGGCCACAGTCATCGCGAAGGCATCGGCGCCGGTTTGCATGGCGCGTGCCTTCTCGGCCAGGGCCAGTGCATTTTGCGTCGGGGTCATGCCGGAACGCCCGCGCTCGAACAGCAGCAATCCGGTGAGCGCTTCCAGTTCATCGATGTGACGGCCCAGGGTCGGTTGCGAGGTTCCCGTCGCCTTTGCGGCTGCGGACAGTGTCCCCGCGTCCAGGACGGCCAGAAAGCTCTTGATCAGGTTCCAGTCAAAGTGCCGCTCATCCATTCATGAATGAATAGCATACATAGAACTTATTGTATATCCATCCACTGATGAATTTTGTAGTTTGGCGGCATCGCACAAATCAAGGAGAAGACTCATGGCTACGGTGGCAATTCTCGGGGCAGCCGGGCATATCGGCGATGCGGCGGCCCGCGCATTCCTGGCATCCGGCTGGCGGGTGAAGGGCGTTGCGCGCGGGGCAAGGGTCGCGACGCTTGCCAGGGGCGTCGAGCCGGTCGAGGCGGATGCATTCGACCGCGAGGCGCTGGTCGCGGCTTGCAGGGGCGCGGACGTGATCGTGCACGCCCTGAACCCCGCCTATGACAAGTGGAGCGGCACCGTCCTGCCGCTTGCGCAGAACGTGCTGGCGGCCGCGGAGGCGACCGGTGCGACGGTGATGATCCCGGGGAATGTCTACAACTACGGAACGACCGTCGGTCCCGACATGAAGGAAGGCGATCCGTTCAACGGCGATATCGAGAAAGGTCGTCTCAGGATCGAGATGGAAGGGCTGTTCGAACGCGCGGCACGTGAAAGCGGTGTGCGGACTGTCGTCATTCGCGCCGGGGATTTCTTCGGCGGACGGCGTGCCGGAACATGGCTCGACCTGATGATCCTGAAAAATCTCAAGAAGGATCGATTTGCATGGCCCGGGCCATGGCGGACCATGCATGCCTTCGCCTATTTGCCCGATCTCGCCGAAACCTTCGTGCGGCTCGCCGAAAGGCGCGAAGAACTCGAACCCTTCGCGTCGCTGCACTTCCGCGGCCATGCCGTGACCGGCGAGGAGATGCACGCCGCAGCCGAAAAGGCGGCGGGGCGTCCGCTGAAACGCGCTGACGTGCCGTGGATGCTGCTTCGCGTGGCCGGCCTGTTCAACGGCGTGATACGCGAGGTGGTGAAGATGTCCTATCTGTGGAGGGCGCAGCATTCGCTGGACAATGCCCGGCTCGAAACCCTGATCGGGCCCGAGCCGAACCGCCCGCTGGAGGTCGCGCTGGCGGAAGCGATTTTCGACCTGGGGCTCGATCACGGGCCTGCGCGGGGGGATCTGCCGATGCACGCCGCCGCATGACGGCAATGAACGGCCCGGCATCCGGCTGCCGGGTCCGTCTTCCCGATCCGGGCTACCAGGTCCGGCGGGGACCGATGTCGATGTGATAGAATCCGGACTTGTAGCGCTTGTAGCCGCCGACTTCCTTCTGTTTCCGCAGGAAGGAAAGCAGCCCCTTGGTGCCGGCATGGACGCGGAAATCGACCGCGGCGCATTTCAGGTGCCAGGATCGCTTCCTGCCGCCGACCCGGCGATTGTGCTTCGGGCTGCGATAGGTCGAATTGACGGTGACGGGGCCGTATTTTTCGGCGACACGCTTCAGCACCACCTTCAGCCGTTCGGGAACGCATTTCGACGGTGCGTTGTAATGAATGCGGTTCGCCTTCGGAAGGGCGGCGAGCTGCAGCTCGTTCATGGAGTCGAAGGGAGACGGCTCGATGACAAGGTGGGCGTGATCCTCGTCGGTATCGAACACGGCGATCCGATGCCAGGGATTGCCGCCGTTGAGCAGGGTTTGCGGGAAAGCCGGTTGCGCCATGGCGACGACCGAAAGAAGCGCGACCGGCAGCGCGCGCCGAAACGGGCGCCGGGAAGCGGAGGAGTACATATGCAAAATCCTGTTTCATGCGCCCGCTGATGCGGGCATGTCATGACCGGACCGGCCTCCTCCCCCGCCGGTCCGCGGTTCGGGCGCCGCCAATAGCTTGGTCCGGTTGCGGTGCACAAATCACGCTTTGAATCGGATTGTTACAGGAATGCCGGTCGAAATGCCGCGGATTGAAACGGAATTCGTCAAGGAAAGGAAGCCGTTGGTCTAATTTACGGCTGGACACACATCGGTATAAACCGCACAGATTGCGGACCGCAGCATCGGGGAGGACTACCGTGTCTGGCCTTGATGACCGAATTGCAAGCACTCGGGGAGGTTGTGAATGTCCAGTCCAGTTTACCGTGTATTGCCCGACGCCAAGAAGCGGGCTCTCATCGACGACGAGAAGTACCTGAAATGGTACAAGCAGAGCGTCTCCGATCCGGAGAAGTTCTGGGCCAGGCACGGCAAGCGCATCGACTGGTTCAAGCCCTATACCAAGGTCAAGAATACCTCGTTCACCGGCAAGGTGTCGATCAAGTGGTTCGAGGACGGCGTCACCAACGTCGCCTACAATTGCATCGACCGTCACCTCAAGAAGCGTGGCAACCAGGTCGCGATCATCTGGGAAGGCGACAATCCCTACGATGACAAGAAGATCACCTACAACGAGCTCTACGACAAGGTCTGCCGGCTCGCCAACGTGCTGAAGGCCAACGGCGTCAAGAAGGGTGACCGCGTCACCATCTACATGCCGATGATCCCGGAAGCGGCCTATGCGATGCTCGCCTGCGCGCGCATCGGCGCGATCCATTCGGTCGTGTTCGGCGGCTTCTCGCCGGACGCGCTGGCCGGACGCATTATCGACTGCGAGTCCGAGTTCGTGATCACGGCCGACGAGGGGCTGCGCGGCGGCCGGAAGATCCCGCTCAAGCACAACACCGATCTCGCCATCGAGATCGCCGAGCGCCAGGAAGTCAGGGTGAAAAAGGTGCTGGTCGTCCAGCGGACCGCCGGAAAGATCGAGTGGTTCGAGGATCGCGACATCTGGTACCACGAGGCGATCGCAAAGGCGAAGCCCGACTGCTCTCCGGCCAAGATGAAGGCCGAGGATCCATTGTTCATCCTCTATACCTCGGGTTCGACCGGCAAGCCGAAGGGCGTGTTGCACACGACGGGCGGCTATCTCGTCTATGCGTCGATGACGCACGAATACGTGTTCGACTATCACGACGGCGACATCTACTGGTGCACCGCCGATGTCGGCTGGGTGACCGGCCACTCCTACATCGTCTACGGGCCGCTGGCCAACGGCGCAACGACGCTGATGTTCGAGGGCGTGCCGAACTACCCGACACCGTCCCGGTTCTGGGAAGTGGTGGACAAGCACCAGGTGAACATCTTCTACACCGCGCCCACGGCCATCCGCGCCCTGATGGGGGCCGGCGACGAATATGTGAAGGCCTCGTCGCGCAAGTCCCTGCGCACGCTGGGTTCGGTCGGCGAACCGATCAACCCGGAAGCCTGGGAATGGTACTACAACGTCGTCGGCGAGAAGAAGTGCCCGATCGTCGACACATGGTGGCAGACCGAGACCGGCGGCATCATGATCACGCCGCTGCCGGGGGCGACAAACCTGAAGCCCGGATCTGCAACTCGGCCGTTCTTCGGCATCCAGCCGCAGCTGGTCGACGCCGATGGTGACGTGCTGGAGGGCACGGCGGACGGCAATCTGTGCATCATAGACTCGTGGCCTGGCCAGATGCGCACCGTCTATGGCGACCACGACCGCTTCGTGCAGACCTATTTCTCGACCTACAAGGGCAAGTATTTCACCGGCGACGGCTGCCGCCGTGACGCCGACGGATACTACTGGATCACCGGCCGCGTCGACGATGTCATCAACGTGTCGGGCCACCGCATGGGCACGGCCGAGGTCGAGTCCGCGCTGGTCAGCCACGACGCCGTGTCGGAGGCGGCCGTGGTCGGCTATCCGCACGATCTCAAGGGACAGGGCATCTACTGCTATGTCACGCTGATGGCGGGCGTGGAGGGGACCGACGAGTTGCGCAAGGAACTCGTCAAGCACGTGCGTACCGAAATCGGGCCGATCGCCTCGCCGGACAAGATCCAGTTCGCGCCCGGCCTGCCGAAGACGCGCTCGGGAAAGATCATGCGCCGCATCCTGCGCAAGATCGCCGAGGACGATTTCGGTGCACTGGGCGATACCTCGACGCTGGCGGATCCGACAGTCGTCGACGACCTGATCGACAACCGGCAAAACAAGAAATAGCGGCGCGCGACGGCGACCTCGAATTCACGGGGGCCACGGCCCCCGTTTTTCGTTGCCGGCAACATTTCTCGCGGCGCGGCCTTGGCAAGCGGCCGCCCCTGCCTCACACTGCCCCGGTGTTGAACAAGCGAAAGGAGGTGATCCGATGTCGAGTGGTTCCAAGGCAACGGGACGGTTCATGCGGGTCGCACTCCGTCGGAGCAGCCTCTGACGGCGGGAGACGAAACGCGAGGCCGGAAGGGCGGCTTGCCGCCATGGTCCAGTGACCGTCCGGTTCCCGGAATTGCGAAGGCCGCCCCGAGGGGCGGCCTTTTTCATGCCGGTCGGATTTCGCGGATGCGTCAGTTGATCAGGCGCAGGCCCTTGATGTCCGCCGCGATCTGCCGGAACGCGTCCTTGAGTTCGGCCTCGTTCGACGTGTTGTAGTAGTATTTCGACGTCGCGGTGTCCTTGTTGGCGCAGTCCTTCATCAGGGCTTCCGCGGTCGATCCCGCGCCGAAGGCGATCGAGTAGACCTTGATGCCGGCAGTCTTCATGTTGGTGCAAATGGTCTTGGCGTGGTTGCGCGAGTTCGTCGAACCCGAGCCGTTCTGGCCCTCGGATTCATAGGTGTTGAACTCGCCATCGGTCATGATGATCGCGTATTTGCGAACGCCCGGATGATCGAAGTCCTGGACATCGGACCCGTCGGGCCATGCGTCGTTCCATTTTGACGACAGCATGTAATACGTCCAGTTGACGGCGATATGGCCAGCTGTGTTGCCGCCGGTGGAAAGATCGTCGATCTCGTCCTTCAGCAGATCGTCATCGTCGGTAACCGGCACGATCGTGGCTTTCGGACAAGTGTAGCTCGACATCGGTATCTTCGCGAGGCTGTTCGCGAATGCATCGGTATACTTCTCCGTTCCGCTGCGCTCGTAGACGCAGTTGGAGGTCTTGGGTACCCAGTCGCAAACCCAACGCGCTCTCCTGCCCCGGCCGATTTTTACGCATTCTTCTTCGTAATACGGGGTTGTCTCTATCTCGTCGATTATCGGTTTCACGTTGACCGACGCCGAATAGGGCACGAGGCCGACACGGATATTGTCCGCGGTTCCGTCGTCGCTGAACAGGATCTCGATTGCATCTTTCGCGGCGTTCTTCAGCGCGGTGATCCGTTTCGTATTGGTGCCGCTGATATCCCAGCTCATCGAGCCGGTGATGTCGAGCGCCATGACGACCTCGACCTCGCTGTCGGAGAACTTGGCCTTGGACGTGGCCGCGACCCGGTGATTGTCGTAGCCGACGATGCCGGCCATCGTCATGGGCATGATGGTGTGCGCGTCGATCTGCACCGTACGGTTGACGGGATCGACTTCGATGTCGTCGATCTCGACCGTGTCGGGCGTCAGGTTGCGGCCGTCGAGGTTGGCATCCAGATACTTGCGGACGGCCTCCTCTGCATCCTCGAGCGCGATGTCACCCAGGGTGAGACCCTGCGTCGTCGCAAGCGCGGCCGCGTCGACGGCGAAGGTGAGCTTGCTGTGATAGGAAAACATCCGGGCCACATCCACGGCCAGGGCGGTGCCCATGAGAAGGGTCGTTCCCAGCAGGGCGAACATGATGCCGAAATTACCGCGCCGGTCGCGGGCAAAGTCATTGATCCGGTTCAATATCGTACGCACGGCCATACTCCTTCTGGCATGATGCTGCCACCTGCCGAGCAGGCGGCATGCCATTTGGCCGCCGACGCTAGGTCGAAATCCTTTGCAGATGCCTAAATAGCGGGGAATCGGCGGTGCCGGATTGAAACACCGTGAACGCGAAGTTAAGGCGATTCCTCAAATTCCGGCGCCGGAATCAGGGCCTCCGAAAGGCCGCGACGCGGCGCCCCATTACGGCACGGCAGGTTGTCCCGAATTGGCACACATTCCGGAATTCGTCCCGTTCCGGGACACGTGCGGCACGCCGCAACCCGATCGCGGATGCGCGCGGGATCAGAAGTCGACGGCGATGCCCTTCACTTCCCAGTCGCCATACCGCGCCGGGTCCTTGCCGCCGCGGCCGCCGATCTCGCGCGGCTGCCCGCCGTCACCCGGTGTCGCGCCGGCCCGACGTTCCTCCGCCTCGCGCAGGGCGCGCCGGGCCGCCGGGGGCAGATCCTCCAAACGGCGGGCGGGCGTTGCGGTTTCGTCCTGTCTGTCGCTGCCGGATTCGTTCATGATCACTCTCGACGCGGATTGCCCCGCAGTTGAAAATGCGTTGTCGTGCACACACTATTATAGTCGGTTGCAGCGCTTTTCCACCCAGGTGTTTCACAGCGGAGACGGATCGATGAATCTCGTCAAAACGGCGATGCTGATCGCCTTCATGACAGCCCTGTTCATGGGCATCGGCTACATGATCGGCGGATCGGGCGGCATGACGATCGCCTTCCTCATCGCGCTGGCGATGAACGCGATCTCGTACTGGAATTCCGACAAGATGGTGCTGCGCATGCACAACGCCGTCGAGGTCGACCGCGCCAAGGCACCCGAATATTACGGCATTGTCGAATCGCTCGCCGGGCGGGCCGGCCTGCCGATGCCGAGGGTCTACCTGATCAACAGCGACCAGCCGAACGCATTCGCCACCGGGCGGAACCCGCAGAACGCGGCGGTGGCCGCGACGACCGGCCTCCTCCACAGGCTGAGCCGCGAGGAGGTCGCCGGCGTCATGGCGCACGAACTGGCCCATATCCAGAACCGGGACACCCTGACCATGACCATCACGGCGACGCTTGCCGGTGCCATTTCCATGCTCGGCAACTTCGCGTTCTTTTTCGGCGGGTCGCGGGACAACAACAACCCGTTCGGCTTTCTCGGGGTGCTGGTCGCGATGATCGTCGCGCCGTTCGCGGCAATGATCGTGCAGATGGCGATCAGCCGGACCCGCGAATATTCCGCCGACCGGCGCGGCGCGGAGATCTGCGGCAATCCCGAATGGCTGGCCAGCGCGCTGGCGAAGATCGCAAGCGCCGCCGGGCGTACCGTCAATGTCGCCGCCGAGCGCAATCCGGCAACGGCGCACATGTTCATCATCAACCCGCTGAACGGCCAGCGTGCCGACAACCTGTTTTCCACCCATCCCGACACGGAGAACCGCATCCGCGCCCTCATGGCGATGGCTTCGGAGATGGATTCGGGCGGTGCGCAGGCGCCCCGTCCGGCCCGTCCAGGCTCGTCGGGCGTGCCGAGGACCGGCAGCCGCAAGTGGGGCCGCGGCGACAAGCGGGGACCGTGGGATTGAGTGTTTCCGCGGACAAGCGCCGGAAGGGCCAGCGCAGGAAAAGCAGCGTGGCGGCACCGCCGGCCGACAAGCCCGGCCTCGCCGCGCGCCAGGCGGCGCATCGCATACTCGGCGCGATCCTCGACGCCAGGTCGTCCATGGACGGGCTGACCGACGAGGTGCACGGCCATCCCCAGTATCTGGCACTGGAACCGCGCGACCGGGCGCTTGTTCGCGCGATCCTGCTCACATCGCTCAGGCATTACGGCAATCTCGATGCGACGCTGGCCCGTTTCACGGACAAGCCCCTGCCGTCGGGGGCAACCGGCCTGCGCAACATTCTCGTTGTCGGGCTCGCGCAGATCCTGTTCCTCGACGTGCCCGATCACAGCGCGGTGGACCTGGCCGTCGCTGCCGCGCGGATCGATCCGCGGGCGCGCCGTTTCGCGGCGCTGGTCAACGCCCTGCTGCGGAGGGCCGGGCGCGAGAAGGAAGACCTGCTGGCCCGGTTCGCGGAGAAGCCCGTGCGGGCGCCTCGATGGTTCGCCGACCGGCTGGAGGAGATCCATGGCGCCGAGGTGGCTGCCGTCATCGATGCGCGCCACCGCACGGAGGCGCCGATCGACCTGACCCTGAGGGCAAGCGAACGGTCCGATGCCTCCGGCTGGGCGGAACGGCTGGGCGCCATACTGCTGCCGACGGGATCGTTGCGGCTCGCGGGCTCGTCATGCGACGTCGCCGCCCTTCCCGGTTACGAGGACGGTGCCTGGTGGGTCCAGGACGCCTCGGCGGCGGTTCCGGCACGGCTGTTCGGCGATCTCGCCGGGAAAGCGGCGCTCGACTGTTGCGCGGCACCGGGCGGCAAGACGGCGCAACTTGCCGACGCGGGCGCGCGGGTGACCGCGCTCGACCTGTCGGCAAACCGGCTGAAACGTCTTGCGGGCAATCTCGACAGGCTGGGACTGGCCGACAGGTGCGAGACGATCGCCACGGACCTGTTCAGGTTCGCGCCCGGACAGGGCTTCGACGCGGTGCTGCTCGACGCGCCCTGCTCCTCGACCGGTACGGTGCGCCGCCACCCGGACGTTCCGTTCACCAAGAGGCCGGAGGATATCCGGAAACTGGCCGACCTGCAGGCGCGGATGCTCGATCATGCGGCAACCCTGGTCGCGCCGGGCGGCTTGCTGGTGTTTTCAAACTGTTCGCTCGACCCGCTGGAGGGCGAGGAGGTGGCCCGCCGGTTCTCCGCGGCACATGCCGGGTTCGAGCCGGTGCCGGTTCGGGCCGAGGAGGTTCCCGGCCTCGAGGACGCCATCACGGCGGAAGGGTATCTGCGATTGACGCCGGCCTGTCTCGACCTCGGCGATCCCGCGGTCAGCGGTGCCGACGGCTTCTTTGCGGCGCGTTTTCGGCGTTGCCCGTAGGGCTTGCGCATCTTCTTGATAAATCGTTAGGCGCGAATCAGTATCATTCGATTCGAATTGTAACGGCTGGAGTGGAGGACGCTTGGCCCAACCGAGCCTGATGAGCGATCCGGGTTACTGGCTGTCCGGCGCTCGATTGTATTGGTCTCTGGTACGCCGGCGTATCCAGAAGGGGCCGGTGTTTGCGTGGCGGTTCGTGGGGCCGGTGCCCGAACGCCTCGTGATGGTTCCCCCGGACCTGCGTCCGAGCGATCCGTTGCAGGCGCGCGACATCTATGAAGGCCGGTTCTCCTTTTCCGGGCGGGTCGTCGAGACCGGCAGCGAATCCCCCTTCTGCGTCCAGCCGCCTTCCAGGGCCTGGGAAGAGCAGCTTCACGGCTTTCGCTGGCTGCGCCATCTCAAGGGCGCGGAAAGCGATCTCGCATCGGCCAATGCGCGGGCGCTCGTGAATGACTGGATACAGAGCCACGGACGCAGGTTCTCCGGCCCGGCCTGGACAATGCGGGTAACGGCCGCGCGGGTAATCGCCTGGATGCAGTATTCGCGCCTGCTGCTCGTCGACAGCGATCATGCCTTCTACCGCAGTTTCATGGCCTCGCTCGCGCGCCAGGTGCGTTACCTGCGAGGCGTCGCGAAGGCCTTGGGCGACGATCACGATGCGCTGTCCGTGCGCATCGCGTTGTGCTTCGCCTCGCTGGTGCTGCCGTCGTCACAGCGTTTCGAGAAGAACGCGGCGCGCAACCTGGAATACCAGCTGCGCCGGCAGATACTGCCCGATGGCGGCCATGTCAGCCGCTGCCCGGAAGTCCTGCCCGGCCTGCTCGCGGACCTGCTGCCGCTGGCACAATGCTATGTCTCGGCATCAAGGCCCGTGCCGCAGGAAATCGTGCGCGCGGTGGATCGCATGTTTCCGGCGCTGCGCTTCTTTCGCCATTCCGACGGTCACATCGCCATGTTCCAGGGGGCGGGTAGCAACAGCACCGACCTTGTGGCCGCGGTGCTGCGGCACGACCAGCACGGCGCAAGGCCGCTCGCCCACATGCCCCATTCCGGCTACCAGCGGCTGGCAACGGGACAGTCGGTGGTTATCGCCGATACCGGCAAGCCCCCGACTGGCGCCTTCGCCTTCGCCGGTCACGCCAGTTGCCTGGCCTTCGAATTCTCGCACGGACGGCAGAGGCTGATCGTCAATTCCGGGATCGACCGGCTGGATCGCGAAAACTATCGCGAGATGGCGCGCATGACCGCGGCGCATTCCACCCTGACGGTCGACGACACCTCGTCGGCGCGCTTCGCCCGCTTCGGCGGCGGATGGCCGGAAAACCGACGGCGCATTGTCTCGGGGCCGTCGACCGTGCGCGTGGAACGCCACGACGACGAGGCGGAGCCCGGATTTGCCGCGCAGCATGACGGATACATGCGGCCGTTCGGGCTGTGGCACGAGCGCGGGATTTCCCTTCACGACGGCGGCGAGCGGCTCGAGGGCTATGACCGCCTGATGGGTGGCGCCCATCGCAAGGCAGGTGGCGAGCAACACCAGTTCGATATCCGGTTTCACCTGCATCCGGCGGTTCACGCCGAAAAGGTCGGCTCGCGTTCGGTCAGGTTGACGACCGACCAGGGCGAAACATGGGAATTCACGGCCGATGGCGGCGATGTGACGCTGGACGAAACGGTGCATTTCGCCGGTGTCGCCGGGCCCGTGCGTTCGCAGCAGGTCGTCGTTACCGGCCTGTGGCCGCAGGTCGAGACGGTCGGCTGGACGATAAGACTGCGTCAAAACGTCTAGGTTTCGCCCGGATTCCCCCGTTTTCGCTGCAAATCCGCGCTTGCCGATAGGCAAGAGGGCGTCGGCATGCTAGCAGCGGCCGAACCTCCCCATATCAAGTGACTGCGAGATCGGCTCATGGCTGTCGTTTCGAAAAAAATTCCCGCCCCGGACCGCGTCGGAATCCGTCGCGCGCTGCTTTCGGTGTCCGACAAGACCGGACTCGTGGAACTGGCCCGCGAACTTGTCCGGCGCGATGTCGAACTCGTGTCGACGGGCGGTACGAAAAAGGCGATATCCGAGGCCGGCCTTCCGGTCATCGACGTGGCGGACGTGACCGGCTTTCCCGAGATCATGGATGGTCGCGTGAAGACGCTGCATCCGTCCGTGCATGGCGGCCTGCTCGCCGTGCGCGACGATCCGGACCATGTGGCGGCAATGGAGGCGAACGGGATCGCGCCATTCGATCTCGTCGTCATCAATCTCTACCCCTTCGAGCAGGTGGTCGCTGCCGGCTCGGATTATCCGACCACGATCGAGAACATCGACATCGGGGGGCCGGCCATGGTGCGGGCATCGGCCAAGAACCACGCCTACGTGACGATCGTCACCGATCCGGCCGACTATGACGAGGTGATCGCGATGCTGGCCGAGAACGACGGGTGTTCCACGCTGGACAGGCGAAAGGCCTTTGCCGCGCGTGCCTTCCAGCGCACCGCCAGCTACGACGCGATGATTTCCGCCTACATGGCCGAGCAGCTGTCGCTGCCGCCGGTGGCGCGTCACCATGCGACCGGCGGTACCCTGTCGCTGGAGATGCGGTATGGCGAGAACCCGCACCAGGGCGCGGGGCTGTACCTGACCGGAGAAAAGCGTCCGGGCGTCGCGACCGCGCAGCTCTTGCAGGGCAAGGCGCTGTCCTACAACAATATCAACGACACGGACGCGGCATACGAGCTGGTCAGCGAGTTCGATCCGGCCACCCCGTCCGTCGCGATCATCAAGCATGCCAATCCCTGCGGCGTGGCGACCGGCGCCACGCTTGCCGAGGCCTACCGCAAGGCGCTGGCCTGCGACCAGACTTCCGCCTTCGGCGGCATCGTGGCGCTGAACGGGACGCTCGATGCGGAAGCCGCCGTGGAGATCGTGAAGATATTCACCGAGGTCATCATCGCCCCCGCGGTGACGGACGAGGCGGCGGCCATCGTCGCGGCGAAGAAGAACCTGCGCCTGCTGACGGCCGGCGCGCTGGCCGATCCGCGCGCAAAGGGCCTGCTGGTCAGGTCGGTCGCGGGCGGATTCCTGAAGCAGGAGCGCGACAATGTGGTGGTCGACGATCTCGACCTGAAATGCGTGACGAAGCGCCAGCCGACGGAAACTGAACTGGCCGACATGAAATTCGCATTTCGCGTCGCCAAGCACGTGAAGTCGAACGCAATCGTCTATGCACGCGACGGTGCGACGGTCGGCATCGGCGCCGGCCAGATGAGCCGCGTCGACTCGGCCCGCATCGCCGCGCGCAAGGCCGAGGATGCCGCGCAGGCGCTGGGGCTGGCCGAGCCGCTGACACGTGGTTGCGTGGTCGCATCCGATGCCTTCTTCCCCTTCGCCGACGGGCTGCTGAGCGCGGTCGAGGCGGGCGCCAGGGCAGTGATTCAGCCGGGCGGATCGATGCGCGACGAAGAGGTGATCGCGGCGGCCGACGAACACGGCATTGCCATGGTGTTCACCGGCGTTCGCCACTTCCGCCACTGACGATCAGGTGCGTGAGCGCACCGGTATCAGGAGCACCATGCCGATGACGAACAGCACCAGGATCGGCGTTATGCCGATCCTCTGGCTGTCGAACAGCGTCGTCATGATGCCGATGGACCACGGGGCGAGAAAGGCCGTGGCGCGGCCCGAAAGCGCATAGAGGCCGAAGGCCTCGCCCATCCGCTCGGGCGTGCTCTGGTCGACCAGCAGCGGGCGCGACGAGGCCTGCAGACCGCCGCCCGCCGCGCCGATCAGCGCGCCGGCGCAGTAGAAGGCGATGTCGGGCGCGCGCGACGCGGCCGCGATTTCCATGAACAGGACCTGCGTGTCGCTGGTGGAAATGATCAGCGCACTCGCCGCGATCAGGACCGCTATGTTCGCGACGACCACGCTCTTGGTCCCGATTCGGTTGTCCGCCCAGCCGGAGAGGAGCGCGCCGGCAATGCCCGTGATGCTCGCCAGGATGCCGAAGATGCCGAGCTGGATGGTCGTCCAGCCGAGAACGCCGACGGCGTAGATGCCGCCGAAGGTGTAAAGGCCGTTCAGTGCATCGCGATAGACCATGCTCGACAGCAGGAATGCGAAGAGGCTCTTCTCACTCGAGATGTTGCGGATCGTCTGCCACAACTCGGCGAGGCCGCGCCTGACCGCGCCTGAAACCCGCTCGCGACGCGGGGCGTCGGGCGTGAAGAGGAACATCGGGATGACGAAGATGACGTACCAGATCGCCGTCAGGGGCCCCGATGCGCGGTCTCCTTCCATCTGCGCGGGATCGAGGCCGAGGATCGGCGTCAGTCCCGGCAGCGTCTTTCCCGACACCGGATCGGCGACCAGCAGCGCCAGCGTGGCGATGAGGCATATCAGCCCGCCGGCATAGCCGAGCGCCCAGGCGTTGCCGGACAGGCCGCCGAGCTTCGTGCGATCCACGAGGCCCGGCATCATCGCGTTGTTGAACACCGCGGCAAACTCGAAGCCGATAAGGGCCACCGCGAATGCGGCAAGGCCGAACCAGATCATGCCCGGCCCGGCGGCGGGGGGCACGAACCAGAGCGAGAGGACGGCTGCGACGGCGACGACCGAGAAGCCGAAGATCCACGGCTTGCGAGGGCCCGTGGCATCCGAGATCGCGCCGAGCACGGGCGAAAGGAGGGCGATTGCAAGGCCGCCAAAGCCGGCCGCGAGCCCCCACAGCGCCTGTCCCTCCGTCGGGCTGGGCGCGACATGGGCGGCGAAATAGGGCGCGAAGACGAAGGTGATGACCAGGGTGTGAAAGGGCTGTGCCGCCCAGTCGAAGAACATCCAGCCGACGATGCCCCTGCGCGGGGCGGGAGACCCGCCCCCCTCCGCCATGTCGCCGGTCTCGAGCGCGTTTGTCATCCGGGCCTCCCGTCCCTAGGAAACAAGATCGGCAAGCAGGCCGGCCGCCACTGTCAGGCGGGAAACCGTCAGTCCGCCCGACTTGGTCAGGTCGGCGATGCGATCCTGCACGCGGCCGATGCGAAGCTTGTTCTGCTCCAGCCAGTCGGCCACCGCGTCGCGCGCAGGCCGGTTCTTCTTCGCCGATGCGAGCGCTGCATTGGTGATGGAGAGACGCGCCGAGTAGATGTTGTCGAGCGCCCTGTTCTGCGCCAGTCCGTCGAAGTAGTCGTCGGTGGAAAGATCGTAGGCCAGGCGCTCGAGACGGCCGATCCGGAACATCTCGGTCACCGCGAACAGCGCTTCCGCGGCCTCGAGGACGGGGCGCCCGGACGATTTTGACACGCTGAGAATTTCCGGCGTCATCGCCACTATGGGCAGCAACGCGATCCTGTTCGCCACCTTCTCCGCCAGTCCGTCCTCCCGGAACGCGTCGCGCCGCCCCTTCACCCAGGCGCCGAGATAGTCCGGCATGACGGAGGGCAGCTTCGGCTCCAGCTCCCCGGCGGCGTCGCGCAGCGCCGCGACGGCTTCGCCAAGCGGCGAGTGGCTGTCGCCGTACTTGATGAAATGGGACGTCGCCTGGCGGAGCGAGTTGCCCAGGTCCTCGTAGATGTCGAGCTGCCTCCTGCCCGCGACCTTGTTGTCGAGCGCGTCGACGGCGGCATAGAGGTCCGGAATCCCGTATCCGTCGCGGACGGCGACATGGGCGCGAACGATACCGCTCGGCAGCATGCCGGTGGCATCTTCAAAGCGGCTTATCAGTGCAATTCCGCCTCGATTGATCGCCTCGTTCGCAAGTTGTGTTGCAATGATTTCGCGGCGCAGCCGGTGAGACCTGATCCGGTCCGCGAAATCCTTGACCATGCGTGGCGGAAAATAGGCCATGAGGTCCGACTCGAGGTGCGGGTCGTCCGGAAGTTCGCTTTTGACAATGTCGTTGAACAGCACATTCTTGGAATAAGCCAGTAGCACGCCGATCTCGGCGCGGGTCAGTCCCTTGCCGGTCTTGCGGCGCTCCGCGATGGCCTCGGCGTCGGGCAGGAACTCGACCGCCCGGTCGAGGGAGCCACGCTGTTCCAGATATTCCATCAGGCGCTGTTGCAACGACAGGATCGACAGGCCTCGCCGCTCGGCCAGCGAAATCGCCAGGGACTGGCGATAATTGTTCTCGAGAACCAACGCGGCCACGGTTTCCGTCATGTCGGCCAGCAGCTTGTTGCGCTTCGGGCGCGGCAGGGAGCCGTCGTCCATGGCCGGCTTCAGCGCGATCTTGATATTGACCTCGACGTCGGAGGAATTGACGCCCGCGGAATTGTCGATCGCGTCGGAATTGCATCGCCCGCCATGCAGTCCGTACTCGATGCGGGCGCGCTGTGTCATGCCGAGATTGGCTCCTTCGCCGACAACCCTGGCACCGACCTCCCTTGCCGTGATGCGGATGGCGTCGTTGGCCTTGTCGCCGACCTCGATATCCGTCTCGTCGGACGCGCGGACATAGGTACCAATCCCGCCGAACCACAACAATTCAACCTTGGCTCTGAGAATGGCCGACATGATCTCGTTGGGCGTCGCCTTGGTCTTGTCGAGGCCAATGGCATCCGCGGCTTGCTTCGATAGCGTGATGGTCTTCTGCGTGCGCGAGTAAATGCCGCCACCCTTCGACAGCTTTTTCGTATCATAGTCCTGCCAGCTGGAGCGGCCGAGATCGAACAGGCGCTTGCGTTCCGCAAAGCTCGTCGCCGGATCCGGGTCCGGATCTATGAAGATGTCGCGGTGGTCGAAGGCCGCAACCAGTCGGATCTTCTCCGACAGCAACATGCCGTTGCCGAAGACATCGCCCGACATGTCGCCAACGCCGACGACCGTGAAGGGCTCGGACTGGATATCCTTGTCCATCTCGCGGAAGTGACGCTTTACGGCTTCCCAGGCGCCGCGTGCCGTTATGCCCATCTTCTTGTGGTCGTAGCCGGCAGAACCGCCGGAGGCGAAGGCGTCGTCGAGCCAGAATCCCATTTCCTGCGAGATGGCGTTGGCCGTGTCGGAGAAGGTCGCCGTCCCCTTGTCGGCGGCAACCACGAAATATGGATCGTCGCCGTCGAGCCGCACCGTTGCAGGGGGGGGAACGACCTTGTCACCATCGAGGTTGTCGGTGATCGACAGCAGGGAGGATATGAAGGTGACATAGGCTGCGCGTCCGGCGGCGAATATCTCGTCGCGGCTGCCGCCGGCCGGTAGGCGTTTCGGGTAGAAACCGCCCTTGGCTCCGACCGGCACGATAACGGCATTCTTGACCTGCTGCGCCTTGACCAAGCCGAGCACCTCGGTACGATAATCCTGCGCTCGGTCGGACCAACGAAGGCCGCCGCGGGCGACCGGTCCGAAGCGCAGGTGCACGCCTTCCACTTCCGGCCCGAACACGAAGATCTCGCGGTATGGTTTGGGATCGGGCAGGTCGGGAATCGCGCGCGGATCAAGCTTGAAGGCAAGGGAAGTTCGCGGGCCGCCGGCCGGATCGGGATTGAAGTAATTCGTGCGCAGGGTGGCGTTGATCACCGTCAGCATCGATCGCAGGATGCGGTCGTCGTCGATGGAAGGCACCTCGGCCAGCTGATCGGATATGGCTGCGCGGATATGCTTCGCAGTGACCTCCGGATCCTCCTTCTTCAGGTCCGTGCGCCGAGCGGGGTCGAACAGGGTCTCGAACAATTCGTAAAGCTGGCGGGCAAGCAACGGATGGCGGATCAGTGCGTCGGCCATGTAAGCCTGGCTGTAGGGAATGCCTGCCTGGCGCAGGTAGCGCCCATAGGCTCGCAGCACCGTGACCTGCCGGCAAGTCAGCCCTGCCGCAAGCACGAGTCCGTTGTAGGGATCGTTGTCGCTCGCACCGTTCCAGACCGACATGAATGCGTCTTCGAAAATGAAAGCGTCCCCGTCCATCGGCACCGGCCTGCCGGACTGGCTCTGGAGCTGCATCTCGTGCAGCCAGACGATATTGCCAAGCTTGTCAGACACGTCGATGGCGTAGGTGAGTTCGCTGATGACCCGGAATCCCATATTTTCCAGGATCGGCACCCGTTCCGACAGGGCGACCGGCGAACCGTAGTGATAAATGCGCAGGCCGGCCTCGTTGTGTGACTTTCCAGCCGGGCGGAAGAAATCGACATCGATGCGATTATCCGCAGAAAGCCTGGCGATGCGCTGCAGATCCTGCACTGCCTGGGCGGGTAGCACCGTGTCACGGTAGTTTTCCGGAAAACCGGTATTGCGCAGGGCCCGCGCCGCGGGGCTGATGCCATCGGCCATCAGTTCCTCGAGGAAGTGGTCCTCCCAGGTCCGCGTTATCGCTTCGATATCGGCTTCCAGCCTGGACTGCCTTGGCTGCGGCGTCTTGCCTTCGCGACGGCCAATTATGAAATGCACGCGCGCCAGCGAGCCTTCCGGGAAGGCCGGATAGTAGGCCGAGATGTGGCCCTTGTACTGGTCGGCCAGATATTTGCCGATGCGCTCGCGGACTTCCGAATCGTAGCGATCGCGCGGCACAAAGACGATTACCGAGACGAACCTGTCGAACGGGTCGATGCGGCTCAGCACGCGCACACGTGGTCGCTCGGCAAGCTGCACGATGGCGAGCGCATTCTTCGTAAGCAGCGGCACGTCGATCTGGAACAACTCGTCGCGCGGATAGGATTCCAGCACGTTCATCAGCGCCTTGCCGGAATGGCTGTCCGGATCGAATTCGGACCTGCGGATGACCGCCTCGGCCTTCGAACGCAGATAGGGTATGCGCGTTACCGATCGAGTGTAGGCGGTCGAGGTGAACAGGCCGACAATGCGCAGCTCGCCACTCAGGTTGCCCTTCTCATCGTATTTCTTGATGCCGATGTAATCCATGTAGGATCGGCGGTGGACCTTTGACTTGATGTTCGCCTTGGCAACGATCAGGATGTCCTTGGAATTCAGGAAGGCTCGGATCTGCGGAGTCGTCGTCACCGGCTCGTCGCCCCGTCGCATCACGCGTATATTCGGATCGGACAGGATGCCGAGCCCCGGTCTGTCGGCGCGCACGAGCTGGCCGCGCTGCTCTCCGCCTGTGTAGTTATACTCACGGATGCCAAGAAACGTGAAGTTGTCGTCGCGCAGCCATTCCAGGAAGGCGAGCGCCTCGTTGACGTCAGCCGGGGTTACCGGCAGAACCCTGGTCTGCAGCTCGTTCATCACCTCGTCGAGGCGACCGAGCATGGTACGCCAGTCGCGCACCGCAGCCTTTACCTGTCCGATGATCCCGTTGAGGCTCTCCTCCAGTCTGCGCGCAGTCTCGTCGGTGAGGTCTTCGAGCATGACATGGATGACACTGGTGCGGATCGTGCCTTCGTCAGCGACGCCCGCATCCGGCTTGTCCACGAGCTCGAAATCCGGTCCGTGGTGACGCACGTTGAGAATCGGATGCACGACCAGTCGGACGTGGTGCGACAGGTCGTTGATTTCGCCCATGACCGAGTCGAACAGGAACGGCATGTTCTCGTTGATGACGGACACGACGCAACAATTCGGCGCGCAGGCCGGCGCGACGCGTACCACAGATGCGCCGCGGGCATGGTTGCCCAGGGCATCCGCGGTTCTTTCTATGGCACGTGCCGTGCAGGAAGGGTCGAGTTCCGCTAGGTCGTCTTCGTGCGACTCGGAGAGCAGCGCGCGCACCAGCTCCTTCATGCGGTCATCGGGATCCTCCAGATGCGAAATGACGGAGGAAATGTATTTCCTGATCGGCGCGCCTACCTTTTTTGCCAATGTCCTCTCCCGCCTGATGCCTGCCTCTTTCGCGGCTTCATAGCGTTACCATAACAAAGGCGATTCGCGTTGCAGCACATTTCTTCTCCGGAGGCAGGTTTCGCACTGTCGACGATGTTGCAGCGCGGTGTGGGGCACGGTAGTGTCCGTACGACTCCGAAACGATATGCGGCAGCTGGCGCATGGCCGAGAAACATCCCGACGATACGGCACGCGAAGCGGAAGCGCGTCGGACGCTTGAGCGCGTCGCCACCGATTCCGAGGTTGTCGGCCATTCGACGCTTGCCCGCACGGCCGAGCGCGCACGGGCCCACATGGCTGCCGATGACGCCGATGCCGACGATCGCATCGAGGTCTGGGGTCGGCGCACGGGGCGCGCACTCTCGGCAATCGCCTTCGTCATGCTCGCGGCATGGCTGATCACCTATCTGGCACGATGACCCGACGTCCAACGATCAATCGACCCGCCGCGGTCGTGATATCGAGCCATGTCGCCCGCGGCACGGTCGGAAACCGGGCAGCGGTCTTTGCACTTGAGGCACTCGGCTTCCCCGTCTGGGCGGTGCCGACAGTAACGCTGCCCTGGCATCCCGGACACGGGCCGGCCCCGCGCATCGTGCCCGGTGCGGCGGAGTTTTCCGATTTCATGGCCGCTCTCGCAACATCGCCGCATCTCGCAGAGATTGGCGCGGTGCTGACCGGATATCTGGGCGCCGCGGAACAGGCGGAACCGATTGCCGAATTCGTCTCCGCCGTCCGAAGGGCCAATCCGGACGCGATCCATGTCTGCGATCCCGTCATCGGCGACAGTGGCGGGCTCTACGTTCCGGAGCCGGTGGCGAAAGCAATCCGCGACAGGCTTTTCGCTTCTGCCGATATCGTTACGCCAAACCTGTTCGAGTTCGGCTGGCTGACAGGTACGGGGGCGGAAAGCAACGAGGCGATCGGCAAGGCGGCCGCCGGGCTTGGCGCGCGGCATGTCGTCGTCACCAGTGCGCATCCGCTGCTTGCGGGCGGAACCGGCAACCTGCTCATTGGGGATGGCCGGGCAACGCTGGCCGAACATCGTCGGATCGACAATCCGCCGAACGGTACCGGCGATCTGACCGCGGCGCTGTTCATGGCGCATTTGCTGAACGGCGGCACGCCGCAGGAGGCATTGCACATGGCAACCGCGTCGGTCTTCGAACTCGTGGCCCGTGCCTGCAAGCGCGGGGCGGACGAACTGATGCCGGAGGTGGACCAGGCCAGCCTTCGGCGGCCGACGGCGATGGTACAGATGCGCCAGCTTTCGCGGGCCGTGCCGCCGCGCCCGGCCTGATGGCCGCCGCACCTTGCACGCGAGGGATTACAGCGTTACTGCGACATCCATGACGAGATTTCCGCAAAAGCTGCTCGACGGCTATCAGGGCTTCCTGCACTCGACCTATCGCAAACGGTCCGAACGCTATCGCGAGCTGGCGGCCAGCGGCCAGCGTCCGGAAGCGATGGTCATCGCGTGCTGCGATTCGCGCGCCGCACCGGAGATTGTCTTCGATTCGGGACCGGGCGAGATTTTCGTATTGCGCAACGTCGCCAATCTCGTGCCGCCCTACAATGCGGAGGGGCGCTACCGGTCCTCGGTGGCGTCAATCGAGTTCGCTGTTGTCAGTCTCGGCGTAAGGCACGTCGTGGTGATGGGCCACGGGCGCTGCGGCGGCGTTGCGGCCGCACTGGATGATCGGCGCCAGTCGCTCGACGATGGCGATGCCATCGGCCACTGGATCAGCCTCCTCGACCCGGCGATCGAACGGGTGGCCGGCGGCGAGGGGTACGACCCGGTGCGCCATGTCCATGTCGATCATCCGGAAGACGCGCATGTCTGTTCCGGCCACGATCCGCGCCAGACGGCAGTGGAATGCATGTCGGTGCGAAACTCGCTCGCGAACTTGCGCACGTTTCCGTATATCAGCGAACGCGAAGCAGACGGGCGGCTGACGCTTCATGGCGCCTGGTTCGATATTTCAGAAGGCATGCTCTGGATCTATGACGAAGAGGCCGAAGGGTTCGTGCCGGCCATCGAGACACACGGCATGTCCGTGCAGAAGTGACTGCCGGGCTATCCGAAATGAAACGTGATCGGCAGCATGCCAGGAAAGGGACGTTCCGGTGCTTCACATACCTTTGATGATCGTTCCGTTCATCCTCTACAATATCATGATCGCGGGCATGGCCGGCGATCCGTTCGCGGCGCAGCTCTTGGCCGTGACGATGATTTCCGGCGGCGTGTGGACCATGAACCTCGGCGACGGGCTGGTCGCCCTCGGCCTTGTTTTCATGTTCTTCGAGATATTGAGGTCCACGCGGACCTCCAATGCCTCCGTGATCGATCACGTCCTGTCGACCTTCGTGTTCGTTGCCTTTCTGGTCGAGTTTCTCGTCGTGGCCGCGGCGGCGACACCGGTCTTCTTCCTGCTGATGGTGATGGCGCTGATTGACCTGATGGCTGGTTTCTCGGTGTCCATCCGGTCCGCCGGTCGGGACGTGTCCTTCAACTGACGCGGCCTTGCTACAGCCGTCCCGTGGACGCCGCCAATGCCAGTTGCATCGCGGCAACAATTCCGTAGCCAAGCGCCCATGAAGGGCCGGCAAGCCGCCAGAGCACTGCGGTGGCAAGCGCGAACACGCTTGTCTTGAAGGCGACAAGGGAAAGCCCGGACAACCGAACTGCAGAATTCGGCGCGGCAAGATAGCCCCACAACCCTGCCAAGACGGCAACCGCAACAATCGGTGCGATCCAGCGCACGACCGGCTGATCCATTGTCCGGTATGCGCCCGTCGCGACTATGGCGATCGCCGCGCATTCCAATGCAAGTGCGAGTATGCCGTTTATTGCCGCCAACGTCATGGCAATGCGTATCTAGCCTGCGTCGGCCTCGAAACCCGCCGCCTCTATCCCGTGAAGCGCGCAGGCCTCGTCATTGTCCGAGGTGTCTCCGGTCACGCCGACTGCGCCGATGATCCTGCCGTCCTGCTTCACCAGAACGCCGCCCGGTACCGCCACGATCCTGCCGCCGGAAACCGCCGACAGGTTTTCCAGGAAATGGGGCCGGCTCTGCGCCTGGGCGTTCAGCCAGCGACCGCCGACGCCGAGAGCGAGACAGCCATATGCCTTCCCTGCCGCGATCTCGTAGCGCATGAAGGAAGAACCGTCGGATCGCTGGAAGGCAACAAGGTGTCCACCGGAGTCGAGCACGGCAACCGAAAGCGGCTTCAGTTCCAGTTCGATGCCCTTGGCGAGGGTTGCCTCTATGATCTCGTTTGCCTTGGCGAGTGTGAGAGTCGACATTTTTGGTCCCGCATGCGTCTTTGTTGCCATTGGTGAAGTCAGCTCCTAGCACGAACCGCTTTCACGGAATGTGGAAACACTTTTTCCGCGAGTGGCGCAAATTCCGGGCGCTGCTCCCGTCGACGTGCCGGCCGGCAGTCTTCACCGGCTATTTTTCCAGGGAATCGAGTTTGCGCTGCATGGCGGCGATCTGTTCGCGCATTGCCTTGAGCTCGTCGGATGGAGCCGCCTTCTTCTCGGATTCGGCCGTGCCGGTTTTCGCGCCTTCCTCCTGGGCGGCATTGAAGGGTGAGAACATCTGCATCGCGTTCTGGAACATTTCCATGTTGCGGCGCGTCTGCTCCTCGATCAGCTTCTGGCCCGACGCCATGATGTCGAGCGGGGACTTGCCGACCATCGATGTCATCTGCTCGCGAATGCGTTCCTGTTCGCGCGTGAACAATGTCATGGAATGCTCGAGGTAACTCGGCAGGACCATCTGCATCTGATCGCCATAGAAGGAAATCAGCTGGCGGAGAACGGAGATCGGCAGCATCGCCTGGCCGGTCTTGCCCTCCTGCTCGAAGATTATCTGGGTAAGCACGGCATGGGTCAGGTCCTCGCCGCTCTTGGCATCCTGCACCACGAATTCCTCGCCGTCCTTCACCATCGTGGCGAGATCCTCCAGCGTCACGTAAGTACTCGTGCCGGTATTGTAGAGGCGCCGGTTGGCGTATTTCTTGATGACGGTGGGTTCGTCGCTTGCTGCCATTTCGTCTCTCCCGTCAGTACACGCCGTTTCCCGGCATTCGCTTTATGGGGAAATACTAGTGACAAAGTAGTCTCTTATCAAAGCGTTTTGTTGCGCTGCAGTCAGCCGCGTCCCTCCTCGGGGATCGCGTCTTGTGCAGTGCAGCGGTTTGGGGCATGCATTGCGCGTTGTTCGTCAGACGCTACAATCCAAGTAATGCGGCGGCCAAACTGCCGCGATCCAACCAGGAGGCTTTCATGACATCTGTCGTTATCGCTAGCGCCGCACGCACGCCGGTCGGCTCGTTCAACGGCGCATTCGCGAATGTGCCGGCCCACGAGCTGGGTGCCGCCGCCATCAGGGCCGCGCTGGAGCGTGCGGGCGTCGATCCGAAGGAGGTCGACGAGGTGGTCATGGGCCAGGTCCTGGCCGCAGGGCAGGGGCAAAATCCCGCCCGGCAGGCGGCGATGGCCGCCGGTTGCCCGCAGGAAACCACGGCTTGGAACCTCAACCAGTTGTGCGGATCCGGGCTCAGAACCGTCGCCATCGGCATGCAGCAGATACTCACCGGTGATGCCTCCATCATCGTCGCCGGTGGCCAGGAATCTATGTCCATGGCACCGCATTGCGCGCATCTGCGCGGCGGGGTGAAAATGGGCGACCTGAAGATGGTAGACACCATGCTGAAGGACGGCCTGATGGATGCCTTCCACGGCTACCACATGGGCAATACGGCGGAGAATGTTGCGCGCAAGTGGCAGCTGTCGCGCGACGAGCAGGATCGGTTTGCGGTGGCGTCCCAGAACAAGGCTGAGGCCGCTCAGAAGGCCGGCAAGTTCAAGGACGAGATCGTTCCGTTCACGGTCAAGGGGCGCAAGGGTGATACCGTCGTGGAGGATGACGAGTACATCAAGCATGGCGTGACGATGGAGGGCGTGTCCAAACTACGCCCCGTATTCGACAAGGAAGGCACCGTGACGGCGGCCAATGCGTCCGGCATCAATGACGGCGCGGCGGCGGCCGTCCTCATGACCGAGGAAGAGGCGGCCCGCCGCGGAATCGTCCCGTTGGCCCGGATCGTGTCCTGGGCGACGGCAGGCGTCGATCCCGCAATCATGGGAACCGGGCCGATCCCGGCATCACGCAAGGCTCTGGAGAAGGCCGGCTGGTCGGTTGACGACCTCGATCTGGTCGAGGCGAACGAGGCCTTCGCCGCGCAGGCCTGCGCGGTAAACAAGGACCTCGGCTGGAACCCGGAGATCGTGAACGTCAACGGCGGTGCCATCGCCATCGGCCATCCGATTGGCGCGTCCGGCGGCCGCATTCTCAATACGCTTCTTTTCGAGATGAAGCGTCGCGGTGCCAGCAAGGGGCTCGCCACACTTTGCATCGGCGGTGGTATGGGAGTCGCCATGTGTGTTGAACGCATGTAGAATTGCCAATGTATAGAAATTGTTCTTGGTCGGGAGCCTCTGTTCCCGGCTGAGAACTTAAATGCCGGAGGAGCTTCCATGGGTAGAGTCGCACTTGTCACCGGGGGAACGCGCGGTATCGGGGCAGCGATCTCGACGGCCCTGAAGGAAGCTGGCTACGCGGTGGCCGCAAATTACGCCGGCAATGACGAGGCGGCCGCCAGGTTCAGGGAAGAGGCAGGGATTCCGGTCTACAAGTGGTCCGTCGCCGATTACGACGCCTGTGTCGATGGCATATCACGGGTTGAGGCCGATCTCGGACCGGTCGAGATACTGGTCAACAATGCGGGCATTACCCGCGACGCAATGTTCCACAGGATGACCAGGGAAAACTGGGATCAGGTCATAAGCACCAATCTTTCCGGCGTGTTCAACATGACCCATCCGGTCTGGCCCGGCATGCGGGAGCGCAAGTTCGGCCGGGTCATCAACATTTCCTCGATCAACGGCCAGAAGGGCCAGGCCGGCCAGGTCAACTATTCCGCCGCCAAGGCGGGCGATATCGGCTTCACCCGTGCGCTCGCGCAGGAGGGCGCGCGTGCTGGCATCACGGTCAACGCCATCTGCCCCGGCTATATCGGAACGGAGATGGTGCGTGCCATCGACGAGGACGTGCTGAAGACGCGCGTGCTGCCTCAGATTCCGGTTGGCCGGCTCGGGGAGCCGGAGGAGATTGCGCGCTGCGCGGTGTTCCTGGCCAGCGACGACGCCGGTTTCATCACCGGCTCGACGATTTCCGCCAACGGAGGGCAGTATTTCTCCTGAGTTCGTCTTGTCCGCTGCGCCAAGGGGCCGACACGAAACCTGAAGGCGAAACGGTGTCCAATTTGCAACCGCAGGGATGTTGTTTCCCGGCGGTCAGCTTGGCTATTGCCGCTGCGGGGCGCTACTTGGGGCGAAAATGGCCAGACATCTTTTCCTTGTTTCCGTTTTTACGGTTACGGCCGGGTTGGCGAATGCGGAGACCATAGACGGGAGCTGGTGCGCCTCGGATGGACGCAGTTTCACGATCAACGGGCCGAAGGTCCTTGCCCCCACAGGCGACCATCTCGTCGGCGAATATGACCGGCACGTGTTCCGCTATATCGGGCAACTGGGTAGCGTGGAGGAAGCGCACGATATCCGGATGCTTCTGTGGAGCGAAGGCGAGTTGCATCTCCAGCGCATCGTAGACGGCGTCGAACAGCCCGCGGAAACATGGCGTCGCTGCAAACGCGCGAACGCGCGCTAGGTGTCACGCCCCTCGATTTCCTCGCGCAGCATCTCCAGTTCCAGCCATTCCTCCTCCAGCGCGGCGTGTTGAGCGCGCTTCCCTTCCAATTCGGCAACGGTGGCGTTGAAGAACGCGGGATCCCGAGCAAAAAGGTCGGGATCGGCGAGGCGTTCCTCGAGTGCGGCAATCTCGGTTTCGATTTCCTCGATTCGCCCGGGCAGCGTTTCGAGCGCGAATTTCTGCTTGTATGACAGCCGGGCACGGTCGTTTCTCGGCTTGTCCGCGCGCGGTGCCGGGGACTTTGTTTCGGTTTGCCTGGTCGTTGCCTTTCGCGACGCCGCGGCTTCGCCGCGCTGGGCCAGCATGTCGGAATAGCCGCCCGCATAGGCGATCCAGTATCCTTGGCCGGGGCGCGTCTCGTCCGGCGCGATAACGGCATTGACGGTGCGGTCGAGGAAATCGCGGTCGTGGCTGACCAGCAATACCGTGCCGGGAAAGCCAGCGATCAGTTCCTGCAGAAGGTCGAGCGTTTCCATGTCGAGGTCGTTGGTCGGCTCATCGAGGACCAGCAGGTTGGCCGGGCGCGCAAGTGTGCGTGCGAGGACAAGCCGTGCCTTTTCGCCGCCGGACAATTCGCGCACCGGCGTCCGCGCCTGCTCCGGCTTGAACAGGAAGTCCTTCATGTAGGAGACGACGTGCTTCTGTTCTCCGTTGACGATGAGCGACTGGCCGCGCCCGTCGGTGAGAAAGTGTTCGAGTGTCTCGTCCGGGTCGAGAGCGTCACGGCGCTGGTCGAGCACTGCCATGTCCAGGTTCGTGCCAAGGCGCAGCCGGCCCGCGTCGGGCTCCATGCCGCCGGTAAGCAGCCGGACGAGCGTGGTCTTGCCGGCGCCGTTGGGCCCGACGAGGCCGATGCGGTCGCCACGATGGATACGCAGGGAAAAATCGCGCACCAGGGGCTTGTCGCCCAGGCTCTTGGAGATGTTCGTCGCCTCGATGACCAGCTTGCCGCTTTCGCGCGCATCGGCTGCGGCGAGGCGTGCGGTGCCGTCCGGCTTCTGGTGTTCGCGGAAGGCCTTGCGCAGTTCGGACAGTTCGCCCAGTCGGCGCATGTTGCGCTTGCGGCGCCCGCTGACGCCGTGGGTGACCCAGTGCTCCTCGCGGACGATCTTGCGCCCGATCTTGTGCTGCTCGCGTTCCTCTTCCTCGAACACCTTGTCGCGCCAGTCCTCGAACCCGGCGAAACCGGTGCCGTTCTCGCGCAGGATCCCGCGGTCCAGCCAGAGCGTACGGCGCGACAATTTCTCCAGGAATCGTCGATCGTGGGATATGAGCACGATGGCAGAGCGCGAGCGGGCCAGTTCGTCTTCAAGCCATTCGATTGCCGGAAGGTCGAGATGGTTGGTCGGCTCGTCGAGGAACAGGATGTCGGGTTGCGGCGCCAGCGTGCGGGCGAGCGCCGCACGGCGGGCCTCGCCACCCGAAAGGCCCTCCGTCGTGCGCCCGGGCTCGAGCCCGAGCTCGCCGAGCAGGTAGTCGGCCCGGAAGGGGTCATCCAGCGGTCCGAGATCGGCCCGTGCGTAGTCACCGACGGTGGCATGCCCTGACAGGCCGGGATCCTGCGGCAGGTAGCGCGACGTGGCGTTGCGCTCGGTTATCACCTCGCCGGCGCTCGGCTCGACGATACCGGCCGCGATCTTGAGCAGCGTCGACTTGCCCGAACCGTTGCGACCGACCAGCGCGATGCGGTCGCCCGGATGGACGGAGAAGGAAACGTTCTCGAAAAGAGGCTTGCCGCCGAAGGTAAGCGTCAGGTTCTCGGCGCGCAGCAAAGGAGGAGATGTGGCCATTGTCCAACCGTATCGCGTTGGTGGCGCATATCGAACGCGCGAAGGCGAAATGCAAGGGCCGCAAACCGCCTTGCGGCGATTCGCGGCCCTGAAGGATGCGCTATGTCCGTCTTACGGGCAGGGCGCGATGTAGTACGAACCGTCCGGACGGCGGTAGCGGCAGCGACCGTCCGCGAGCTTGCCGACCACATAGCCGGCCGCGCCTCCGATGGCGGCACCGGCAAGTGCGCCCTGAACTCTTCCGGTTGTTGCGGCTCCGACCGCCGCTCCGACGGCAGCGCCGCCCACGGCTGTCTGTTCCGCGGTCGTGCAGCCGGCCACAAGCGAGCCGGCAAGCGCAAATGCAGCAATGGTTTTTGCGATTTTCATGGGGCGATCTCCTTTTCTCCCGCCGTCACACTAGCAGCGCCGGATCGGCGGCAATGTGACGATTCGCACACCTGTCCCTTCAAGTCATTGAAGCTGACAAATGGTCATACCGCAACCGTCCTTCAGCAGAATCTCCACCCCTTCACCCGCGACATTGGAAAGCGTCCATGTCGATCCGAAGGGAACGTTCACGGCCTCCAGCGGCCACTTCGCGTTTCTCACCGTCAGGCCGGAGAGCGGCGTGAAACCGACCACGGAGAAAACGCTTCCGGCCGGCCAATCGGGGCGGAGAGGCCGCCCCGGCAGCAGCGGAACCGCTTCCTCGCGGCCGCTCGTCAGCATGACCGAGACCTCGGGATGCGCCCGCGCGAGGTCGCTCGCACCCGCAAGGTTGAAGAGGGCGTGATCGCTGCGGTCGCCGCCGAGCGCACCGACGAAGATGATCTCCCGCGCACCCTCCTCCAGCGCGTGCCGGACAGCAATCTGGCCATCCGACACGGCCTTGTCGCGGGGATAGGGCGCCCGCGGCACATGGCGGAAGCGCTTGTCCAGCGCGCTTCCGGCGGAGTCGAAATCGCCGAGCCACAGCTCCGGCTCCCGGCCCAGCGTCTCGGCATGACGGATGCCGCCATCGGCGGCGAGCAGGCGACTGCCCTCCATCTGCCGGAGCAGCCGGTCCGTCGGTGCAAGCGCGCCGTCGAGAAGGATGGCGAAGCGGGTAGCGGGTTCTTGCGTCATGGCCCAGCACTAGCCCGGTGACGGCGAACAGCCAAGCCGCAAGCGCATTTGCCCTTGAAGACGCAACGGACGCGGCCTACAAGGGCGCTGCTCTAACGGGGTGCCGCGAACGCGGCTGAGAGGCGCAGGCCAACCCGTCGAACCTGATCCGGTTTGCACCGGCGTAGGGATTAGACGCTTTCTCCGGTTGAACGGAATACGCGCCTCGATCCCAGTCCCAACCAAGGAGGTGCGTGATGCACAGACCGACACTTTCCATCCTGTCCGCAGCCATTCTGCTGGCCTGGCCGCAGGTCGCCGCCGCCGAGGACAAGCTCACCGTCTATACCTACGAGAGCTTCACGTCGGAATGGGGCCCCGGGCCGCAGGTCGAAAAGGCGTTCGAGGCGGAATGCGGCTGCGATCTCGAATTCGTATCGGTCGCCGACGGCGTGGCCTTGCTCAACCGGTTGCGCCTGGAAGGCGGGCGTTCCGATGCCGACATCGTGCTAGGACTCGACACCAACCTCACGGCAGAGGCAAAGGCGGGCGGGTTCTTCGTGCCCCACGGCGTGTCGACGGAAGCCCTGACCCTTCCGGGCGGCTGGTCGGACGACACTTTCGTTCCATTCGACTATGGCTATTTCGCCGTGATCTACGACACGGAAGCCATCGCGAAGCCGCCGAGCAGCATGGAAGCCTTTCTCGACGGCGACAATGGCAAGATCGCGATCCAGGATCCCCGTACCTCGACGCCGGGGCTCGGCCTGATGCTCTGGATCAGGAAACTCTACGGCGACAACGCGCCCGAGGCATATGCGCGTCTGAGCGAAAGGGTTCTCACGGTCACGGCCGGCTGGTCGGAGAGCTACGGGCTGTTCACGGCGGGTGAGGTGCCGATGGTGCTGTCCTACACCACGTCACCGGCCTACCACATGATCGCGGAAGGCACCGAGCGCTACCGGGCGGCCACCTTCGAGGAGGGTCATTACATGCAGGTCGAGGTCGCCGGTATCACGAAGAAGGGCGCCGACAATCCGCACGCGGCGCGCTTCCTTGCCTTCATGATCAGTCCGGCATTCCAGGACATCATTCCCGAGACAAACTGGATGCTGCCGGTCGCGCCGACGAGCGAACCGCTCGATCCGGCATTCGGCAAGCTTGTCGAACCCGCCCGTGCCCTCCTGTTCACACCGGAAGAGGTCGCCGAGAACCGCAAGGCCTGGGTCGACGAGTGGCTCCGGGCGATGAGCAAGTAACGCGATCGTGCCGATCATGAAGGCGCCGGCAGGAAGACGCGCAGCGGGCGGGGCTGCATGGGCGTCCGTCATGTTCCTGGTCGTACTTGCGGTCGGCGCCTTCCTTCCGCTTGCGATCGTCGCCCGGCCTAGCACGGGCGGTGAAATTCTGGACGCGGTGCAGGATCCGGTCGTCTGGCGAAGCCTTCGGTTCACCCTGCTTCAGGCGGGCCTTTCGACGGCGCTGTCACTCGTCTTCGCCCTCCCGGTCGCAACCGCACTCTACGAGTTTCGGCGCTTTCCGGGACGCGACACGATCCTGCGCGTCTTTGCGATGCCACTGGCGCTACCGCAGATCGTCGCAGTCCTTGCGATTGTCGGACTGTACGGCGAGCGCGGGCTGTTCAGCCAAATGGCCGAGTCGGCGGGTTTGGGCCTTCCATCCATTTACGGTCTTTCCGGGATCCTCATAGCCCATGTCTTCTTCAACATGCCGCTTGCCGTCCGTGTCGTGCTTGGCGGTCTGGCCGCGATGCCGGGCGAGTACGACCGTCTCGCCTACCAGCTCGGCATGGGTTTCACGTCACGCTTCCGCCTCGTGATCTGGCCGTTCATGCGGCCGGCGCTCATGTCGGCCGCATCTCTCATTTTCATGTTGTGCGTCACATCCTTTACCGTCGTGCTTACTCTTGGCGGCGGACCGCGCGCGACCACATTGGAGGTCGCGATCTACCAGTCGCTGACCTTCGATTTCGACGTCTCGCGGGCGATCCTGCTCGCCGGCGTACAGGTTCTGGTCACCGCGATCGCCTTCACCATGCTGACAATCGCCGGCGGCGAGGTGTCCGCGGGACTCGGCATCGGTGCATTGCGCCCTTTCCCGGTGCGGAGAACGCTTGTTGGACGGCTGCTTGCGGGACTGGTCATCGTTGCGGGCGCGCTTTTCGTGACTTCGCCCTTCGCAATTGTCGTCTGGCGGGGGCTGGCGGCGGACCTGGCCGACCTGGCGGGGCAGGCGAGCGTGCAACGCGCCATCGGAACCAGCCTCGGCCTCGGTTCTGTCGCGGCGCTACTCTCGGTAATCCTCGCCCTCATGCTTGCGGCAGGCATAACGCGGTCGGCGGCAGGCCGCCGTTTTCACGGCACCATTTCGCGGAGCGAATGGATATTCGGGCAGGCGTCGAGCCTGATACTCGTCGTTCCGCCTGTGGTCATTGCTGCCGGATGGTTCGTTGCCATACGACAGTTTGCCGATGTCTACTCGGCCGCACCGCTGATGGTGGTGACGATCAATGCGGCCATGGCCGTTCCCTTTGCGATCCGGTTGCTTTTGCCCGCTGTGCGGGACGCCGCCGAGCGCTATGACAGGCTGTGCCTGCTGCTCGGCCTGTCCGGCCTGGCCCGCTTCCGACTCGTTACCTGGCCGGTCGCGCGCCGTGCCCTGATGCTTGCCTTTGCCTTCTCGCTGGCGCTTTCGCTCGGCGATCTCGGAGTCATCGCGATTTTCGGGTCCCAGGAAGTCCAGACGCTGCCCTATCTGATCCTGCAGCGGATGGGCTCCTACCGGACCCAGGACGCGGCGGGGCTTGCCCTCGTCCTTGCCGTGATGACAATGGCACTGATGATGATCGCGGATCGCGCCGGGGCGAAGAACGATACAGGAAAGGGTGCCGTCCGATGAACGGGACATCTGCCGCGATCACATGCGAGGGCGTACGGTTCCGCTACGCCGCCGATGCCGGAGAGATGCGTTTCGACTGTGCCTTCGCGGCCGGAACGATCACTGCGCTGGTCGGCCCGTCCGGCTCCGGCAAGTCGACTCTCCTCAACCTGATCGCCGGGTTCGAGACGCCGCAGGTCGGGGCAATTCGCTTCGGCATCGAGGACCTGACACGCGCGCCGGTCGCCGAGCGCCCCGTCTCGATGGTGTTCCAGGAGAACAACCTGTTCGCGCATCTGAGCGTGTTCGACAATGTCGCGCTCGGCCTGTCGCCGAGGCTGCGTCTGAAGCCCGACGAGCGCGGCATTGTGGAGGACGCGCTGGCCTCGGTCGGCCTGTCGGGTTACGGCGCGCGCCTGCCGGGGCAATTGTCCGGCGGCGAACGGCAGCGCGTCGCGCTGGCACGCGTGGTCGTGCGGCGCAAGCCGGTGCTCCTGCTCGACGAGGCCTTTGCCTCGCTCGGTCCTGCCTTGCGCGCCGACATGCTGGATCTGGTCGCGTCCATTCAGGCCGACCGCGGCATGACGACGGTGATGGTGACACATTTTCCCGAGGACGCGCGACGAATCGCGCCGCACACCGTCTTCCTCGCCGGGGGAGAGGTCATCGCGGATGGTGCAACGGAGACACTGTTGGGCGAAGATACGGCCCCGGAGGCGATTCGTTTCTATCTGGGGACGACGGAAACGCGCTGAGGACGCGGTTTCGCCCAAATTGCCTGCAAAGCGGGTATTCGATGCAAGAATGCGACGCATTCCGCCCTGCCGGTCCGCAAAGAACTTGTGAGAGGTCCGGCATTGCCTGTAAGCGGAAAGCGAAAGGAAAGGGGCAGGCCCGACCGATTGGATCGCCGGACAAGTATTTCCGCAATGATTATGAAGCTCCTGAGGATGGCAGCGGCGGTGCATGACCGCAGGATGCAGCCGGTGCGCCGCGTCCGGGTGATCTCGGTCGCGCTGGTAATGCCGTTCCTGCTTTCCTCGTGTCAGAATCTCGGTCAGCTTGTCGGCGACCAGTCGATAAAACCGTCGGCCAGCCCCGTCATCGCGGAAAACGTGCGTTCGGGGCGGCTCGCCCGCGTAGGGGCCGCGCAGCATCCCAAGATCCTCGCAACCTACGGAGGAGAATATTCGAATCCGAAGGTGGAACGCATGGTCGCCGGCGTTGTCGGCAAGCTGGTTACGGTCTCGGACAATCCCAGCCAAGTCTACCAGATCACCATTCTCGATTCACCGAACGTGAACGCGTTCGCGCTGCCCGGCGGCTATCTATATATCACGCGCGGGTTGCTCGCCCTGGCCAATGACACGGCAGAGCTGGCCGCGGTGATCGCGCACGAGATGGCGCATGTGACGGCCAATCACGGAATATTGCGGCAACAGAAGGAGGCCGAGGTCGAACTGGCCAGCCGGATCGTTTCGGACGTGCTGTCGGACAAGGATGCCGGACGCCGCGCGCTGGTGCGCGGCAAGCTCAGGCTGGCTCAGTTCTCGCGCAACCAGGAACTTCAGGCCGATGCCATCGGCATCGCGGCGATCGGAGAGGCCGGCTTCGATCCATACGCGGCGGCCGCGTTTCAGGAGACGATGGCGGCCTACATGGATTTCCGCAATGCCGCGGGCGACATCGACACGAGCCTCGATTTCCTTTCCACCCACCCGTCCACGCCGCAACGCATCCAGCTTGCCGTCGGGCATGCGCGCAAGTTCGGGGAGCCCGGCAAGGGCGAGCGCGACCGCGAGGGGTATCTGGCGGGCATAGACGGCATGTTGTTCGGCGATTCGGCCGAGGAAGGCTATGTGCGTGGCCAGAGATATGCGCATCCCGGCCTCGGCATCACCCTTGAGTTCCCGGACGGTTTCGAAATCGACAATAGGGCGGAGGCTGTGCTGGGGGCGCGTGACACGGACAGCGCCGCGATCCGCTTCGACGGCGTGGATGTTCCGCCCGGGCGGTCGCTTTCCGATTATGTCGCGTCCGGCTGGGTGGAAGGACTGGACACGCGCTCGATTCGTGCATTTACCGTCAATGGCATGGCGGCGGTATCGGCGCGCGCGACCGCCGACGAGTGGGATTTCGACATCACCGTCATCAGGGCGGGTAAATCGGTGTACCGCATCCTGACCGCGTTGCCGCGCGGTGCACCGGGACTGGAGGCACTTGCCGCCTCGGTGCGAAATTCGTTCCGCTACCTGTCAGAATCCGAGCGGCGCGCGCTGAAACCGCTCAAGATCAGGATCGTCAAGGCGCAGCCCGGCGAGAGTGCGCGAACGATGGCAGCGCGCATGCAGGGCGTCAGCCGTCCGCTCGAACTGTTCCTGATCCTGAACGGCATGAAGCCGGGCCAGGCGATCGAACCCGGCAGAAGCTACAAGGTGGTTACGGAATCCTGACCGTCAGACGTGTTGCTGTGCGGCCATGTCGGGGTCGTCCCTGACGAGCGCACTGCGCAGCTTCTCCAGCGCCCGGTTCTCGATCTGGCGCACGCGCTCCTTGGATATCCCGAGTTCGTTGCCCAGCGTTTCGAGTGTCGCGCCGTCCTCGCTCAGGCGACGCCTTGTAATGATGCGATGTTCCCGTTCGTCCAGGATTCCCATCGCTTCGCGTAGCCAGGTGCTGCGTCGCTTGTCGTCGATCAGCCCTTCGACGATCTCGTCCTGCAGCGGTCGGTCATCGACGAGGAAGTCCATCCGCGAGGTGCCACCATCTTCCTCGGATACCGGCGCGCTCAGCGACGTATCCGGCCCGGAAAGCCGCGAATCCATGATCGCGACGTCCTTCTCCGAAACGCCCAGGGCATCGGATATCTGGCGATACATGGCCGGCAGGGAAGTCACGTTTCCGGATTGTGCAAGCCGCGCGCGCAGCCGGCGCAGGTTAAAGAACAGCGCCTTCTGGGCCGACGAGGTGCCGCCGCGCACAATCGACCAGTTGCGCAGAATGTAGTCCTGCATAGAGGCTCGAATCCACCAAGTGGCATATGTCGAGAAGCGAACCTCGCGCTCCGGCTCGAACCGCGCTGCCGCCTCAAGCAGGCCGACATGTCCCTCCTGGATAAGGTCGTTTACCGGAAGCCCGAAATTGCGGAACCGGGAGGCCATGGAAATAACCAGGCGCATGTGCGCCGAGGCAATCTTGTGCAGCGCCTCCTGGTCATGGTTTTCCTTCCACCGGATGGCGAGGTCGCGTTCTTCATCACGTTCCAGGTAGGGTGCGGCCATCGCCGCCCGTACCATGCTGCGCCTTGCAATATCCGAACCCATGCCGATCTCCCGGTCGCATCGTGGTGGAATGGTTCGTTCAGGATACGCCTTATTGTGGCGAACGGATCACGAAGGTGATGGACGGGCTGTCAATGCGGGATGAACGCGGGACCAAGTGCCTGCATCCAAAAGAAAACCCGGCCGCAAGGGCCGGGTTTCACAATTTCGTGACGCTTGCCGGAAACGGTCAGGCCGCTTCCTCCTGCGCGTCGGATTCGTCGTTTTCCGCCTTGGCGCCGCGCTTCGGACCCTTGTTCAGATGGGTCTCGATAAGGCGGACCGCCTCGGTGTCGGAGATCTTGTTGACCGCGGCAATCTCGCGTGCCATCCGGTCGAGCGCGGCCTCGTAGAGCTGGCGCTCGGAATAGGACTGCTCCGGCTGGTTTTCCGCGCGGTAAAGGTCGCGCACGACCTCGGCGATGGAAATCAGATCGCCGGAGTTGATCTTGGCATCATATTCCTGTGCGCGGCGCGACCACATGGTGCGCTTGACGCGGGCGCGACCCTGCAGGATCTTCAGGGCGCGTTCCACGAAGCCGGGTTCGGACAGCTTGCGCATGCCGATCGACACGGCTTTCGCGACCGGCACCTTGAGGCGCATCTTGTCCTTCTGGAACTCGACCACGAAAAGCTCGAGCTTCTGGCCCGCAACTTCCTGTTCCTCGATCGCCGCAATCTGGCCGACGCCATGCGCCGGATAGACGATGAACTCGCTGGTCTTGAAACCCTGCCGCTGTGACGTTTTTTTGGAGGCAGTCGCCATACTTTGCATACTCCCTGTCGGGTTCACGCCGGACCATTCCGGGGTGGGAACCGAACCTGATTTCGCCAATCAGCACATACGCAAACGCCGCTGCCCGGGAGCCCGAATCCGGTCGAGATGACCTGTCCGTATGACTACCGGCGGCGGAGGCGTTCCTTCAAAGAGGGAGCGTCAAACAGCCCAAAAGCGTGACGTGCGATGACATTCTTGCATTCCTATCACAAAAATGCGCATTTTTCAATGCGTTGCACAAAAAAGGGCTTTCGCGCATGCAGCGCGGCGAATTTCACCAGGCGCAGGTGGCCATTCGCCCGGGCAATGCAGGCGCCCGGCTCCGATGATCAGTCGCCGGTGCCCGGATTGGGCGAGAAGTACTGTTCGTACTTGTTTTCCTTGCCGTCCATTTCTTCGGCCTCGGGCAACGGATCCTTCTTCACCGTGATGTTCGGCCATTTTTCGGCATATTCGGTGTTGATCTGCAACCACTTCTCCAGTCCGGGCTCTGTGTCGGGACGGATGGCGTCGGCCGGGCATTCCGGTTCGCAGACGCCGCAATCGATGCACTCATCAGGGTGAATCACGAGCATGTTCTCACCCTCGTAGAAGCAATCTACCGGGCAGACTTCCACGCAGTCGGTGTATTTGCAGCGAATGCAGTTGTCGGTGACGAGATAGGTCACGGGCATGCTCCAGCGTAAATGACGGCCGGCTCGAGGCCGGCCGGTAAGTCCGGGCGGATGGGTACCGGCTTTGCCTGCCGGGTGCAAGTGGTCAAAAACGCGCGCTCGGGAAAGGAATTTGCCCGAATCGCGGCATGTCTGGAATCCACGTCTAATCGCCGCCGAAGGCGTCGCGGAAAGCCTCGAAGGATGCCTTTGGCGTGCGCGCAAGCGTGGAGTAGTCGACATGGACGAGGCCGAAGCGCTTTCCGTAGCCGAGCGCCCATTCGTAGTTGTCGAGCAACGACCAGGCGAAATAACCCTTTACCGGTGCGCCGTCGGCAATGGCGCGTCGCACCGCGGAAAGGTGTGCGTCGAAATAGGCGACGCGCTCGGTGTCTTCCACGCGGCCGTCCAGCAGGTGGTCGTCCCGAGCCATGCCGTTCTCGGTCACGATGATCGGGGTGTCGCCCGTATAGTCGCGATGAAGCCGGTTGAGAAAGCCGTAAAGGCCGTCAGGGTATATTTCCCAGCCCATGGCCGTTTTCGGCAACGGCCCCTCGACATTGGTGAGCGAAGGCCACGGACTGGCCGGATCGTGCGCGACGTTGGTGCGCGTGTAATAGTTCACGCCGAGCCAGTCGAGCGGCCGACCGATGGCGTCGAGGTCCTTCTCGAACCCGTCGGGCATGTGGCCCTCGAAGCCCTGGAGGATGTCGTCGGGATAGGACTTCCGCGTCAGGGCTTGTACGAACCAGCGATTGTAGAAGCCGTCATACAACCTTGCCGCGGCCACGTCCTGCGGCGCGTCGCTCGCCGGATTGGCGTGTTCGAAATTGAGCACGATGCCGAGATTGCGCTGGCCGGCCGCCCGCATGGCCTTGACGGCTCGTGCGTGAGCCAGCAGCACGTGGTGCATCGCCCGGGCCGTTGCGCGGATGTCGCGCAGACCGGGCGCGTGGATTCCAAGGAAATGCGAAAGCCAGGCGACGCACCAGGGCTCGTTGATTGTGGCGACGGCCTCCATTCGGTCGCCGATGCACCCGGTCAGCGCTACCGCATAGTCGGCGAACCAGGAGGCGACATCGCGGTTGCGCCAGCCCCCGCAGTCGGCAAGCGCAGCGGGCAGGTCCCAATGATACAGGGTGAGGTAAGGCTTCAGGCCCCGTTCGCATATCGCGTCGGCGAGGCGGTCGTAGAAGTCGAGGCCTTCGGCATTCACGGTCCTGCCATCCGGCATGACACGCGCCCAGGAGGCGGAAAAGCGATAGGCGTCGAATCCACCCGAGCGGACCAGGTCGAGGTCCTCGCGGTAGCGGTGATAGTGGTCACATGCGACCGCGCCGTTTTCCGCGTTCGCGACATTGCCGGGTGTTGCGGCGAAGGTGTCCCAGTGCGACGGGCCTGCGCCGCCGAACGAGGAACCCTCGATCTGGAATGCGGAAGTTGCAACGCCGAAGAGAAAGCCCTCGGGAAAATCGGAACGTCGCAGTGAAAGTCTCATCTGCCTTGCCTCGGAAAGCGACCTTGAATCTGCGGTGGCCATATTGCGATACGGGAGAAGCGCGTCAATCTTCGCCGGTCAGCCGCTCGATGGCGCGCCGCTCCTTCTTTGTCGGTCTGCCGGATCCCGGCTCGCGCCGGCCGCTTGCGCGGTCAAGCGCGCTGGCGGCCTTCGGTGGGGGCGGAGGCGACAGGTCCTCGTAGAGCGCCCTTGCTTCAGTCGCGGGACCGCGCCGGCTTCCGCATTCGAGGACCCGGTACACGATGACGCGGCGCGGCATGGTCATTGTCAGAACATCGCCCGGCTTCACCTCGTGGCTGGCCTGCGAGATCTTGGTTCCGTTGACCCGGACATGGCCGCCCTGTGCCATCCTGGCAGCGAGCGTACGCGATTTCGTCACGCGGGCGAAAAACAGCCATTTGTCGATGCGCTGGCGTTCATTGCCCATCGGGTGCCCGCGTCACTTCTTGAGCTGTTCCTTCAGCGCGGCGAGCTTGGCGAAGGGCGAGTCCGGATCGACCGGTTTCTCGCGCCGTGGCGGACGGGCCGAGGCGACTGCACCGCCCTTGCCGTGCGGACGCTCCTTGCGCTTGCCGCGGAACTTGCCCTTGCCCTTCTGCTCCCCTTCGGGACGCGCCCCGCCTTGCCGCTTGTTTCGGCGGTGGCGATCCGGTCGTACCTGGTACCAGACCATGACCGGTTTCGGTTCCTCGGCCTCGTCGGAATCCGACGCTTTTTCCGGGGTGTCGCCGGACTGTTCGGAGGCGGCCGATGCGGCTTCCTCCGGCTGCGCCCCGGTCGGCTCGTCCTTCGCGGGTTCGGGCTCGGACGGCGCTTCCGCGGTACCGTCGCCAGAGGTCATGGCAACCGGCTCGGGGGCAGGGACGCCATCGGAACCCGCGGCCGTTTCGGCCGGTGCCTCGGCTGCCGGCTGTGCCGGCGCGCTGGCGGCTTTCAACGCGGTCAGTTTCGATTCGAACTCGGCCGGTTCCACCTTGTCGTGGCGGTAGCCGAGGCTGCCGAGCACCGCTTCCATGTCCTCGGCCGTGGCGCCGAGAATCGACATCATTGCCGGGGTAACAAAGAAGCGACCTCCGCCGACCGCGCCGTCCGGCAACTCGCCCGATCCCTCGCGCCATTGCAGTGCCGGGCGGATAAGGTCGGCGAGTCGCTCGAGAATGTCGACGCGCACCGCGCGCGATCCGAGGTGGCGGTAGCCGGCCAGCTTGTAGAAAGTGGTGTCGAAGGCCGGATCGGGCACGAGCGACGTGCGTCCGGTGGCCAGTTGCTGCACCACGTCACCGTAACCCGGCTTGTCCCTGCCGTCGTTCTGCAACGCCCAGAGAAGGGTCAGCAGTCCCGCCGGCGCCGGCTTGATCAGGGCGGGAATGTAGATGTGGTAGAAGCCGAACCGCACGCCGTAGCGGCGCAGGGCGGCGCGACCGTCCTGGTCGAGCGACTTGATTTCCTCGGCGATCTCGCGGCGCGGAACGATCCCGTAATTCTCGATCAGCCGGAAGCCGATACCGCGCGCGATTCCCGAAAGTTCGTCCGCCCGGCCGAGATCGACCAGCGGCTTGAGATGGGTCTCGACATGGTGGGAGACGAAGCGCTCTGCGCGGGCGGCGACCTTGTCGCGCGCCGGGCCCGTCAGCTGTTCGTCTGCAAGCAGCACGATCCGCGGCTTCAGCCATTCTTCGGACGCGGTCAGCGAAGCGACCGGCTGGCCGAGCCAGCGCAATATGCCATCGCTGCCGAGCGCGAAATCGGCATTGCCGGCCGCGGCGAAACGTTCGGCGCGGGCCTCGAACTCGGTGGCGAGCGCCTTTGCCGCGGCGGCCTTGATCGCCTTGGCGTCCTCGCCCTCGGCGGATTTGTCGGGAGCGAACCGGAAACCGTCGAGTTGGCCGACATGGTGGCCCTCGACCGTAACGTCGCCGCTTGCGCTGATTTCTGCTTCCATCGTCACATTCTCTCGCAGGCGCTTCATGAGCACGGATGTCCTGCGGTCAACGAAGCGTTTCGTCAACCTTTCATGCAATGCATCCGACAGCTTGTCCTCGATTGCGCGGGTTTTTTCCTGCCAATGGACCGGGTCGCGGAGCCACCCGGGGCGATTGGCGACATAGGTCCATGTCCGTATCTGGGCAATGCGCCCCGACAGCGTGTCGATCTCGCCGTCGGTGCGGTCGGCACGCAGGACCTGTTCGGCCATGTAGTCCTCGTCGACATGTCCGCGCCGGACCAGGTCGAAGAAGATCTGGGAAATGATGTCGGCATGCTGCGCGGGAGCGATCTTGCGGTAGTCCGGCAGCACGCAGGCGTCCCACAGCAGCTCGACCTCGTTGCGACTCGCGCAGGTATCCGTGACTTCAGGGTTTCTGGCGAGAAATTCGAGTGCTCTCTGGTCGACCGCGGGCAGCGCCTTGGTGAGGCCGGGCAGCTCCGGCGGCTGCTCCAGCGAGGCGCGCAGGGCGGCGATCGAGGAGAAGTCTAGCTGGCGCGAACGCCATTGCAGCACTTTCACGGGATCGAATTCATGCCCCTCGATCCGCCTCACGGTTTCGTCGTCAAGCGGAGCGGCATGACCCGATACGCCGAAGGTGCCGTCGCGGACATGGCGTCCGGCCCTGCCTGCTATCTGGCCCATTTCCGCAGGGGTAAGTTCCCGGTAACCGTACCCGTCGAATTTTCGGCGTTGCGCGAAGGCCACGTGGTCGACATCGAGGTTCAGCCCCATGCCGATGGCATCCGTCGCGACGAGATATTCGACGTCGCCGGACTGGTAGAGTTCGACCTGGGCGTTGCGCGTGCGCGGGCTGAGCGCGCCCATCACCACGGCCGCTCCGCCGCGCTGGCGGCGGATCAGTTCGGCGATGGCATAGACCTCGTCGGCGGAGAAGGCGACGATGGCCGAGCGGCGTGGCAGCCGGGTGATCTTCTTGGAGCCGGCATAGGCGAGATGCGACATGCGCGGCCGCGATACGATGTCCACGCCCGGAAGAAGCCGGCGCAGGATGTCGGTCATGGTGCCGGCGCCCAGCAGCAGCGTTTCCTCGCGGCCGCGGACATTCAGAATTCGGTCGGTGAAGATGTGACCGCGTTCCAGGTCTCCCGCCAGCTGCACCTCGTCGATGGCGACGAAGGCGGCGTCGGTCCGGGACGGCATCGCCTCGACCGTGCAGACGGAATAGCGCGCCTTGGGCGGAACGATCTTCTCCTCGCCGGTGATCAGCGCAACATTTTCCGGGCCCACCTTGTCGGCTACGCGCTGGTAGACCTCGCGCGCGAGCAGCCTCAGCGGCAGGCCGATTACGCCACTGGAGTGGGCCACCATGCGTTCGATGGCATAATGGGTCTTGCCGGTATTGGTCGGCCCGAGCACGGCCTTGACCGTGTGGCCCGTAAAAATGTCGGAGGGCATTGACTCTGTCTTGAAGTTCGAATCCGGGGCTGTTCGGCGGGTATGCGCCCTCTTTGGCTTGCAACTCGTCTCTAGCATGCCGATTCGGCAATTGCAGGGCGAAAATTACGCGAATCTTCCTGCTTACTGCGCCTCAGGGTTGTGCATATTAACAACCGGAACGAGTCTGGAACGAATCGGCGACGAATCGGTGACTCGCATAGGTTGCGCCTTTGTTCTCACCACATATGGTGCCGTGAAACAGGTCGCACACCAGTTCGTGAATCGCGATTTCGCAGCGAGAGCCGTTTTTGTCCGGAATCGTTAAGAATTGGCCGAAGGCGGATTCCGGTCGCGAGGGCGAATCGCTATTTGTTTGATTTGTAAGCACTATCTTAACCTGCTGTTAACCATGTTCATTAGCGATCCGGAAGGATTCCGTTAACGAACGGAACCGAGCCGGAACGAATCGGCGACGAATCGGTGATTCACGCCATTTCCCGTTTTGTTCTCACCAGATGTGGGGTGTCTCCCCGGAGGTCCGACACAACTTTAGCGATTCATGACGTCGCGCAAGACGTATTGGGTTCCATTGGCGTTAACCTTTGGCCGTCTTCGTCACCGCGATTTTTCCTTGACGGCGTCGATCAGCCGGTAGGCGTCCTCGCTTGCCCATTCGGCCGGGCCGTTCATGTTCGCGACGACGCAATTGTTCCCGTCGACAAGAACGGTGACCGGCAGGCCGAAGGCGAGGCCTTCCTTCTTCATGGTGTTGAACGCGCCGATGGAGGGATCGTGGTAGAAGCCGAGATTGCGAATGCCGATCTCGTCAAAGAATGCGCGCGGCTTCTGGTCCGAACCGCCGTCGACGGAAACGGCAACGACCTCGAACCCGTCACCGCCCTTCTCGGCCTGCAGTCTGTCGAGTGCCGGCATCTCCGCGCGGCATGGTGCGCACCAGGTCGCCCAGAGATTGACCAGGCGCGGCTTGCCGCCGCTGTCGGCCAACGTTACCGAATTGCCGTCGCCGTCATTGAAGGACAGGTCCGACAGGTCCGCCGGCCGGTCGCGAACCGCCATGGCCGCGATCTCGCCGGTCAGCAGCGGCTTCAGTTCCTGTCCGAGAGAGGCGGCGGCCTCGCATTGCCCGCCCTGCGCCTGCGCGCCATTGCCAGAAAGCCCGCCGGTGGCGTATATCCCGGCGGCGCCCGCCGCGGCTCCCAGTACCACCGCGACGGCAACGATCTTGCCGACGGAAAGGCCCCGAGCGGGGGGCTGGCCGTCCTGTTCTTTTTCCGGGGATTGTTCTTTCATGTCCGACGATACCAAGGCACAAGGCTCCAATCAGATGTGGGGCGGGCGGTTCGCGACCGGTCCCGCGGCGATCATGGAGGAGATCAATGCCTCCATCGACTACGACCGCAAGCTCTATGCGCAGGACATCGAGGGATCGATCGCGCACGCCACCATGCTGGCCGATACTCACATAATTTCGGCAGAGGACCGCGACAAGATCGTTCACGGGCTGAACACGATCAGGTCAGAAATCGAACAGGGCGAGTTCGCCTTCTCCCGCAAGCTGGAGGACATTCACATGAATGTCGAGGCCCGGCTTTCCGAGCTGATCGGTCCGGCAGCAGGGCGGCTGCATACGGCGCGCTCGCGCAACGACCAGGTGGCGCTCGACTTCCGCATGTGGGTGCGCGCCGAGGCGGAGAAGACCGCCGCCGCCCTGAAGCGGCTGATCGAGGTCCTCCTTGCCCGCGCGGAGGAACACGCGAAAACCGTGATGCCGGGCTTCACCCATCTGCAGACCGCGCAGCCGGTCACTTTCGGCCATCATTGCATGGCCTATGTCGAGATGTTCGGACGCGACCTCTCGCGCATGCGCGATTGCCTGGAGCGCATGGACGAGTGCCCGCTCGGCGCCGCGGCGCTCGCCGGCACGGGTTTCCCGATCGACCGGCACCAGACCGCGCAGGCGCTCGGTTTCTCCGGACCGACGCGCAACTCGATCGATACCGTGTCCGATCGCGACTTCGCGCTGGAATTCATGGCCGCCGCCTCGATCTGCGCCACGCACCTGTCGCGTATGGCCGAGGAGATCGTCATCTGGTCGACGCCGCAATTCGGCTTCGTCACCCTGTCGGACGCCTTTTCCACCGGCTCGTCGATCATGCCGCAGAAGAAGAACCCGGACGCGGCCGAGCTGGTCCGGGCCAAGACCGGGCGGATCAACGGCAACCTGGTCGCCTTGCTCACGGTGATGAAGGGCCTTCCGCTGGCCTATTCGAAGGACATGCAGGAGGACAAGGAGGCCGTGTTCGACGCCGCCGAGTCCCTGGAACTGGCGCTTGCGGCCATGACAGGCATGGTTGCCGACATGACCGTCAACGCGCGGGCCATGAAGAAGGCGGCCGGTTCCGGCTACTCCACGGCGACCGATCTCGCCGACTGGCTGGTGCGCGAGCTGGGCATCCCGTTCCGCGAGGCGCACCATGTCACCGGGCGCGCGGTGGCGCTGGCCGAGGAGAAGGGCGTCGGGCTGGAGAAGCTGTCGCTGTCGGACCTGCAGTCCATCCATGACGGCATCACCGAGGACGTGTTCTCCGTTCTGACCGTGGAGAAATCCGCCGCGAGCCGCAAGAGCTTCGGCGGCACGGCTCCGCAGGAAGTGCGCCGACAGGTCCGCTACTGGAAGAAGAAACTGGCGAAACCCGCCTGACGGCGGGCGGCGCAGGGTGTTCAAGCGCGTTTCCGCGCGCTAGGAGAATGACGACCGGCCGGGCCGGAGTAAGCGGAGCAGGTAGACGATGGGCGCATTCACGATCCAGCGGATTCTTCTCGTTGCGGCACTTGCCGCAAGCCTTGCCGCCTGCGGGCGCGCGGGCGAACCCGAATTGCCGCCGGCCTCCGCCGGGGCGGAGCAGCAGCAGGCGGATGCGCCGGCGGAAGACCGGCGGTTCATCCTCGACCCGCTGATCTGACGCGATCCGGGCGAGGGATGACGTGAACCATTTCGACTATCTCGACGGCATGCTCCATGCCGAGGACGTGCCCGTGGCGGAGATCGCTGCCAGTGTCGGCACCCCGTTCTACTGCTATTCCACGGCGACGCTCACCCGCCACTATCGCGTTTTCGCAGACGCGTTCGCCGATATCGATGCGCTGGTCTGCTACGCGATGAAGGCCAACTCCAACCAGGCGGTGCTGAAGACGCTGGCCGAACTGGGATCCGGCGCCGATGTCGTCTCCGAGGGCGAGCTGCGTCGCGCGCTCGCCGCCGGAATCGCCCCGGAGAAGATCCTGTTCTCCGGCGTCGGCAAGACGGCCGGGGAAATGGATTTCGCGCTGTCCGCCGGTATCCATTGCTTCAATGTCGAGTCCGAACCGGAACTGGAATTGCTCTCGGCGCGCGCGGTCGCGTCAGGACGGACCGCGCCGGTGTCGCTGCGCATAAATCCGGATGTGGACGCAAAGACGCACCACAAGATTTCCACGGGCAAGAAGGGTGACAAGTTCGGAATCTCCTGGCTCCGGGCGCGGGACGTGTATCGGCGTGCCGCCGAGCTGCCTGGCCTGCGCGTCGCCGGCATCGACATGCATATCGGCAGCCAGATCACCGAGTTGCAGCCCTTCGACGATGCCTTCCGCCTGCTCACCGAGCTGGTCGCGCAACTGCGCGCCGACGGACATGCGATCGAACACGTCGATCTGGGCGGCGGTCTCGGAATTCCCTATCGCGACGACAATGCGCCGCCACCGCTGCCGGCGGATTACGGCGAGATCGTCAAGAAGCACATCCGCCCGCTCGGCGTCACCGCCGTGTTCGAGCCGGGCCGGATGATCGCCGGCAATGCGGGGATCCTCGTAACGTCCGTTCTCTATGTGAAAGAGACCGAGGAGAAATCCTTCGTCATCGTCGATGCGGCCATGAACGACCTGATCCGTCCGACCCTCTACGATGCCTGGCATTCGGTGCAGCCGGTGAGGCAACCGGTGACCGGCGGCGCACGGCTGACGGCGGATATCGTCGGGCCGGTGTGCGAATCCGGCGACTTCCTTGCGAGGGATCGCGAAATGCCGGCGGTCGAGGCAGGCGATCTGCTGGCTTTCGGCTCGGCCGGCGCCTATGGCGCGGTTCAGGCCGGTACCTACAATTCGCGGCTCCTGGTGCCGGAGGTTATCGTCAACGGGGACCGGTTTCACGTCTGTCGTCCGCGTCCGAGCTACGAGGACCTGATCGGTCTCGACAGCGTGCCGGACTGGTTCTGAGGCGCGCCGCGCGTCGCCCATTACGAATCCGTGAACGGTTTCCGGCGCTTTTTTTTTCGCCTCGCCTTTGCCATGAAGAGTGCTACCTTCAGGGGAAGGAGGCCGGAAGGCGCATGGCAGTCGAAAACCAGCATACCGCCGATCCCCGGGCGTTGTCACGCAGGCTGCGCTATGCCCGCGCGGCAACCTATGCGGCCATTCTCTCCGAGCGCCTGCTGCCGCGCCTTCTCCCTCTGCTCCTGGTGCTCGCCCTTTTCGCGATCCTGTCCTGGTTCGGCCTGTTCCGCGTGGTCGGCGACGCGGTCCGCATCGTGCTTGTCGTGCTTTTCGGTCTCGTTGCGCTGGCCAGCCTGTGGCCCCTGCGCGGGCTGCGCCTGCCCGAGGCGCATGACGTCGACCGACGGCTCGAACGTGAGAACGCGCTTTCTCATGCTCCCATCACGACGCAGGAGGACAGGCTTGCCGCAGGTGCGGATGACGGCTTCGCCGCGGCCTTGTGGCGCGCCCACCAGCGGCGCATGGCTGAGCGTGTGGACGGTGTTCATGGCGCCCAGGCGAAGACCGGTATCCCGGCCCGTGATCCCCACGCCATGCGCGCAGCCGTGGCACTTGTCGCCGTCATCGCCTTCGCGTGGTCGCATGGCACGGCCGGCGGCAGGTTGACCGACGCTTTCCACAGCCACCATGTCGCCGAGACGGTTCCGGTGCGTATCGACGCTTGGATCACCCCGCCTGCCTATACCGGCATGGCGCCGATCTTCCTGACATCGGAACAGAATGCCGAGAGGGGCGATTTTACCGTGCCGGAAGGCTCTGTCGCGGTGGTGCGCATAGCGGGAGGATCGGGTAGCGAGAGCGTTACCTGGCCGGAACCGCAGGCGGCACTCGGGATCGCGGATGAGGACGGCAATGCGCAGACGGCTGCGTCCCGTCGCTACGAGGTGACGCTTGAGGGATCAGGCCGGCTGTCTGTCTTCGCAGGCCCGGAAGAGACGTTGCGCGACTGGTCGCTTTCCGTGATGCCGGACGCGGCGCCTACCATCGCATGGCTGGCAGAGCCGGTGCGCGCGGCGAACGGCGCAATGACCTTGCAATACCGCACGCTGGACGATTACCGGGTGGCCAGGGCGCGCGGGATCATCGCGCTGGCCGAAACTCGGGAAGACGACGCGCGTCCACTTTACGACGCTCCGGAGCTGCCATTGTCCCTGCCTCGACGCTCTTCGCGTGACGGCGCGGCGAAGACCGTGCGCGATCTTGCCGAGCATCCCTGGGCCGGTGCGCGTGTGACTGTGATCCTGGAGGCGGAGGACGATCGCGGCCAGATCGGGCGCAGCGAGGCGAAGACATTCGTCCTGCCGGGGCGGCCTTTCGCGAATCCGCTTGCCCGGGCGATCATCGAGCAACGTCGCAATCTCGCGCTCGACGCAGATGCCGTGCCGGACATAGTCGACGTGCTCGACGTATTCACGCTCTATCCGGAGGAGACGATCGACAATGCCGGCCACTTTCTCGGGCTCGTCACGACGCGGTCGCGCCTGATCGAGGCAGAAGGTGACGAGGAGGCCCTGCGCGATGTCGTCGATCAGATGTGGGAGCTGGCACGGGGCATCGAGGACGGCAACCTGTCGGAAGCCGAGAAGCGCTTGCAGGCAGCGCAGCAGGCGCTGAAGGAGGCGCTCGAGAACGGCGCGTCCGACGAAGAGATCGAGCAGCTGATGGCCGAATTGCGCGAGGCAATGCAGGAATATCTGAGCGAGATGGCCCGTCAGATGCAGAACAATCCCGATCTCGCGGAGCAGTTGCCTTCGGACAACATGCAGGAAATGGACATGCAGAGCCTGCAGGAGATGCTCGACAAGATCGAGGAACTGGCCAAGTCGGGCGCGCGCGAGCAGGCGCAGGAACTGCTCAGCCAGTTGCAGGACATGATGAACAACCTTCAGATGGGCCAGCACCGGATGCAGCAGGGCGACCGCCAGAGTCAGGCCCAGCAGCAAATGAACGAACTCGGCGAGATCCTGCGACAGCAGCAAGAGCTGATGAACGAGACCTACCGCCAGAACCGCCGTGGTGGCGAACAGCAGGGCAATCAACCCGGCGAGCAACAGGGCGAGGGGCAGCAGGGACAGCAGGGCGAACCGGGACAGCAGGGCCAGATGGGCGAGAACGGCACTGGCAACGGTCTGGAAGGTCTCGCGCCGGGCCAGCAGGCGCTGCGCGACAGGCTGGAGCAGTTCATGGACGGACTGCGCGGGATGGGAATCAATCCCGGCGAGGAGTTTGGCGAGGCCGGGCGCGCGATGGGCGATGCGGGGCAGGCGCTCCAGCAGGGCGAGGGCGAGCAGGCATTTTCCGAGCAGGGCCGGGCAATGGATGCGCTGCGTCGCGGTGCCGATTCGATGATGCAGCAAATGCAGCAGGCCATGGATGGTGGCACGGGGGCCAGTGAGCCCGGCGGAAACCGGAACGCGCTCGACCGCGATCCACTCGGCCGTCCGCAACGTTCCGCGGGCCCCGATTTCGGCGAGACGGTGGAAATTCCCGACGAGATCGATGTCCGCCGCGCGCGCGAGATACTGGAGGCGATCCGCCGCAGGCTCGGCAACGCGCTCTCGCCGCAGCTGGAAAAGGAATATCTGGAAAGGCTGCTGGACCTGAACTGATCAGGCCTGTCCGGTCAGCGCCCTCGCAACGGCAGTGCGGATATCGGCCAGGGTGAAGGGCTTCTGGACGACGTCGACAACGATCTTTTCCACGTCGCGGGCCCGCTCGCGCTGCTCCGCATAGCCGGTCATCAGCAGTATCCTCTGGTCGGGAAAGTCCTTGGCGATTTCCCTCGCCATGGAAATCCCGTCCATGGTCGGCATGCGGATGTCCGACAGGACGAGGTCGTAGCCGCCCCGCTTCTCGATCACCTTTTCCAGCCCGATATCGCCGTCATCGGCCTGCTCGACGGAGTGACCGTCGATCTGCAATGCGCGCGCGGTGAATGTGCGGACGGAATCGTCGTCCTCCACGATCAGTATCCTGGCCATCAAGCGTCTCCGGCGACTATGCCGACGAAGGGAAGTTCACGGAAGGCGTGGCCGACATCCATGCCGTAGCCGACCACGAAATGGTCCGGGCATTCGAAACCCGTGAAATCCGCCTGCAGCGGCGTGTCCGCCTGGCGGCGCATGGACTTGTCGAGCAGGACGCAGACGCCGACGCTTCGCGCGCCGCGTTCCAGCATCAGGTCGCGGGCGAAGGTGAGGGTGCGGCCGGATTCGAGAATGTCGTCGACGAGGAGAACGTCACGGCCGGCCACGTCGGAATCCACGTCGCGCAGTATCTTCACCGCGCCGGGCTCGGTGCCCGCGCCGTAGGTGGAGAGCATGATGAACTCGACATCCGGTTCCAGCCCGGCGTCGTGCATGGCGCGCACGAGATCGGCGGAAAAGATGAAGGAACCCTTGAGCACGGAAATCACCAGCAGGTCGGTGTAATCGCGCGCCGCGATTTCCTTTGCCAGTTCAAGATTGCGCGCAGCGATGGTGGAGGCGGAATAGAGAACCTCTAACCGCTTGCCCCTTACGACCGGCATGATGTCATACTCCGCTGTTGTCGAATGTCAGCCGAGGAGATTCGGCATATCCCGGTTTCTTGGGCATCCTGACGGTAAAGGCAAGGCTCTTGCCCGGTTCGAGCGTCTCGCCGCGCGGGACGCGGTAGACGAGCGTGCGGCCTTCGCCACCGGGCGCGAAGGAAAGCAGCACGTCGGGGACGCGGGCGACGTCGGTCGAGCCGTTGCGAATGGTGGCGCTGACGGTAACGACGTCGGCCGTGAGGCCTGTCGCCGGTTCGGGCGGTGCCGGCGTCAGTTCCAGGGCCAGTGGATTTCCTTCCTGCGCCGCGGGCAGGGCGTGGAACAGTACGTGGCCGCCGGAGATGTAGAAGGCGAAGAAGGCGGAGAACAAGACGGACAGCGCATAGAGGATCTGGGCCTTCCGGCTGGGCGCGGCGTCCTTTTCCCCGGATTTGAGGATGCCGATCTGGTCGTCGTCCCCGTCCTTTTCTGGCGCAGCGGCTTTCTCCGCCGCCTTCTGCCGCGCGACCGCGATGCCGGGCGCGGCGACGGATTTCGGCTTCGGTGCCGGCTTGCGCTGGTTGGCGGATGAAGCCGCCAGCGCGGCGCGCATCGGGTGCTTGCCGTCGTCGCGATGAATCGTCTCGAATTCCGCGTCTATGATGTCTTTCGCCACGATTGCGCTCCTCTCAACGCGGAACCGCCATGTTTCCGGTCTACGCCGGTTTCGTTAATCGAAGGTTTCGGCGGCCTCCGGGGCGCTCTGTCCGGTTCCATTTGCTTCCTGACTGCTCTAATCCTTCACGCGGGCGTTTCACGATTCGGACGGAACGATTGATCAGATTCGAGAATGTCGGACTGCGTTACGGGATGGGACCGGAGGTCCTGCGCGATGTCTCGTTCCACATTCCCAGGCAGTCGTTCCAGTTCCTGACCGGGCCGTCCGGCGCGGGCAAGACGACGCTGTTGCGCCTGCTGTTCATGTCGCTCAGGCCGACACGAGGGCTGATCAGCGTGTTCGGCAAGGACATCGCGACCATCGACGCCGGAGAATTGCCGCAACTGAGACGGCGGATCGGAATCGTATTCCAGGATTTCCGGCTGCTCGATCACATGACGGTTTACGAGAATGTCGGGCTGCCACTGCGCGTGCGCGGCAAGGAGGAATCGACCTACCAGCGCGATGTGCTCGACCTGCTCAAGTGGGTCGGCCTGGGCGAGCGCGTGCACGCGCTGCCGCCCGTGCTGTCCGGCGGCGAGAAACAGCGCGTCGCGATCGCCCGTGCGCTGATCGACCAGCCGGAACTGCTGCTCGCCGACGAACCGACCGGCAATGTCGACCCGCCGATGGCACGGCGCCTGCTGCGCCTGTTTCTTGAGCTCAACCGCCTCGGCACGGCTGTGGTGATCGCCACGCATGATCTCGGCCTCATGGACCAGGTGGATGCGCGCCGCATGATCCTTTCCAACGGGCAGCTGGAAATCTATGAGTGAGACACTCGACCGGACGAGCGACGAGGCGCCGCAATCGCCGATGCACCGGCGGGAGCCGGGCCTTCGGCCGCTTGCGCCCATCGTGCCCCGCGCCGGTGTCGCCAGCCAGGCGCTGATCCTGGTCATTGCCATCATGTCCTTTCTCGCCTGCGTCTCGGTGGGTGCGGTGTCGCTGGTCAACAAGAGCGCGTCGACATGGCAAAGCCAGATCGCGCGCGAGGCGACGATCCAGATACGGCCGGCCGAGAACATGGACATGGAGACGGCGCTGGAGGATGCGCGCACGATCGCCGCGAGCTTCGACGGCGTACGCGACGCCCGCATCATAGGCCTCGACGAGACCGCGGCCCTGCTGGAACCGTGGCTCGGTTCGGGACTCGGCATCGAGGAACTGCCGGTTCCGCGGCTTGTCGTCGTCACCATCGACGAAACCTCGCCGCCCGATTTCGAATTGCTGGACAGCACGATCAGGGAGGCCATTCCTGCCGCCTCGCTTGACGATCATCGCGCCTGGGTCGACAGGCTCGTCGCCATGGCGCGCACAACGACGGCGATCGGGCTTTGCGTGCTGGCACTGGTGATGTCCGCGCTGGTGCTGACCGTGATCTTCGCCACGCGCGGCGCGATGGCCGGCAACCATGCGATCATCGAGGTGCTGCATTTCGTTGGCGCGGAAGCCGGATTCATCGCGCGACAGTTCCAGATGCGCTTCCTGTTCTCGGGCATATGGGGCGGGCTGATCGGAGGCGGCGCGGCGACGCTGATGTTCCTTGTCGTGGGCTGGTGGTCGGCGCGCAACCTCACGACCCCGGAAGGAGAGCAGGCGTCGGCCTTCTTCGGCGACTTTTCCATCGGCCCCGGCGCCTTCGCCGGCGTGCTGGCGGTGATCGTTCTCGTCGGCGTGCTGACCGCCCTCACGACCCGCTACACCGTACTTGGAACCCTGCGTGACATCGACGAAAGGCGCGCCGATCCCGGCAGAATCGACTGATTCGGCGTCCCGAACTGCGGAATCTTGCCGCAATGTCTGCGAATTGCAGCATTTTCGCCTATGCCGCGCCGCAATTGCGGGTTAACGATTCACCATGTTCGATATGCTTGACACCGGGGGGCATGGTGGAACGGCAGGCCGAAACCGGATGTCGGGGGCGGAAACGCGCAGCCGCAATCAGCGAATGAAGCGCATCCTGCGCCATCTCTGCGTGGGGCTCGCCGCTGCGGTCGCAATCTATCTTGGCGGCTTTTTCGTATTTCTTGCGGACGTGGACCAGTATGGCGCCGCGCCGGCCGGCACGCGTGCCGACGGCATCGTCGTGCTGACGGGCGGGCATGCGCGCGTCGACGAGGCGGTGCGGCTTCTCGATGCCGAGCTTGGCGACCGGCTCCTGATCAGCGGCGTGCATCCCGCGGCCTCCCGGGCGGTGTTGATGAAGACCTTCGCCGTCGACGAAGCGCAGTTCGCCTGCTGTGTCGACATCGACCGCAAGGCGCTGGACACGGTCGGAAATGCCGAGGAAACCGCGCGCTGGGCCGCGGATCACGGATTCCGTTCCCTGATCGTCGTCACCAACGACTATCACATGCCGCGAAGCCTCTTCGAATTGCGCCGCACGATGAAGGATATCTCCCTGATTCCGCATGCCGTCATCGCCACGCGCGGCGATACGGTGAGCGCCGACATGCAGGCGCGCCGCCTGCGCGTCCTGTTCGGCGAATATGTCAAGTACAGCGCCGCCCGCCTGCGTGCCCTGGTGCTGCCCCCCAGGTCCGATGCGGGCGTGGAGAGCGCCGCGCTGTCCGGCAATTAGGCCCCGGCGGCGACAGAAGGCTTTGCCTTCGCGGACAGGGCCGTGTAATCGGCTGGAAGGCAATTCTCAGACACCGGTGTTCCCTTGCTGGCGATCCGATCCCTGATCTTCAACATCCTCTTCTATGCCGTGACACTGGTCTACATGATCGTGTTCACGCCCTATTTCTTCCTCGCGCCGCGAAAGCGCGCTTGGGCCGTGCCGAAATTCTGGGCGCGCAGCCTGCTCTGGCTGATGAAGGTGACCGTGGGGACCGACCACGTGGTGAAAGGGCTGGAGAACCTGCCCGAGGGCAGTTACATCATCGCGCCCAAGCACCAGTCGGCCTGGGACACGTTCGCCTTCCTGCCGTGGTGGCCCGACCCCGTCTATATCCTGAAACGCGAACTGACCTGGATTCCCCTGTTCGGCTGGTACATCGCCAAGATGCGGATGATTCCCATTGATCGCGGCAACCGCTTGCGTGCAATCGAGTCGGTCAATCGCGGCGCGAACCGCGTGATCAGGGAAGGCCGGCAGATCGTCATCTACCCGGAGGGCACGCGCCGGTCGCCGGGCGCCGAGCCTGCCTACAAGATGGGCATAGTCAATCTTTACGAAACGCTCGGCATTCCGGTCGTGCCGATCGCGCACAATGCCGGGCTCTACTGGCGGCGGCGGTCATTCATGCGCTATCCGGGCACGATCGAGGTCGAGGTCCTCGAGCCGATCATGCCGGGTCTCGGCCGCGAGGAATTCCGCAAGGAACTGATCCGGCGGACCGAGGAGGCCTGCGATCGCCAGTTGCTTGCGCTCGCCGACGACCCGGCCGCGCCGCCCTTTCCGGAAACCGCGAAACGGCGCGTGGCGGAACTCCGGGCCGGAACGGTCAGCCCTGCCGCTTCCTGATCCCGGCGACGACGTTTTCGAGCCAGTGATCCCGGATGCCGAGGGTGCGGATGTGCTCGGCCGTGTTGATCACGTAATCCTCGTTCGGGCCCATGCCGCCGACGGCGCCGCAGACGCGCTCTACGGCCTCGTCCACCTCGAGCCGGCCGGCATACTGTTCATGCCGTCGGTCCGCGACATAGGCGAGCGCCGGCGCCTTGCCGCCGCATTCGAACGTGACCGAGCCGATGCGCTCGAGATAGACATTCGTCACCAGTTCGCGTTCGCGCAGATAGGCGAGTACCGGCTCGCGATCCTTCCCGGCGACGCGGAAGGCGACGCCGACGCAGGAACCGCCCCGGTCGAGCCCCATGACAAGACCTGGCCGTTCCGGCGTGCCGCGGTGTTCAAGCGAAATGATACAAAGGCTGCGGTGATAGCCGTGCAGGCGCGCGCGGCGTCTTTCGACATGGTCGAAACCGGGCTTCCACATCAGCGACGCGTAGCCGAAGACCCAGAAATCGTTCATAGAGCAAACTGTTTCCACAAATGGCGAGCACGGTCCCTAGCATGGCAGAGAAGAAAGAAAAACAGGTCGGAAACGCGGGGCGGCGGATGCGCTGGATGGCCGCCGGGATCCTTGCCGCGGGCATCGCCTATTCGGCCGGCTGGTACTGGCTGGCGAACCGGGTCGAGGCGGAAACCGCAAGGTACATCGCAACGCAGCGGCAACAGGGCACCACCATCGGCTGTGCCGACAGGTCGGTGGGCGGATATCCGTTCCGGCTCGAGGTGTTCTGCACCGCTTTCGATCTCGCCCGTCCTCTCGACGGCCTGACCGTGAAGGCCGGCGCGTTCCGCAGCGCGGCGCAGGTCTACGAGCCGCGACGCGTCTACACGGAGCTCGACAGCCCGGTCGTCGTGGAAAGCGCCGTTGCCGGCGCCCTGCGCCTCGACTGGTCGCTGGCGCGCGCCACTGCCTCGCTCGCGCAACCGTTGCCGGAACGTGCGTCTGTGGCCGTGGATGACCTCGACGTCACGCTCGACGGCATTGGCAAGGCGCTCGCGGCAGCCCATGCCGAGGCGCACATGCGGCTGCGCGAAGGCGATCTCGACATTGCCTGGCGCTACGAGGGACTTGTCTTCGACGAGCGGGTCGCAGGCCGCGCCAACCTGCCGGTTCTGGCCGGGGATGGCGATGTCACGATCGAGGACGGCGCAGCCAGGGCCGCTTCCGGCCTGCGGACGCTGCGCGGCGCCAGCGGCGAGATCCGCCGGCTGGCGCTGCTGGTGACGCCAAAACAGGGACTGCTCGTCAGCGGGCCGTTCTCGGTGGATGAAGGCGGGCTGGTGGATGCTACGCTGGAACTGGTCGTCGTCGATCCCGCGGGGCTGGCGCAGGCGTTCCGGGCCGCATTCCCCGAACTCGCAGCGCAGATCGACGCGCTGGCCGCCATGTCAGCGGAGAGCGGTCCCGACGGGACGCCGGAGATCGTGCTGCCGGTCAGCATACGCGATGGCCAGGCCGTTCTCGGCTTCATCCCGCTCGGGCGGCTCCCGGCGCTGATGTAGGCAGCTATTCGCCCGGCTTCGCGATTTCCGGGTGACGGCCGAAATCCGGCGCGTCGACTTCCTGTCCCGCCTCGATGATGGACCGGCGTATGGCACGGGTGCGGGTGAATAGATCGAACAGCGCGTCGCCGTCGCCCCAGCGGATCGACCGCTGCAGCGCGGCGAGATCCTCGGAAAACCGGCCCAGCATCTCCAGGATGGCCTCCCTGTTGGCAAGGCAGACATCGCGCCACATGGTCGGGTCGGAAGCGGCAAGCCGGGTGAAATCGCGGAAGCCTGACGCGGAGTACTTGATGACTTCCGATTTGGAAACCGTCTCCAGGTCGTCGGCGGTGCCCACGATGTTGTAGGCAATGATGTGGGGCAGGTGCGAGACGATCGCCAGGACCCGGTCATGATGCGCGGGATCCATCGTGTCGACCTTCGAGCCGCATGCCGTCCAGAACGCGGTCAGCTTTTCCAGCGCTGCCGGATCCGTGCCGGGAAGCGGGGTCAGGATCGCCCAGCGTCCCTCGAACAGCGAGGTGAATCCCGCGTCGGGGCCCGATTGCTCGGTGCCGGCGATCGGGTGGCCGGGGATGAAGTGCACGCCCTCCGGCACATGCGGCGCGACATCGCGCACCACCGAAGCCTTGGTCGAGCCGGCATCGGTCAGGATCGCGCCCGTCTTCAGGTGCGGACCGATCCGTTCCGCCACCGCCCCGCAGGCGCCGACGGGAATCGAAAGGACCACGAGGTCGGCATCCTCGACGGCCCTTGCCGGGTCGGGCTCGAAGCGGTCGCCCAGACCCAGTTCCTCGGCCCGTTTCAGGGTTTCGGAACTGCGCGTCGAGATGACGATCTCCCCGGCAAGGCCCTGCCGCCGGATCGCGTGGGCCAGCGACGAGCCGATCAGGCCGATACCTATCAGCGCGACGCGCTCGAACATGGGTTTGGTGTCAGGCATGGTTCAGGCCCGGCCCATGAAGTCTTTGAGCGCGGCGATCACGCCCTCGTTCGCCTCTGCCGTCCCGATTGACATGCGCAGCGCGTTCGGCAGGCCGTAGGTACCCAGGGCGCGCAGAACGTAGCCGCGTTCGGTCAGAAAGGCATCGGCCGCGGCGGCGGACCTTTCCGGATCGTCCCCGGGGAAATGGATCAGGATGAAGTTGCCGACGCTCGGCGTCACCGTCAGACCGATATCCGTCAGCGCGCCGGTCAGGGCCTGTACCCAGGTCTCGTTGAAATGGGCCGCCTCGTCGACATGGGCGCGGTCGCGGATCGCCGCCGCGCCGGCGGCGATTGCCGCCGAGTTCAGGTTGAACGGTCCGCGAACGCGGTTGAGCGCGTCGACGACATGCGCCGGTCCGTACATCCAGCCGATGCGCAGTGCGGCGAGGCCGTAAATCTTGGAGAAGGTGCGCGTCATCACGACGTTCTCGTTGCCGGAGACGAGTTCCACGCCCGCGGAGTAGTCGTTGCGGCGCACATATTCCGCATATGCCGCGTCGAGGACCAGCAGGACATCCTTCGGCAGGCCGGCATGCAGGCGCCTGACCTCGGCATCGGAAATGTAGGTGCCGGTCGGATTGTTCGGATTGGCGAGGAAAACCATCTTCGTGCGCTCGGTGACGCGCTCGAGTATGGCGTCGACATCCGTGCGCAGGTCGGTCTCCGGCGCGACGACCGGTGTCGCGCCATTGGCGAGGATCTGGATCCGGTAGACGAGGAAGCCGTGCTCGGTGATGATCGCCTCGTCTCCGGTATTCAGATAGACATGGGCGAGCAGGCCTAGCAACTCGTCGGAACCGTTGCCGCACAGAAGGTTGTCGGGGTTGAGGCCGTGCGTCTCGGCCACCGCGTTGCGCAGTTCCCCGGCCGTGCCGTCGGGGTAGAATTCCAGCGTGCCTGCCTCCGCCTTGAATGCCTCGACGGCCGCGGGGCTGGGCCCGAGCGGCGTCTCGTTGGACGACAGCTTGTGCAGCTTGATGCCCGGCTTGGCCTTGCTCTTGCCCGGCACATAGGCGGCGATATCCATCACACCGGGGTTGGGAACGGGACGGGACGGATTTTCGCGAGCGGACATCGCCTTGGACTTTCCTTGTTTGGCTTGCGCCTGTTGCAGACGGCAGGGCAATAGCGCCGCCTGCCGCAAATGTCGAGAAGGGCGGACCGCTCAGAATCGGTCGGAGCCGAGCGCGGCGCCTTGCGGAGCGAGAACCGGGACGAAGACGCGCCGGGACTGGCGTTCGGCGACGGGAAGACCCTGGAACAGCCGCTTCTGCGCCTCGATGATGAGCACGCCGGAAAAGACCGGCCACATGCGCAGCCCGATGCGCTCGGTATGGTAGGCGATGCGCAGCAGCGACGGGGACCTCACGGGCGGAAAGGCCAGCGCCTCGGTCATCGGACCCGGCGTGAAATTGGCGTCGCGCAGCAGCTTGGTGATCTGGCCCCGGGAAAAGGGGCGGCCCGTGCCGAAGGGCGTGTGTTCGAAGCGCGCCCATAGGCCCCGCCGGTTGGGCACGACGAGCACCAGCCGTCCGTTCGGCGCCAGCACCCGCCAGGCTTCCATCAGCGTCTCGCGCGGGTTCTCCGCGTGTTCGAGCGCGTGGACCATCAGGATGCGGTCGATGGCGGCATCGGGCAGCGGCAGCTCTTCGTCGAAGACGAGGGCGGAACGCGACGGCCCGGTGCGCGGCCATTTCACCGCACCCTGCGCGGCCAGCATGAAGGAGAGCGTGCGCTCGGTATCCGGTTCGAAGCGCTCCAGCCAGGGTCGGGCATAGCCGAGCCCGAGCAGGCGCTCGTTGGGCATGGGTTGCCAGATCCGCGTCAGGCCCATGCCGATGGAGCGTGTCGCCATTTTTCCGAGCAGGCTGTGGTAGAACCCCCGGATCTCGACGATATCCATGTACATCGGTTGGCGCGCTCTCCGGTTGCGTCGTGCCCCTACAGGTGCAACAAATCGCCGCGTGGGGCAATGGCGGCCGCGCCGGCCCGACTTCCAAGGGAGATACGATGACGCTGCAGATCGAACAGTTCACCTGCCTATCCGACAATTTCGGCGTGCTGCTCCATGATCCGGATACGGGCCGCACCGCCAGCGTGGATGCGCCGGACGCCGCGAGAATCTCGGATGTGCTGAAGCGCAAGGGCTGGAAACTCACCGACATCATGGTCACCCATCACCACGCCGACCACACGCAGGGCATCGCCGAGCTGAAGAAGGAGTTCGGCTGCCGCGTGGCCGGACCCCGCGGCGAGGCCGACAGGATCCCGGCCATCGACGAGGCACTGGGCGAGGGGGACGTGTTCGCCTTCGGCGCCTATGATTTCACGGTCATCGAGACGCCGGGTCACACGGCCGGCCACATCGTTTACCATTCGCCGAAGGCCGGTGTGCTGCTTGCCGGCGACACGCTGTTCTCGCTCGGTTGCGGCCGGCTGTTCGAGCGCGGCGCAGCGGAGATGTGGGGGGCGCTGAAGAAGCTGAAGGTCCTGCCCGGTGAGACCATGCTCTACTGCGGGCATGAATACACGCTGTCGAATGCCCGCTTCGCGCTGACCGTCGATCCGGACAACGAGGCGCTGCGGAAACGAGCGGACGAGGTTGAGAAGCTGCGCGAGAATGGCGCGGCGACGCTGCCGGTGCCGCTGGCGAGCGAGTTCGCGACCAACCCCTTCCTGCGCCCCGACGATCCGGCGATCCGCGCGCATCTCGGCATGGAAGGCGCGAGCGACGAAGAGGTGTTCGCCGAGATCCGCCGGCGCAAGGACAGTTTCTGAAGGTTCCGCCATGCACAATCTTGCCGCCGAGCGGATCAAGAAGGAACTGGGCCTCAAGCCGCATCCGGAAGGCGGCTGGTATGCGGAGACTTTCCGCGATGCCGCGGGAACCGGCAACGGGCGGTCCCGGTCCACGGCGATCTATTTCCTGCTGGAGGCGGGCGACGTGTCGCACTGGCATCGCGTCACCGACGCTGCGGAGGTGTGGCACTTCTATGCAGGGGCCCCGCTGGTGCTGACCATGTCGTCGAATGGCCACGACGCCGAGGCGCACCGGCTCGGCCCGAACATTGCCGCCGGCGAACGGCCGCAGATCGTCGTGCCGGCGAACTGGTGGCAGACCGCCACATCGCTCGGCGCATGGACGCTGGCCGGCTGTACCGTGGCGCCGGGCTTCGAGTTCGCGAGTTTCGAGATGGCGCCGCCGGGCTGGGAGCCCGTGCCGCGGCCGCCGAGGGGCGGCTAGGTCACGCGAAAGGCACGGCAAGCACGCCGAACAGGATCATCGCCTGGGCGGCATAGTAGGTGATCCACACGGCCGGCCCCGCGACGGCGCGCCCCGGTGCGTCCGGCCGCAGCAGGAAGCGCTCGGCGGCGAGTATCGAGTCGGAGACCATGAAGCTCGCGGCGCCCGCTGCGAGGAGGGCGTTGCCGAAGCCCGCCGCCGCGATGCCCATGGCGAGAATCGCCAGCACGTAGACCATGACCGGAACACGCAGGTCTCCGGCCGCCGGCCACAGCCGCGCCGCCATTGCCAGCGTGCCGGCGGCCATTGCCGCCAGGAGGGCCGCGCGAATCCACGCCGGGAGGGTGGCGGCGGTGTCGGGCAGCAGCAGGAAAAGCGCGACATAGGCAAGATGGCCGGCGAGGAACGAGACCAGTCCCGCCAGGAAGAAGCGCCGGTCGAGACCCTCGATGGCGAGGAAGAAGTCCCCGGCCGCACAGAGTGCGAGGCCGAGGGTGAGCAGCCACGGCCCGCCGGCAAGGTCGGACAGGCCGGCGAGAAGCGCCACCGACAGGGTCTTGGCGATGACGGTGAGCGGGGTGGTGCGACGCAGCCCAAAAAGCAGGTAGGCGACCGAAAGCAGGACGGAAAGCAGCAGCGTGCCGTTCTGCGTTCCGGTCACGCCGCCCTCAAACGGCAGCATTGCGCTTCTCCCTTTGCAGCAGCAGGTCCTTCGCCGCGATCGCCGCGCCGCCAGTGATCAGCAGGCAGGCCAGAGCGATCGTCCATGTCGCGGTGCCCTGTCCGACTGCGATCAGAATGATCGTCGAAAACAGCGGTGCGGCATAGCTCGACGCGCCGAGCACCTGGATGTCGCCATGCTTCACGCCGTAGTCCCAGACATAGAACGCAGCGCCGACCGGCAGGGTGCCGAGCGCGGCAACCGCGGCCCACTCCGTGGCATTCCGGGGCCAGACGGTGGATTCCAGCGCCAGGTGGGCAATCGCCGACAGGATCGCCGTCGCCAGGCAGAACCAGGCGACGATTTCTGTCGGCACGGCGGCGAAGCGGCGCGACAGCAGCGAGTAGGACGACCAGGTGAATGCCGCGGCGATCGCGATCGCGTAGCCATAGGCGTATTCGGCCTTCAGCGAGAAACCCTCGCCGCCGGTGACGATAAGCGCCGTGCCGAGAAAACCGCAGGCGACGCCGACAAGATGGTGCCAGCCGAGCCGCTCGCCCGGCATCAGCGCCGAGCCGGTGACGATCAGCATCGGCCAGAGATAGCAGATCAGGCTCGCCTCGACGGCCGGCGCATGGCGCAGCGCGGTGAAATAGAGAAAGTGGTAGCCGAAAAGGCCGCCGATGCCGACGAGATAGGCCTGCCACGGGATTTCCGGGCGCGCCCCGTGGCCCTTCCGCCTGGCGCCCGTGACTGCGAAGCCGATCGCCGCGCCTATGGCGAAGCACATGGCCGACAGCTGGAATGGCGGCACGTCGCCGGACGCCGCGGTGAACAGCGCCAGCAGCGCCCACATGAGCACGGCGGAGAACCCGGCCAGAGTGGCAAGGAACCGCTTGCGCTCGGGCAGGGGGCGGGACGATGAATCGGGCATTTGCTTTCCGTCGCCTTCGCCCGCGACTTTGTCAAGCGCCATGCCCTGCGCCTCAGTCGTCGTTCTCCGATGTCAGGTCCTGTGGCCGGGTGCCCTGTTCGCGTTCGCTGATGCGCAGGTATCCCTTCGCGCGCAGCCAGTCGTGCACGATCCGGCGAACGGCCTCGTCGCGTGACGTGATGCCGTTCTCGGTGGCCGAGTAGGCGTCGATGCCGTCGAGCAAGGCGCGCTCGAGGCGCAGCGTGATTTCCCCGAAGCTTTTGTCGGTCGACATGTCGGCTACCCCGTTTTCCAGCCTCTGCCGCAGGTTATCCCTTTTCCCGTCCCGTTGAAATCGTATCCCGGCAAAATCATCGCAAGCCCGCCGGAGGGCCCGGTCTATTGCGCGACGCTCTCGAACCGTCTGGCATGGATCCTGACCGGGCCGATCTGGGTCTGCACGACCGCCTTGACCGGTGCATAGAAACCGGTGCCCTCGACCGGCGCGAACGAGACGTAGATGCGGCCCTTGTCCCGCATCCATGCGACCTCGCGCTTGCTTCGCGAATAGCCCGAAACCGGCAGGAACTTCGCCCGGCAGGTCACGGCGTCTCCCTTGTAGCCCCTGGTCGAGAAGGGAACCGTGCGCAGGTAGGAGAGCCTTATGTCGGCGCGCATCGCGCCGTCATAGACGCTGATCGTGCGGTCGCAGACCGCGCGGGGGGAGGCGGCCGGCACCAGCATGGCGCTGATCGGGTCCAGCGCGCCGGCCAGATGCGCCGCCTTCACCTCGATCCAGTCGCCCCGCTTCTTCACGCGGGGCCGGTTGACCGTGCGAGCGACGGCGCCGCGCGCGAAGGCGATCTCGGTGAACTGCCTGCTGCCGCCCGAGACATAGTCCAGCGTGAAGCGCCGCGCCGCCAGGCCGGATCCGCCGACGCGTCCGGCCGCGACGAGGCTGCCGCTCGTCGGCTGGAACAGGGCGGCGAGGCCGCGCGCCTTCAGCGTGCCCGTCAGCCGGTAGGACTTTCGCGTGATCGCGGATTCGAATTTGGAGACCCCGACGGGAAGGCCGAGCGCCGAAACGACATATTCGGCGCGGTAGAGCCGGGTTTCCGCACCGGCGGGAAAGGCGGACAGTGCCGAGAGCGCGAACGCCGTCGCCGCAACCATCATGCGCATGGTATGACCTCGCTTGCAGCGTCCCTTCCTCCCTGCCATCGCGCGCAATAGCGACGATTCTGTGATAAGTGCGGCAGGGCACGCAATTTCGGCCATAACGGTTGACGAAAATGTCCCCAGTCACTATAGGACGCTGACTTTTCCGCGAGAACCGCAATTGTCCGTTGACGACGCCCGGGCGGGCGCGACTGGAAATTGCGTTGGATTTGCGGAACGAGAAACCGAATTCGAAGGTGATGATCATGTCTCGCGCATGCGAACTGACCGGCAAGTCTGTCCAGTCCGGAAACAATGTGAGCCACGCCAACAACAAGACCCGGCGCCGGTTCCTTCCCAATCTCTGCCACGTCACGCTGATGTCGGAGACGATGGGCCAGAGCTACCGTTTCCGCATTTCCGCGGCGGCGCTGCGCACCGTCGAGCATCGCGGCGGCCTCGACGCCTTCCTCGCCAAGGCGAAGGACAACGAGCTGTCGCAGCGCGCTCGCCTGCTGAAGCGCCAGATTGCCAAGAAGGCTGCCGAGAAGGCAGCAGACCAGGCCGCCTGATTACGGGCGCCGACTGACGGCACTGCATCGACAGGCCGGTTCGCCGGCCTGTTTTCGTTCCTCTTGCTGGTGGCATCACCCAGGATAAAAAAATGCGCGATACACGTACCTTTCTTCCCTTCATCGTCGCGATGTGCGCGGTCGTCGCCGCATCGAACTGGCTCGTCCAGTTTCCGGTCCGGGCAACGTTCGGCGGCATCGATCTCGCCGACATCCTGACCTGGGGCGCGTTCACCTATCCGGCCGCCTTTCTCGTCACCGACCTGACCAACCGCCGCTTCGGTCCTGCCGCGGCACGCGGTGTCGTCGTGGCCGGTTTCGTGCTGGCCGTCGTGCTCTCGGTATGGCTGGCCAGCCCGCGCATCGCGGTTGCCTCCGGCTCCGCCTTTCTCGTCGCCCAGATGCTTGATGTGGCGGTCTTCGAGAAGCTGCGTCGCCAGGCGTGGTGGAAAGCGCCGCTGGTTTCGTCGCTGTTCGGTTCCGTGATCGACACCGTGCTGTTCTTCGGCATTGCCTTCTCGGCACGCATGGCCTTCATCGATGCCGGGTTCGGCATGGAGGACAGTTCGCTCGCCTTCCCGGTTCCCTTCCTCGGGATCGGTGTCGAGGTGCCGCTTTGGGTGTCGCTGGCGGCCGGCGATTTCTGCGTGAAGATCCTGGTCGCGGTCGTCCTGCTCGCGCCCTACCGGGTGCTTCGCGCTTTCATCGCCGACAGGTCCGCCGTGCCGGCCTGAGCGTCAGCCGGAACGGTCTTCCGCCCCGACCAGACGGAACTCCAGCAGCAGGTTGCGCTGCAGGATGGAATGATTGTCGTCGGAGACGATCGTCAGGCGCGGCGTGCCGTCGGGATCGACCGTGATCGACAGGCCTTCCATGTTGTCGATCTGGTAGAGGAGATCGGCTTCCAGCAACACCTCGCCGTCCACCGTCGCGCCTTCTGCAATGGCGCCGGCGGCGATGCGGCGCAGCCGCATGGCGACGCCGTCCGTGATGTTGAAGCGGCGTTCGAGCAGCACCAGATCGCCGTCGGGCAGGAACTGGCCGTCGGTGACATCGAACTCGCCGACCCGCTTCACGGAAAACTCGAAGCTGGAGCCGTCGGGGCGGCGCAGGAAAGCCATGATGTTGCGGTTCCCGTCGAGACTTTTCTCGCTGACGCCCACCAGCGAGCCTGCCAGCGGCTGGCCGTCGGGCACGATCGCGACGGCCTCGAAGCCGCGATTGGTCCGCAATTCGTGCAACGCCACCGGCGGCGGCGCCTCGCGCCGCAGAACCGGGAAACCGTCGTCGTCCAGGGCGAATTCGGCGATCCGGTGGGTGCGCTCGTAGCTTACGAAGATCGTGTCCCCCGTCGCCGTCATGCCCTCGGCATCGGTTTCCCACTTGCCCGCGCCGTTGGTCATCTCCCACATGGCGACATCCGACAGGCCGACGGGGCGTCCGTCCGGGTCGCGGTCGATGTTTGCGGCAAGCCAGAACCCGGTGTCCGCGACGGCCATCATGCGTGATCCGCCCGGATGCAGGTGAACGGCCGACAGCGCGCCGAAATGGCGCGACGAGCCCGACAGATCGAGGCCGCCGGCGAATTCCAGTTCGCCGAAGCGCTGCCGGTCCGAGCCTATGCGGAAATGTTCGATGGGCCGTGCCGTCACCTCGACCGGAATGACATCCGGCGCGGCCGCGGCGGCGCCGGAAAGCAACAGGGCAGCCAGGCTCACCGCGGCCGGGAGGCGGAACGTCACGCTCACCCCGCCCGGCGGCGGGTGTCGCGCGCCTTCTGTTCCTCGAACAGGGCTGCCAACTGTTCCGTCATCGCGCCGGCCAGTTCCTCGGCGTCCACGATGGTCACGGCGCGGCGGTAGTAGCGCGTCACGTCATGGCCGATGCCGATGGCCAGCAGCTCGACCGCCGAACGGGTCTCGATTTCCTCGATGACGGCGCGCAGGTGGCGTTCCAGGTAGTTGCCGGGATTGACCGACAGGGTGGAATCGTCGACCGGCGCGCCATCCGAGATCATCATCAGGATCTTGCGCTGCTCCGGCCGCGCGGCCAAACGGCGCCAGGCCCAGGTCAACGCCTCGCCGTCGATGTTCTCCTTGAGCAGGCCCTCGCGCATCATCAGGCCGAGATTGCGGCGCGCGCGCCGCCACGGCGCGTCGGCGCTCTTGTAGATGATGTGGCGCAGGTCGTTGAGGCGGCCAGGCTCAGCGGGTTTGCCGTTCTTGAGCCATGCCTCGCGCGACTGGCCGCCCTTCCAGGCGCGGGTCGTGAAGCCGAGGATTTCCACCTTCACGCCGCAGCGCTCCAGCGTACGCGCGAGAATGTCCGCGCAGGTCGCGGCCACGGTTATCGGGCGACCGCGCATCGAGCCGGAATTGTCGAGCAGAAGCGTGACGACCGTGTCGCGGAAGGTGGTGTCGCGCTCGCGCTTGAAGGAAAGCGGCGCGAATGTGCCGGCCATCTCGTCGATGATGATGCGCGGCAGCCGCGCGGGGTCGAGATAGCCTTCCTCCAGGTCGAAATCCCAGGAGCGGTTCTGCTGCGCCATCAGGCGGCGCTGCAGCCGGTTTGCAAGCCGTCCCACGACGCCCTGGAGATTGGCGAGCTGCTTGTCGAGGAAGGCGCGAAGGCGCTCCAGCTCGGCCTCGTCGCACAGTTCCTCGGCGGCGATCGTCTCGTCGAACTCGGTGGTGTAGATATTGTAGTCGATGCCGGACAGGATGTCGTTGTAGGGCTGGTCGGGGCGGATGGCCTCGCCGGGTTCCTCGGCATCGGCATCCATGTCCTCGTTCATGTCGTCGGCGGTCGCGTCGGCGGCCTCCATCTCGCCCGATTCCGGCTGCTCGCTCTCGGTCTGGCTTTCCTGCTCCTCGGATTGCTCGGAACCGGCCTCGTCCTCCGCGCCGCCCTCGGTCTCGTCCTGCTGCTCCTGTTCGTCGTCCTCGTCGTCCTCGGCCTCCTCCGGGTCTTCGGCGGACATCTCGTCGGCGAGCTCCATGGAGACGAGCATGTCGCGCACGGCCCTGGCGAAGGCGGACTGGTCGTCGATTGCGGTCTCGAGATCGGCGAAGCTGTCGCCGGCCTTGTTCTCGATCCAGTCGCGCCAGAGATCGGCGACGGCGGCCGCGCCTGGCGGCGTCGGCCGGCCGGTCAGCTTCTCGCGCACGATCAGGGCGACGGCCTCGGCCAGCGGCGCCTGTTCCTGCTCGGTGACGGCGGCGAGGTTGTTGCGCACGAACTTGTCGTCGATCATGGCCGCGATGTTGTCGCCGACGCCGGGCATGCGACGCGTGCCGATCGATTCCACGCGGGCCTGCTCCACGGCGTCGAAAACGGCGCGGGCGTCGGCGCCCTCGGGCGCCGAGCGGGCGTGGATTGCGGGATCGTGGCAGGCGGTACGCAGGGCCATGGAATCGCCGATGCCGCGCGTCACCATGACGTCGTTCTTCGACGCGCGCTTTGGCAGGTCGGGCAGGCGGGCGTGCTTGCCGGCATAGGCCGGCTTGTCGGCGGCGAAGACGACTTCGAGTTCCGGCTCGCCGGACATGGCGCGCATGCAGGCCGTCACCGCGCGCTTGAAGGGCTCGGTGTCTGCCGGCTTGCCCGGCTTGGTGCGTGTGTTGTCTCCGGGTCCTGCCATCGTTGCCGCCAGCGACGCGCCTAGCTCAGCACCACGTTGGCAGCGCTTTCCGGCAACTCCTCGCCGAAGCAGCGCTGGTAGAACTCCGCGACCAGGGCGCGCTCGAGGTCGTCGCACTTGTTGAGGAATGTCAGCCGGAATGCAAAGCCCACATCCTTGAAGATCTCGGCGTTCTCGGCCCAGGTGATGACCGTGCGCGGGCTCATTACGGTGGAGAGATCCCCGTTCATGAAGGCCTGGCGCGTCATGTCGGCCAGGCGCACCATGTTGTCGACGATTTCGCGGCCCTTGGCGTCCTGGTAGTGCTTGGCCTTGGCCAGCACGATCTCGACTTCCTTGTCGTGCGGCAGGTAGTTCAGCGTGGTGACGATGGACCAGCGGTCCATCTGCGCCTGGTTGATCTGCTGGGTGCCGTGGTAGAGGCCGGTCGTGTCGCCGAGTCCGACCGTGTTGGCCGTGGCGAACAGCCGGAAGGCCGGATGCGGGCGGATGACGCGGCTCTGGTCGAGCAGGGTCAGGCGGCCCGAGGATTCCAGCACGCGCTGGATCACGAACATCACGTCCGGGCGGCCGGCATCGTATTCGTCGAAGACAAGCGCGACATTGTGCTGGTAGGCCCAGGGCAGGATGCCGTCCCGGAACTCGGTGACCTGCTTGCCCTCGCGCACGACGATGGCGTCCTTGCCGACAAGGTCGATCCGGCTGACATGGCTGTCGAGGTTGACACGCACGCACGGCCAGTTGAGCCGCGCCGCGACCTGCTCGATGTGGGTCGACTTGCCGGTGCCGTGATAGCCGGAGACCATCACGCGGCGATTGTGCGCGAAGCCTGCGAGAATCGCCATGGTGGTGGCGCGGTCGAAAATGTAGTCCGGATCGAGCTCGGGCACATAGGCGTCCGCTTCCGAGTAGGCCGGCACCTGCATGTCGACATCGATGCCGAACATTTCGCGCACGTCCACCGTGGTGTCGGGCATGTTGGCGATGTCGAGTTCCATCTTGTTCATCTTGCCTCCTCGATGCGGCGCGCGGCCCGCATTCGGGATTTCGTCGTTATTCGAAACCGGACTAGCACAGCCCGGCGGTTTTCAACAATTGGTAGGCCTGAACGACCTCGCGGAAGCGCTCCTCGGAGCCGCGGTCGCCGCCATTCGCGTCGGGGTGGTGCTTCTTGACCAGTGCCTTGTACTGGGTCTTGATGTCCTCGGCGGTGGCGGTCGCCTTGAGACCGAGCGTCGACATCGCCTTGGCCTCGAGCGGCTTGAGCTTTCGCACCGGGCGCACATAGGCGTCGGGGCGCCAGTTGGGATCGCGCATGCGCATGGAGCGCGCCGAGCCGGACCGCAGGTCAGAGAAGATCGGCGCCGCGGCGGCATCTTCCACCCGCGCGGTTCCCATCTTCCATGTCGGCCGGTTGCCGACCACGGCATCCTTCTGGAACTTGGCGATCTCGTCGTCCGACAGGCCGGAGAAGTAGTTGTAGTTCTTGTTGTACTCGCGCACGTGGTCGAGGCAGAAATGCAGGTACTGCCCCTCGCGGTCGCGTCCCGCCGGCGCCTTGTGGGTGCCCGGCTTGTCGCAGCCGTTCCACTGGCACGTCTGGGAGGCGGTCTCCTCCTCGCGCTTTTTTCGCTTCTTTCCGCCAGGATTGATGCGTATGGAGTCGAAGTATTTGGAACTGGGTTTCATCTGACCAAAGCGAATGCGGCGGTTGTCCACCGCATGAGAACATTGACATCGGAAGATTTGACGCGACAAACCGAGCCGCAACGTGCCCCCAAAAGGACGCACTGGTTTACCCGCCATTCCGAACAAGGGCAAGGCAAGATAACAGGTAGGACATCAATGGGGCCGATTGAAGAACGCATCACGAGGAAAATAACCGAGGCTTTCGCGCCGGAAAGGCTGGCCGTCATCAACGAAAGCCACCTGCATGCCAGCCATCACGGCGGCGCGATGAGCGGCGAGGGCGAGACGCATTTTCGCGTCCGCGTGGTCTCGGAGGCCTTCGCCGGCATGAACCGGATCGAGCGTCACCGCGCGCTGAACGACCTTTTGTCGCAGGAGATCGCGGACGGCGTGCACGCACTGGCGCTGGAACCGGCCGCGCCGGGCGAAACCGTCAGGTGGTAGGCGCCAGCGGTATCGCGTCGGTCACGGCGTCGCTCCGGGTGAACATCGTCCCGCGGTTCAGCCACACGACAATGACCGCCGCCAGGACGAAAAGCCAGTTGTCGTGGGGCTGCGCGTCCGGCCAGGCCGGCCCGTTGAGCTGGAAGTGAAGAAGCAGCGGCAGGAGAATCGAGCCGCGCGAGGCGTTGAACAGCGGCGTCACGATGACCGAGACCGATACCGAGCCGGCGAGGAAGGGCAGGAATTCCCAGTTCGACTGGGGCGTGCCGGACAGCAGGAACGCCGGGAGATGCCAGACGGCCCAGACGATACCGAGGGCGAGGCCGGCCCAGAACGGGGCCGCCAGCCGCTGCATCAGCGGCAGCGCGAGGCCGCGCCAGCCGAGTTCCTCCATCGGGCCGAGGATCAGCATGAACGCCGAGGCGGCGAGAAAGTCCCCCGCCGTGTCGAAGGGGAAGATATCGAACGGCTCGCCCTTGATCGCCGCGCCCGCGTAGTAGATCGCCGGGATGCCCGCCAGCACGAACAGGTACCAGGCAAGTGGCGCCCGCCACAGCAACAGTCGCGACAGGTAGCGGACAAGCCCGCCGGGGCCGGCGGCGGCCAGGACGAGCGCAACCGCGCCGATCGCCGGTGCCCAGACCGCCAGGAAGAACAGCGGATTGCTTGCCGAGACCGGCCCGAACAGGCCGGCCAGCGTCTCCGGCATTGCCACGAGCAGGGCGAAGGTGCCCCAGGCTATGCCGAAGGCCAGCAGGAAGAAAATCGGCAGTGCGCGTATGGTCATCCGTAACATCCCGACCCGGGAACATGCCCGTTCCCCTGCGCAGGAGTATCACGGTCGCGCGTGGTCGCCTTGACCGCGATCAAGGGGCGCTGCCCCGCCTGTGTCACCGCAGCCGGCCGGCAGACCGCCCCGTCGCCCGTCAGACGGGGCGGATGCGAAGCTTGGTGATCCGGTTCTTCTGGCGCTTCATGACGATGAAGCGCTTGTTGTGGAAGGTGAATGCCTGCTTCTCGGCGGGGATCGTCTGCGCCTCGTGGATGACCAGTCCGGCGATCGTCGTCGCCTCCTCGTCGGGCAGGTCCCAGTCGAGCGCGCGGTTGAGGTCGCGAATCGGCACCGAGCCGTCGACGACGATCGAGCCGTCCGCCTCCTGGCGAACGCCCTGCACGTCCACGTCGTGCTCGTCGGCGATGTCGCCGACGATCTCCTCGATGATGTCCTCCAGCGTGACGAGGCCTTCGACCTCGCCATATTCGTCGACGACCACGGCGACATGGGCCTTGCGACGCAGGAAGGCGTCGAGCTGGTCGCGCAGCGTCGTGGTATCCGGCACGAACCACGGCTTGTTGGCGACCTTCATGATGTCGATCTTGCTGGCATCGTTGTTGACGGCATAGAGCGCGCGCAGCATGTCCTTGGCATGGACGATGCCGACGATGTTGTCGGTCTCGCCGCGCCAGACCGGCATGCGGGTATACGGGCTGTCCAGGATCTCGGCGACAATGGCCGCGGGCTCCTGGTCCGCATTGACCATCTTCATGTTGGTGCGGTGGACCATGATGTCGGAGACCTCCAGCTCGGCGAGGTCGAGCAGGCCGCCGAGGCGGTCGCGCTCCTCCTTGACCACCGAGCCCTCCTTGTGCAGCACCTCGACGGCGCCGCGGATCTCCTCCTGCGCGCTCAGCAGGGGCGCATTGTCGGCGAGATCGACGCCGAAGACCTTCAGGATGCGCCGGACGATGCCGTTGACGAGGCTCGACAGCGGGCCGACCACGACGACGAAGCGGCGGATCACCGGGGCGACGAAGAGGGCGAAGCGGTCGGGATTGGAAATCGCCCAGGATTTCGGCAGCACCTCGGCGAAGATCACCAGCAGCACTGTCATGGCGATGGTCGCATAGGCGACGCCGCTCTGGCCGAACAGTGCCAGGAACATGCTGGTGGCCAGCGCGGAGCCGAGGATGTTGACCAGGTTGTTGCCGATCAGCAGCGCGCCGATCAGCCGGTCCTGCCGGGTCAGCAGCCTGTTGACGCTCTCCGCACGCTTGTCGCCCTGGCCCTCCAGGTGGTGCATGCGCGCGCGCGAGGTCGCGGTCAGTGCCGTCTCGGAGCCCGAGAAGAAGGCCGACAGGACGACAAGGACCAGGACGGTGCCGGCGACGATCCAGATTTCCATGATTTCGCTCCCTGCTTACTGACCGATCTTGTCGACAAGGAAGCCGCGCACTTCCGATTCCGGCACGTCTTTCGCGATGAAGGACCGGCCGACCCCGCGCGTCAGGATGAAATTGAGCGCGCCGCGCGTGACCTTCTTGTCCTGGCGGATGAAGCCCAGCATGCTATCGGCATCGCGCAGATGCGTTTTCATTCCATCGAGATTTGTCGGCAGGCCCGCATTTTCAAGATGGGCGGCGACGCGCCTCGCGTCGTCGGGGCTGGCCAGGTTCATGCGGGCCGAAAACTCGTGCGCCAGCACCATGCCGATGGCAACGCCCTCGCCATGCACCAGGATCGCCGGGTCGTATTTCGCGGCCGCCTCCAGCGCGTGGCCGAAGGTGTGGCCGAGATTGAGCAGCGCGCGGTCTCCGGCCTCGCGCTCGTCGCGGGCGACGACATCGGCCTTGGCGCGGCACGATTCGGCGATCGCGCGGATGCGTTCCGGCCCGCCGTCCCGGATCGCCGGCCAGTTTCCCTCCAGCCAGGCGAAGAAATCCGGCCGGTCGATCAGGCCGTACTTGACGACCTCGGCATAGCCGGCGCGGAACTCGCGCGCGGGCAGGGTGTCCAGGGCCGCAGTGTCGGCCAGCACGAGGCGCGGCTGGTAGAAGGCGCCGACAAGGTTCTTGCCGTGCGGGGCGTTGATCCCCGTCTTGCCGCCGACCGAGGAATCGACCTGCGCCAGCAGCGTCGTCGGCATCTGCACGAAATTCATGCCGCGGCGCACGATTGCCGCGGCGAAACCGGCCAGGTCGCCGATCACGCCGCCGCCGAGCGCGATCACGGCGTCGCCGCGCTCCAGCCGGGCGTCGAGTATGCGCGAGACGACCTCCTGCAGCGTCGCGAAGCTCTTGGACGGCTCGCCCGCGGGCACGACGATCTCGGCGGTCTCTATGCCTGCATCGGCGAGACTTTGCCGCACCGTCTCCAGGTGGTGCTGGGCGACATTGTCGTCCGTGACGATCGCCGCGCGGATGCCGGGAAGAACGGTTGAGACGTGGCGGCCGGCGTCGCCCAGCAGGCCGGGGCCGATCAGGATGTCGTATGAACGGTCGCCGAGTTCGACGCGGACGGTCTCGGCGGCATCGGATGCGGTCATTGCTCTGCTTTTCCCGTTGTCTTGGCGGTCTCGGCGGCCTTGCCGCGCGCATGCCCGCCGGCTTCCAGCCATTCGGCGACGGCAGCCACGACATTGGCCGCCATCTCCTCCTTGGTGATGTCCCGCGACTGTACATCGATATCGGCCGTGGCATAGACCGGGTAGCGTTCCTCCATCAGCCGCTGCATAACCCCGCGCGGGTCGGGATCGCGCAACAGCGGCCGGTTCTGGCGGCGCGAGACGCGCTCCATCAGCAGGTCGAGATCGGCCGACAGCCAGACGGAGATGCCGCGCCGCCCGATGGCCTGGCGGGTCGATTCGTTGATGAAGGCGCCGCCGCCGGTCGCCAGCACCTGCGGTCCGCTTTTCAGGAGCCGCGTCACCACGCGCCGTTCCAGCGCGCGAAATTCGGGCTCGCCATATTGCTCGAACAGGTCCGGAATCGTCATGGCGGAGACCCTCTCGATCTCGGTGTCCGCGTCGACGAAAGGCAGGTCCAGCATCGCGGCCACCTTCCTGCCGACGGCGGACTTGCCCGCTCCCATGAGGCCGACAAGCACGATCGAACGCTGGCCGATAAGGCCGCGCACGGTCTCGCAATTGGCTTTTGCTTCAGGAGTCATCGCTTGTCTTGTCCGTTTTCCGCTTAGCGCATGAACGCCGCGGCGCTGTCAAGAATTGTCACGAAACGCGCTTTAGGGTTTGATTTTGCCGGCGTTGCACCGCATATCGCGGGGACGAAGGTCCGAATTGCTTCGGAGGTCGGGGGGAAATGCCAAGCCTGATCCGGTTCCTGTTCACGATCGGCGTGCTTGCCGGCATCGTCTATGCCGGCATGTGGGCGCTGGTCTTCTATGTCGATCCGACGCCGCGCGAGATGCAGGTGCGCATCCCCGCAAACCGGATCAATCCCGATTTCTAAACCGGCGGGAAACCATCGGCGCCTATTCTCGGCGCCATGATCGACGCGTTCCTTGAAATGATGAGTGCCGAGCGCGGCGCCGCGGACAACACGCTGGCGTCCTACCGGCTCGACCTGGAGGATGCCGAGCGATTCGTGCGCACGGCCCGCTCCAGGCGGCTCCGCGAGGCGGTGCCCGCAGACATCTCGGCATATCTGCAAAGCCTCGATGCTGCAGGCTACGCGGCCTCGTCGCAGGCGCGAAAGCTGTCGGCGCTCCGGCAGTATTTCCGCTTTCTCTACTCGGAAGGGCTGCGCGGCGACGATCCGACCGGGGTGATCGCCTCGCCGAAGAAGGCGCGGACCCTGCCCAGGGTGCTGGGCGAGGAGGAGGTCGGCCGGTTGCTCGACCGCGCCGCAGAGGAGGCAGCCGACCCGGAACGGGACGACAGGGCGCGGGCGGTTGCCCTGCGCAACCGGGCGTTGCTCGAACTTCTCTACGCCACGGGCATGCGGGTCAGCGAGCTGGTGTCCCTGCCGGTCAGCGTCGCCTGGCGCAACGAGCCCTTCTTCATGGTAAAGGGCAAGGGCGGCAAGGAGCGCATGGTGCCGGTTACGGAAACGGCGCGGGAGGCGGTGCAGGCCCATCTGGAGAGGCGAAACCGCGATCCGCGTGCCGACGACTGTCCCTGGCTGTTTCCGGCGGAGAACTACGCCGGCCATCTCGCCCGCCAGGTCTTCGCACGCGACCTGAAGGCGCTTGGCGCGCGCTGCGGCATAGCGGCGGCGAAATTGTCGCCGCACGTGCTGCGCCATGCCTTCGCCAGCCATCTCCTTCAGAACGGGGCGGACCTGCGCGCCGTGCAGCAATTGCTGGGCCACGCTGACATTTCCACCACGCAGATTTACACCCACGTGCTGGAAGAACGGCTGCACCGGCTGGTCACGGAGCATCATCCGCTTGCCGGCGCGTCCTGATCGCCGCGCTTGACAATGACCGTTTTTGCCTCCACGTGACCGCCAAACGAAATGCCATCGGACCGCTCTTCAATGTACAGCTATCTCGAGTTTGAAAAGCCGATTGCCGACCTGGACGGCCAGATCATGGAGCTGAAGAAGCTCTCGGAGGCCGAGGGCGGCGGCGTCGATGTCGCCGAGGAAGTGGCGCGGCTGGAAAAGCGTTCCGCCGAGGCCCTGGTCGAGATCTACAAGAAGCTGTCTCCGTGGCAGAAGGCCCTGGTCGCGCGCCACCCCGACAGGCCGCACTGCAAGCAGTATGTCGACGCGCTGTTCGACGAGTTCACGCAGTTGGCCGGCGACCGGAAATTCGCCGAGGATGCCGCGATCGTCGCCGGCTTCGCCCGGTTCGGCGGCCAACCGGTTGCGGTGATCGGCCAGGAGAAGGGCACCGACACCAAGAGCCGCCTGAAGCACAATTTCGGCATGGCGCGGCCGGAGGGATACCGCAAGGCGGTCAGGATCATGGAAATGGCCAACCGCTTCGGCCTGCCGGTCATCTCGCTGGTCGACACGGCGGGCGCCTATCCGGGCATCGGCGCGGAGGAGCGCGGCCAGGCGGAGGCCATCGCCCGGTCGACCGAGATGTGCCTCAACCTGGAAGTGCCGGTCGTGTCCGTCATCATCGGCGAGGGCGGGTCGGGCGGCGCCATCGCCATCGCCACGGCGAACCGGGTCTACATGCTCGAGCACTCGATCTACTCGGTGATCTCGCCGGAAGGCGGCGCCTCGATCCTTTGGCGCGACGCGGCGCGCGCCAAGGATGCGGCCACCGCGATGAAGATCACGGCGCAGGACCTGCTGTCGCTGAAAGTGATCGACGGCATAGTGAAGGAGCCGATCGGCGGCGCGCATCGCGATCCCGAGGCGGTATTCGAGGAGACGCGCAAGACGATCTCGGCGGCGCTAAGCGATCTCGCAAAGCTCGACGGACCCGCGGTGAAGCAGGAAAGGCGCGAGAAATTCCTCGCCATCGGACGCAATCTCGGCTGACGCGACCGGGGTCCTGTCACAGGGATGCCGCAATCTTTCCCGATTCCGTCTATGGGACAGGCGCGGGAAACCTGCGGTAAACATTTGTCAACTATGATCCGGGCGTTACATCTCGGCATCGGGGAGCCGTTTACATGTCGTTTCGGCGGATCGTGATCGCAATCGCACTGGCGGGACTCTCGGCGCTGGCCGGGTGCCAGGCAAGCGACGTGCTGTCGCTGAAGGCCAATGCTCCCCTGCCCAAGGACGCGCTGGCCTTCATGAAGGCCAACGGCATGACCCCGGCGTCGCCGATCTTCATGCGCATCTTCAAGGACGAGAACGTTCTGGAGGTGTGGAAGCAGAAGGATACCGGCAAGTTCGCGCTGGTGAAAAGCTACGAGATCTGCGCCTATTCCGGGAAGCTCGGGCCGAAGTTCAGGGAAGGCGACCGGCAGGCCCCGGAGGGCTTCTACTTCGTCTCGCGCAGGCTGCTGAACCCGAACTCGAGATATCACCTCGCCTTCAACACGGGCTATCCCAACGCCTATGACCGGGCGCACGGCCGCACCGGCTCCGACCTGATGGTGCATGGCGCGTGTTCCTCCGCCGGTTGCTATTCCATGACCGACGAGAACATCGCCGAGATCTACGCCTTCGCCCGCGAGGCGCTCACGGGCGGCCGGCAGGATGCCTTCCAGGTACAGGCCTTCCCGTTCCGCATGACGCCGGAGAACATGGCGAAGCACCGCGACAGCCCCCATTTCGAATTCTGGAAGATGCTCAAGGAAGGCTACGACCATTTCGAACTGACGCGCGTGCCGCCGAAGGTCGATGTCTGCGAGCGGCGCTACGTGTTCAACCGTGTGGCCGAGCAGGGCGAATTCCGGCCGGCGGCGGCCTGCCCGCCGATGAGGATGCCGGAAAACCTGGCGCTCGCCTACCGGCAACTGCAATCGCAGCACACGCTGGCGTTCGAGCAGGCGGTCGCGAAGCTGGAAGGCAGGGCGGCGGCAGAGAGCATGCAGTCGCTGCCAGCGGCTCCGATCTCGGAACTGCTGGGCAGGACGCGCGCCGCGGCGGAATGACGGCGCAATGAGCGAAACCGAGCCGGCGGAAACCTACGACCTGCGTGGTCTCAACTGCCCGATGCCCGTGCTGAAGACGCAGAGACGGATGCTCGACATGGCGCCGGGCGAGCGTCTGCGGGTGCGCACCAGCGATCCGCTCGCCGTCATCGACATTCCCAACTGGTGCCGGGAAAGCGGCCACCGGCTGATCGAATCGGAGAAGGCCGAGGACGGCCACCTCTTCCTCATCGAGCGCGGCGCCTGATCACGTCCCCGGTATGGCCAGCGGGTTGTCCGTCAGCGCCTGCGCGTCCGGCCGGTCGGGCGCGATGCCCCCGGTGAACGCCTCGAACAGGTCCTCGACATTGGCACGGCTGCCGTTCTTCGCGATCACGACAAGCCGTGTCTGCGGCCGCCGCCCGTTCCAGCCGTCGAGGCGGACAGGCGGGTGGAACACCGAGCGCACGCCGTGGATGACCAGCGGGCGGTCCGGCGTCCCGGCCGTTTGCACGATCCCCTTCACGCGCAGCAGCCGGTCGGCCATGGAGCCGCGCAGCAGATCGCAGAACATCTCGACCGTGGCGAAGGGGATCGGCCTGTCATGGGTGAGCGTGAAGGCCTCGATCGCCGCATCGTGGCGGTTCACGTCGTGCCCGTGCCCGTGCCCGTGCCCGTGCCCATGTCCGTGGTCATGGTCATGGTCGTGGTGATGGTGGTCGTGATGGTTGTGGTGGTGATGGTGGTGCGGCTCTTCCCCGGGCACGTCCGCCGCCGTCAGCGCGCTGTCGTCGAGCGTCAGCGAGAAGCCCTCTGCCTGCGCGTCGACGGGTGCCACGAGCGGGTTGAGCGCGCGCAGCACGGAAATCAGTTCGTCGGAGGGGGCGGCGACATCCGTCTTGGTCAGCACGATGCGGTCGGCGAGCGCCACCTGGCGCCGTGCCTCCTCGTGGTCCGCGAGGCTGGCAAGCCCGGTCTGCGTGCAGACCACGGTGACAACGCTGGCTACTCGGAATCGGGCGGCGATCTCCGCCGAGGCAATGATCGCCTGCAGGACCGGCACCGGGTCGGCAAGTCCAGTCGTCTCGATGATGACGCGGTCCACGGTCGCGCCCTCTTCCGCGCGTTCCGCGATCCGGGCCAGCGTGTCGACGAGATCGCCGCGGACCGTGCAGCACAGGCAGCCGTCTGACAGCTCGATCATCTGGTCGCCGGCCTGCGTCGACTCGACAAGCAGGTGGTCGATGCCGACATCGCCGAACTCGTTGACGATGACCGCGGTGTTGGCGAAGGCGCCGGAAGCAAGCAGCCGGTTGAGCAGCGTCGTCTTGCCCGCGCCGAGAAAGCCGGTGACGATGTGAACGGGAACGGACTTCATAGCGTCTTTCAGGCTCCCCCGTCCGGGCGCGATTGCGGAACCGGGATCATTCCCTCCACCAGCCCGGCCTGCTCGCGCCGTTCCGCGACCTCGTCGGACAGTCGCATCGGGCGGACGGCCGGCACCGGCAGGCTGTCGAAATACTGGCCGGCAAACAGCACGGCCGATTTCGAGATGCCCTCGGCGCCGCCCGTGAAGACCGCCACCGGCACCGGGGCGCGGGTCATCGGGGTGAGCGCGTCGGTGGCGAAATGGTCAAGCGAACGGTCGGCCCAGCGTGCGTCGTTGGCTTCCTGCGAACAGACGGTGGCGCGCAGGTCGGCGACCTCGGTGGTGCGGTCGGCCGGCGGCGCCAGCGAGGCGAGAAGCGGGAGGCTGTCCAGCATGGGAAGGCGCGAAAAGCCCAGTTCCAGCAGGTCGGCGGCGCGCTCGGCACGGCTCTTCGAGCTCATCTCGCCCAGCACGACGGCGATCAGCGTATGGCCGTCGCGCGTCGCCGACCCTACCAGGTTGAAGCCGGACTCGCAGATATAGCCGGTCTTCATGCCGTCGGCGCCGGGGAAGCGGCCGAGCAGCAGGTTGTAGCTGCTGTATGTCCTTTCCCCCGCCTGCAGCGCCTCGATGGAGAAATAGCGGTCGTATTGCGGGAATTCGCGGCGAATCGCGCGCGCCAGCACCGCAAGATCATGGGCGGATGAAACCTGGCCGTCCGCGTGCAGGCCGTGCGGGTTCACGAAATGGCTGTCATTCATGCCCAGCCGCGCGGCCTCGGCATTCATGCGCTTCGCGAATTCCGCCTCGGAACCGGAGACCGATTCGGCGATCGCGACGGCGATGTCGTTGGCCGATTTCGCCAGCAGCATCTTCAGCGCGTTGTCGAGATTGACGATCGTGCCGACGGGATAGGCCATGTGGCTCGGCGGCTTGCGTGCCGCGTTGGACGAGATGCGCACCGGCGATTTCAGCGTCAGCGCCCCGGACTCGATCTCCCGGAAGGCGACGTAGGCGGTCATCAGCTTGGTCAGCGAGGCCGGCTGCCAGCGGTCGAACTCCCGCTGCGCGTGCAGTACGCGGCCGCTTTCGACATCCACGACAATCGAGGGCATCGTGCTCGATGCGGCGGCCGCCGCATGTGCGACAAGCATGAAGAGCGCGATCACGGCAAGGTGAAGCGGGGCTGGGCGGATTGCTGGGCGCATCGTCTCTCTCGGCATCAATGCCGGGTTGGATTGGTTCGGGTTGCGGGCTAGACAGTGATTGTGCCGTCTAGATGACGGAATGTCGATGGCAAGCGTTTTTTGCGGTGTCCTTCCCGGCAGGCAGGCACACGACCACCAGGGACAAGATGAATGCCGATACTCAACCGTGCCCATGACATGCAGGCGGAAGTCGCTGCCTGGCGGCAGCACCTGCACCGCCATCCCGAACTTCTGTTCGACGTACACCAGACCGCGGCCTTCGTGGAGGAGAAGCTGAAATCCTTCGGCTGCGACGAGGTGGTGACCGGGCTCGGGCGCACCGGCGTCGTCGGTGTCATCAGGGGCAGCCGCGGCCCCGGCGAGACTCTCGGCCTGCGCGCCGACATGGACGCGCTGCCGATCAGCGAGATGACCGGCAGGGACTACGCGTCCACCGTGCCCGGAAAGATGCATGCCTGCGGCCATGACGGGCATACCGCCATGCTGCTCGGCGCGGCGCAGCATCTTGCCGAGACGCGCAATTTCGCCGGCACGGTGGTCGTCGTCTTCCAGCCGGCGGAGGAGGGCGGCGGCGGTGGCCGCGAGATGGTCGAGGACGGGCTGATGGACCGTTTCGGCATCGACCGCGTCTACGGCATGCACAACATGCCGAACCTGCCGGTCGGGCAGTTCTCGATCCGCACCGGGCCGTTCTTCGCGGCAACCGACGAGTTCCGGGTGCGAATCACGGGGCGCGGCGGCCATGCCGCCTGGCCGAACCAGACAATCGACCCGATCGTCGTCGGCGCGCAGCTCGTCCAGGCGCTGCAGACCATCGCCTCGCGCAATGTCGACCCGGTGTCGTCCATCGTGGTCTCGGTGACGCAGTTCCACGCAGGCTCGGCGCACAACGTCATTCCCGAGGAGGCGGAGATCGCGGGCACGGTGCGCACGCTGTCGCCGGAGAACCGGGAGCTCGGCGAGCGCCGCCTCAAGGCGCTGTCGGAGAACGTCGCCGCAGCCCATGGCGCGACGGCGGAAGTCACCTGGCGGCGGGGCTATCCGGTGACGGTCAACCACTCAGCCGAGGCCGACATCTGCGCCCGGGTGGCGCGCGAGGTCGCCGGCGAGAACGCGGTCGAGACCGAGGCGCGGCCGATGATGGGCGGCGAGGATTTCGCCTACATGCTGGAGGCGCGGCCGGGTGCGATGATCCTGATCGGCAACGGCGATTCGGCGGGGCTGCATCACCCGGCCTACGATTTCAACGACGAGATCATCCCGCTCGGCATCAGCTACTGGGTGGCGCTGGCCGAGGCCAACGGCAAGGCCGTCTGAGGGCGTCACTTGCCGGTTTTCAAAGCCGCCGGGTTTTGTTATCTAGCGCTTCGCGCGGTCCCGTAGCTCAGCAGGATAGAGCATCAGATTCCTAATCTGAGGGTCACAGGTTCGAATCCTGTCGGGATCGCCAGTTGTTCTTCACGACATTTGACCGGGAGCCGCCTGGTCTCGGGACATGCCTCGTCGGTCGGCTTTCAACCGGGTGCGATCGGGCCGAAACGCACGGAGGCAACTTGCACAGTCAGTCTCCGAAATGCGCCATTCCGGCGTTCGTGGTGTCGCGGATATGGTGTTCGATCAATTCCATGGCCTTGGCGGCATCCCGGTCCAGCGTTGCCTGCATGATGAGCCTGTGCTCCTTCGATTTCTGCTTGCCGAGACCTTCCGGGGTCATTTTGGAAAGAAATCGGTAGCGATCCAGCTGATCGAACATCATCGAGCGAAGCCTGAACAGCCAGTATCCCTGGCAGGCCGATACGAGCGACTCGTGGAATTCCCGATGCCGCTGCAGCCATTCGGCGTGGCGTTCCATTCTCTCCGGCCAGGGCAGGTTCTCGATCAGGCTGAGGCGGTGGTGCGCGGCGACGATCTGGCTCTCCCAGACATCGTCGCCATGTTCGATCGCATCCGCAATGGCGCGTTTTTCGAGGTCCACGAAATGATCGGTGATCTCCAGCAGTTCCTCGCGTGAAACCCTGGCGACCTTGAATCCCTTTCCGGATTCCAGCGTTACGAAACCCTCCGAGACGAGCTGGGACAGGGCTTCGCGCAAGGTGCCGATGCCGACATCATAGCGTTTAGTCAGTTCCGCGAACTTCAGCTTGGCTTCCGGCAGGAACACATTGCTGACGATATCCGCCCTCAGGCGCGATACGATATCCTGTCCGGCAGAGGACCCGGTCCTCGTGAGGTCGCGCTGCCCTGACTTTTTGGGTTCGATATTCAGGTCGAAATCCTCGCGGCGGCGGTTGATTCGTGTGCCGGCCGTCATATTACACCCGGTGTGGATATTCAATAATTATCATTTTTTCGAAGAAATAATTTTCCGCGACCCGCGCTGTTTCGAAAGGCTCTTTGTAGCGGCTCAAGCCGCTGGGGCATCCCTATCACAACGTAACGTCATTCCGCGAGGTGATCCTTGTGGCTTCCCATTGACCAATTTTCCATTATACAAAATCTTTCGAAAAAAAGGCGGAGGTTCGAATGAGGTACGTGTCGTTTATGGATTCCGGAGTTTCTGCCTGGGGAGCTTTGACGGAAGATGGCGGCATCGTGAAGGGAAACCGTATCTGCGGGACGTGTCCGGACTTGCGGTCCTATATCGAGGTAGGCTTTCCGGACAGTCACCTGTTTCTGGACATGAAGCCGGATCTCGCCATGGAAGATGCCGTGCTGGAGCCGGTTATTCCCAATCCCTCGAAGATCGTCATGGCCGCGCTGAACTATTTCGAAGAGGGCGATGACAGATCAAACCCTCCTGCCTATCCGGTACTTTTCCTGCGTTTGCCGTCATCGCAAATCGGTCACAGGGCTCCGCTGGTCAAACCCCGCGTTTCCGAAAAGCTCGATTTCGAGGGAGAGCTTGCAGTGATAATCGGCAAGCCCGGCCGCCATATCGCGCGCGGCGATGCCATGGCGCATGTGGCCGGGTACTCGATCTACAATGACGGCAGCGTGCGGGACTGGCAGAAGCACAGTCACCAGTTCACCCCCGGCAAGAACTTCCAGGGCACGGGTGCATTCGGGCCGTGCATGGTCACCGCGGACGAGATCTCCCTGTCCGGCGGTGGGCTGTCTCTGGTCACGCGCGTCAATGGAGTCGAGAAGCAGCGAACCGACACGTCCCGCATGATTTTCGACGTGCCCTATCTGGTTTCCTACATCTCGACGTTCACGGTTCTCAATGCCGGCGATGTCATCGTGACGGGCACGTGCAAGGGCTTCGGCTCCACCAGAACGCCGCAGGAATTCCTGTCGGCGGGCGATGTCGTCGATGTCGAGATCGAGGGAATTGGCGTTCTGTCCAATCCTGTCGAAGACGAAGCCGGCTGATTTGCCGCGACTCGTCGGTGCACCGCGCTGCGGCTTTTGCCCTCAGAAAAATGCCCAATGTTTCAATGAAGCCTAGATTTTCGAAATTTATTGCAGTTTGAGAGCCTGCATGCTAGAGGGGCGTTGGATCTCGGGAGACGAGTTGGGAGGGGTTATGAGCTATCTCGTGAACACGATCGGACATGTTCAGCTTAACGTGACCGTTCGGGAGGCGCTCGTCGAAGAGGCGACGAATGTTCTCGGACTGCACGTGACGCGAAACGACGATACCGCGACATGGCTTTCGTCGAACGGTCGCGAGGCAGAGCTCGTCTTGCACGATTTCGAGGAGAACTCGGTTCGCTCGGTAGGTTTTGAAGCGGTCTCCGAGGCGGCCGTGGAAGAGGCGGCGCGCCGGATCCCGGCCGTGGGTTGCCGCATCGTTTCGGAGCGGCCAAGTCTGGATTGCTGCGCGGCCGGCGTCGTATTCGTCACCCCGCAAGGCCACACATTCGAGATACACACCCCGGTCAAGGACGACATCACCAGGCGGCGTCACTACGGCGCGGGTGTCGGTCCGCTGCGCTTGGACCATGTCAACATCACCTCGCCCGAGCCGGCTGAAACGCGTGCTCAGCTGCAGGAAATCATGGGGCTGAAGCTCTCCGAGCGGATGGTCGATGACGGTTTGAGCTGGATGCGCGGCGGCAATCGGCTTCACCATATCCTCGGTATCGTGCGCGGCGACACCGGGTTGCACCACTACTCGTTCGAGCTGGCCGAATTTTCAGATTATTGCCGGCTGGGCGATCGCCTCGACCAGATCGACAAGGAGTTCATCTGGGGGCCGGGCCGGCATCGGCCGGGTGACAACACTTACGCCTATTACGTCGATGCCTGCGGCGCGATGGTTGAATGTTCCGGCGGCATGGCGGCAATCGCCGATGACGAAGCCTTTGAGCCCAATGTGATCACCGCGCTCAAGCGCCCGGAAAATGTGCGCGTCATGAATGTCTGGGGTACCCCGGCGCCCGCCGTCTGGCTGGAGCACAAGTTTCCGTTTGCCCGGCCCGCTGCCTGAGGCGGCCGGAATTCGACTGATCCGACAACAAGGGAAAAATGAGTTTCATGACTTCGGTAGGTATCCTCGAGGGGTCGCTTCGCAAGGCATCCCTGTCCCGCGCGGTCGCACGCTCCGCGCCGGGTCTCGCGCCGGACGGCCTCGCGGCGCAAATGCTCCCGAGCCCGGGCACGTTGCCCCTGTTCAACCAGGATGTCCTCGACGAGGGCCTTCCGGAGAGCGTCGGCACGCTGGAGGCGGCCATCAGGGCGTCGGATGCGGTGCTGATCGTTACGCCGGAATACAACTGGTCGTTTCCCGGCGTGTTGAAGAACGCCATCGACTGGCTGTCCCGCATCAGCCCAAACCCGCTGGAAGGCAAGCCCGTCGCCATCTGGAGCGTGTCTCCCGGGGCGCTGGGGGGCGCACGGCTGCACGAGGGGCTGCGCCAGGTACTCCACAGCCAGGACGCCAGGATCATGGCCAAGCCCGAAGTGCAGGTCGCGCTGGCGAAGTCGAAGGTTGATGTCGCCGAGAGCCGCATTGTCCATGCCGACACGGAAGCCTTCCTGCGGGCTCATCTCGCCAGGTTCATGGAATTCGCCAACGCGTGCAGGAGCGACTGAGCAAGCCGGTTGGGCGATCCGCGCCCGAACCGTGACCGACAACGGGAAAGCAAGATGGAATATCCTCTCAACTTCATGTCGGACGGCCTGAAACTGGCAGGCGTGCTGCACGTGCCCGAGGGCAGAAAGCCCGGCCAGCGGCTTCCGACGTTCATCGTCCTCCACGGTTTCGTGGGTACCAAGGACAAGTCGCATGTCGAGCTCCTTTCCCGGATGCTCGAGGAATTCGGCTACTGCGTGTTCCGGATCGACTTCCGCGGTTGCGGCGAGAGCGAGGGGGCGCGCGGCGAAGTCCGGTGCTTCGACCAGGTGGCCGATACCAAGAACGCACTTTCCTTCATCGCCGAGCGCGAAGAGGTCGATCCCGAGAGGATTGGCGTCACCGGCCATAGCTTCGGCGCGGCGGTGGCGATCTTCGCTGGCGGCATCGACGAGCGTATCGCCTGCGTGATGTCGTTCTGCGGCTGGGGTGACGGCGAGCGCAAGTTCCGCGGCCAGCACCCCACGCCGGAAGCCTGGGCAAGGTTCACCGACCTCCTCGAAAGGGGGCGCCGGCAGAAGGAAGAGACAGGCGAGAGCCTCTGGGTCTCACGCTTCGATGTCGTTCCCATTCCCGAGGAGTTGCGCAAGAACCTGTCGCCCAAGGCGCAGTTCGAGGTTCCGGTCGAGACGGCGTTCAGCATGTACAAGTTCAGGGCAGAGGACGTCGTCGCCGACATCGCGCCAAGGCCTCTGCTCCTGTTCCACACGGCCGGCGACGTCATCACGCCCATGGAGCAGTCGATCCGGCTGTTCGAGAAGGCCGGCAAGAATGCCGAGCTGATGATCCCGACCGGCGTTTCCCATTTCCCGCTGTCGGAGGAGGACGCTCCCTACACGCGGATCCTGGTGAAGGCGTGGCTCGACAAGTTCTTTCCCACGCCGCTTGCGAACGCGAAATGAGCACGTATCGCGCAACGGACCTCGAGCAATACGCCGCCACGCTCCTCGCAGCCGGCGGGTTCGCCGCGCCTCACGCCGAGAAGACCGCCAGCGTGCTGGTCTGGGCCAATGCGCGCGGTGCGGAGTCTCATGGCGTGCTCCGGATCCCGCGCTATCTCGAGATGGTGGAGCAGGGCAGGATAAACCCTGTTGCCGAACCTGCCGTCGTCAGGCGTGAAGGTGCCATTTCCATCCTGGAAGCCGATCGGGCGCCGGGCGGTTCCTCGATGTCGATGGCGATGGAGGAAGCTGTCCGCAACGCCTTCGCCAGCGGCATAGGGTGGTGTTCGGCGCGAAACATCTCGCATGCCGGCGCCATCGGCTACTACGCGCTGGAGGCCGCGCGGCAGGACTGCATCGGAATCGTCATGACGGCCTCCGGCCCGCTGATGGCCTATCATGGCTCGGCTGTCGCGGGTGTCTCGACCAATCCGCTGGCGATCGCGGCACCGGGGCGGGACCGTCCGCTCCTGCTCGACATGTCGACTTCGACCGTCGCGCTCGGGAAGATCCTTGCCGCCCGCGACGCGGGCGTCGCGATCCCCGAGGGATGGGGGCTCGATGCAGACGGCCGTCCCACTACCGATCCGAACGCGGTCTCGACCGTGACGCCGCTCGGCGGGCCCAAGGGCTCGGGCCTGTCTCTGATGGTCGAGGTACTTTCGAGCATCCTGGTGTCGAACCCGGTAATCGCCGCCATCCTCGATGGCGAGGAGGCCCGGATGAACGGCGCGGCAATCGCGATCAGACTGTCGGCATTCGGAGCGCCGGAGGCGTTCCGCGACGAGGTCGAGCGCGTGGCGGACCGAATTCGCGCTCTGCCCCGCTCGCCGGGAACGGACCACATCCTGATGCCGGGCGAGCGCGGATTCACCATGGCCGAGAAGCGCATCAGGGAAGGCATTCCGATGGCTGCCGGAACCGAAAGGAGGCTCGCCCGGCTGGCGGAGCGCCTCGGGGTCGAGATTCCGAAGCCTCTGGAAAACCCGCCGCCCTCGGGCGCGGACACGAACTAGCAAGCTTGCCGGGAGGAGGACAGATTGCAGAAAGCCCAAAGCACGGAGGTGCCCCTGTGGCGACGCGTCACCGGCGGCGCGGCGCTGGTCGCATTCGGCGCGGCGATGCTGGCGATCTCCTGGTCCTACCCGGCCGGAACCGTCGTGCAGATGGGCCCCGGATACATGCCGCATCTCATCAGTGCCGGGATCATGCTGTTCGGGGCGGTGATCGTGCTGGCGGATCTGCGCGGGATGGAGGCCTTCGATGCCGGGCCGATGCAGTTTCGGGCGCTCGGCTTCGTGTCTGCCGCGATCGCGATCTTCGTCGTCCTGATAGAGCCGGCCGGCTTGGTGCCGGCGATGTTCTGCGCGGTTGCCGTGTCCATGCTGGCCGACAACCGAACAAGGCTGCCGGGAATACTGATCTATTCGTCCGCGGTCACCCTGGCGGGCTGGTTCCTGTTCATCGTGGCGCTCGGCCTGCCCCTGTCTGTGTTCGGGAGGTGAAGCGATGACCGAGCAGTTCATGCTAGGCCTCTCCGTCGTCCTGCAGCCCGGCGTGCTGATGTACGCCTTCCTCGGCGTATTGCTCGGGCAGGTGATCGGCGTGCTGCCCGGCGTCGGCGCGATCACGGCGATCTCGCTTCTTCTGCCGGTCACCTTCTACCTCGACCCGACCAGTTCCGTGATCCTCCTCGCCGGGATCTACTACGGCTCGCAATATGGCGGCGCCATCGCCTCCATCCTGCTCAACCTGCCGGGGACGCCGTCCTCGGTCGTCACCTGCCTTGAGGGCTATCCGCTGGCGCAGGGCGGGCGTGCCGGATTCGCGCTGCTGGTGACGGCGCTGTCTTCCTTCGTCGGCAGCATGATCGGCGTGGCGGCCGTGGTCCTTGTCGCTATCCCAATGGCCGCCTTCGCGCTGAAGTTCGGCGCCCCCGAATACACGATGCTCGTCATGCTCGGGCTGATCGCCGCGTCGCTGATCAGTTCGGGCTCGCAGATGCGTGCCTTTGCCATGGCCCTGCTCGGGATTGCGCTGGGAATGGTCGGCGCGGACGCGACCACGGGCCAGTACCGTTTCGTTGCCACCGAGTCGCTCGCGGACGGGATCAGCCTGGTCTCCCTCGCGATGGGACTCTTCGGTGTGTCCGAGATCATCAAGAACGCGGGCGCCAAGGCAACGGTGCGCCCGACGATCAACCTGTCCTTCAAGGACATCTTTCCCAGCTGGGCAGAGATCCGCGAGATGGGGGGACCCGTGACACGCGGCGCGACGACGGGTGCCTTCTTCGGCGCATTGCCGGGCACGGGCGCGGCAATCGCTTCCTTCATGGCCTACGCGGTGGAGCGCCGCTTGTCCCGCACACCGGAAAAATTCGGCAAGGGCCACCTGCCAGGGCTGGCCGCGCCCGAAGCGTCCAACAACGCCGCGGCACAGACCAGCTTTATCCCGACGCTGACGCTGGGCATTCCCGGCGATGCCGTTCTGGCACTGATCATCGGTGCGCTGATCCTGAACGGGATAGTTCCCGGCCCGCGTCTGATCGTCGATCAGCCGACCCTTTTCTGGGGCGTGATCGCCAGCTTCTTCGTCGGCAACATCATCCTGCTGATCATCAACATTCCCCTGATCGGACTGTGGGTCCGCCTGCTGAGCATTCCCTACCACCGGCTCTACCCGGCCATCGTCCTGCTGATCTGCGTGGGCGTCTATTCTCACCGCAATAGCGGGCTCGACGTGATCATGACGCTGGCGTTCGGGCTGCTCGGCTATGTGATGAAGCGGTTCCGGTTCGAACCGGCGCCAGTCCTTCTGGGCTTCGTGCTCGGGCCGATGCTGGAAGACAATTTCCGCCGGACCATGCTTCTTCATGGCGGGGATTTTTCCGTCTTTGTCACCCGTCCCATCAGCGCCACGCTGGTGTTCTTCGTGGTTGCGCTGATCGCATTCACCGCGTTTTCCGCGTTCAGAACACATCGAGATTCGTCGAGATCCCCACCGGGAGATAGCGGGCCTTAATCGGTCTGAGGCCTTCGAATTCAAGTCAGACCATCTATCAAGGGAGGAACATCATGCTGAAGAAACTGCTATTGGCACTGTCGGTCGTCGGACTGGCAGCGGGCACGGCACAGGCGGACGACTATCCGTCGCGTTCGATCCGTTTCATCATCGGCTTTGGCGCCGGCGGCAATGCCGACACGGTCGCACGCATCCTGGCCGAACCAATGACGAAGAGTCTGGGACAGCCGGTCGTGGTAGAATCGAAGCCCGGTGCAGGCGGAAACGTGGCTTCCGATTTCGTGTCAAAATCCGACCCGGACGGTTACACCATCCAGCTAATGGTAGGCGGCCATGCCGTGTCGGCGGCTCTGTACAAGTCGCAGCCGTTTGATCCGCTGGAGGACTTCACCTTTGTCTCCACGATCGGCCAGTTTCCGTTCTTCGTCGCCGCGCGTGCCGGTGCCTACGAGTCCATCGAGGACGTGATCGCCAAAGCTAAGGCGGCGCCCAACACGATCAAGATCGGACATTCGGGTGTCGGTTCGACCCAGCACCTGTCGGGCGAATTGCTGGACCTGGAGACGGGCGCCGAGTTCATCCACGTCCCCTACAAGGGTGGTGCCGCGGCGGCGACCGCGCTGCTGGGCGGCGAGGTTGACCTGGTTATCGATACCGGGACCGTCATCTCGCCGCAGGCCGATGCCGGTGAATTCGACATTCTGGCGGTGACCTCGAAGGATCGCTGGCCGTCCCAGCCGGATGTGCCGACGCTTGCCGAAACGGTCGCGCCGGACATCGACATCGTTTCGTGGACCGGGGTCGGCATGCCGGCGGGCGTCTCCGGCGAGATCGCCGACAAGGTTCGCGCCTCGGTTCATGCCGCCCTGGCCATGCCGGACGTCGCGGAACGCATCTCGGCGCTGGGCGCCAGACCTTCGCCTTCTTCGGGTGAGGACATGCGCGGGATGATCGCGCGCCAGATCGAGGTCTGGAAGAAGGTCGTCGAGGCATCCGGTATCGAGAAGCGCTGATACCGGAGAGGCTGGTCCGCCGGTCCGCCGGCGGGCCTTGGCACATGCAAATCCGACCAAAACGGGTCAACTGCCAGGGACCGGGCGATGAGCGAAATGACACCAGACCAGTTGACGGCAGACATGCTCCGGCAGGAGTTCTTCGTCGTAAACACGACGCCTGCGCGATCGCCGGAAATACAGCGGCTATTGCCAAGGCACCTGGAATACCAGGTCAGGCTGGAGCGCGAGGGCAAGCTGTTCGGTGCCGGACCTGTATATGAGGAAGGAGACGACCTTCCGTCAGGCGGCATGATCATACTGCGCGCTCGTTCATACGACGAGGCGCGGGCGCTGGCCGATGCCGACCCGCTCCATGCCGCGGGATTGCGCAGCTACACGATCCGGAAATGGGTGATGAACGAGGGCTCGATGACCGTAACGATCCGGTATTCCGACCAGAGCGTCGCGATCGTCGATTGAACCCGACAGCCGGGCACCCGAAACACGAGAATTCCATCGCTTGCCACCGGCCGGCATGAGCGGCCGCCAGGGAATGACACATGAACGAGTTGCACAGGAATCTGATTGCCGGCGAGTGGGCTGGCGGCGAAGCCGTAGCCAATATCAATCCTTCCGATACCGATGACGTTATCGGCCATTATGCGCGTGGGACGGCGGACGACGCCCGGTCGGCGATTGCGGCGGCAAAAGCCGCTTTTCCCGGCTGGGCGCGGTCCGGGCCGCTTGAACGCAACGCGGTGTTGCGCAAGGCGGCGGACGAGATTCTCGCCCGCAAGGAGGAACTGGGGCGGCTGCTTTCGCGCGAAGAGGGCAAGACGCTTGCCGAGGGAATCGCGGAAACGGTGCGCGCCGGGCAGATATTCGATTTCTTCGCCAATGAGGCATTGAGGCTTTCCGGGGAGCTGGTTCCCTCGATACGCCCCGGCGTCGGCGTCGAGATCACGCGCGAGCCGGTCGGGGTCATCGGCGTCATCACGCCGTGGAATTTTCCGATTGCCATTCCCGCTTGGAAGATCGCGCCGGCGCTGTGCTACGGCAACACCGTGGTGTTCAAGCCGGCCGAACTGGTTCCTGGCTCGGCCTGGGCCCTTGTCGATATCCTGCACCGCGCCGGGCTTCCCGAAGGGGTTCTCAACCTGGTCATGGGCAAGGGGTCCGTCGTCGGCCAGGCGATGGTGGACAGTCCGGATATCGATGCGCTCACTTTCACCGGTTCTCAGCAGACTGGCCGGCATCTGGCCGTTGCTTCGGCGACGCATCTGAGAAAGATCCAGCTCGAAATGGGCGGCAAGAATCCGCTGGTCGTGCTGGACGATGCCGATCTGGACACCGCGGTTGAATGCGCGGTCAATGGCGCCTTCTTTTCGACCGGGCAGCGCTGTACCGCCTCGTCGCGCCTCATCGTGACCGATGGCATTCATGACAGGTTCGTCTCCGCACTGATCGAGCGCCTTGGCCGCCTCGTTGTCGACAACGCGCTGCTGCCCGGCACCGACATCGGGCCGGTTGTGGATCAGGGGCAGTTTGAGCGGGATCTGGACTATATCGAAATCGGCACGGCTGAGGGGGCGAAGCTCGCTTTCGGCGGCGAACGCCTCAACCGGCGAACGCCGGGTTTCTATCTGCAACCGGCACTTTTCACTGAAACGACCAACCAGATGCGCATTTCGCGCGAAGAAATTTTCGGGCCGGTCGCATGCGTCATCCGGGTGAAGGATTACGATGAGGCTCTTTCGATCGCCAACGACACGCCGTTCGGCCTGTCGGCGGGCATTTGCACGACGAGCCTCAAGCACGCGTCGCACTTCAAGCGCGAGGCGCAGGCCGGGATGGTGATGATCAACCTGCCGACGGCAGGCGTCGATTTCCACGTGCCTTTCGGCGGGCGCAAGGGATCAAGCCACGGTTCCCGCGAGCAGGGACGCTACGCGGCGGAGTTCTTCACGACCGTCAAGACCGCATATCAGCTACCGGTCTGACTTGAATATCTGGCGAGGTTGTACCTTCGATTGCCGCGAAGGGCGTGCAGGGGAGAAAATCGATGATCTACGAGATGCGGGTATATCGCTGCATTCCGGGCGGCCTTCCGGCATTGCTCGAGCGTTTCGAACAGACGACGCTGGGTATCTGGAAGCGTCTCGGTATCGAGCCGGTGGCGTTTTTCACGACCGTAATCGGCGAGTCGAACAACGATCTCACCTATTTTCTCGCCTGGAAAACGCTCGACGAGCGGGAGCGCAAATGGTCTGAATTCATGGTGGACCCGGAATGGATAGAAGCCCGCAAGGCCCACTTCGCCAAGTATGGCGAAGTTGTCGCGAACGTGTCGAGCCAGCTTGTCGCGCCGACCGCGTTTTCGCCGAAACTATAGCCGCGAGACATCCTCCCGGCCGGCGGGGCTTGCCGGTATCAGGCCGCGTCCGGGTCTATGGTCACCGGCAGCGCGGTTGATGTGGCGCGGGCAAGCAGCCGCCCGCCGGGTTCGTACAATTCGGCCTCGAGATAGGCGACCGATCTGCCGTGCCTGATCACGCGGCCCTTGGCGATCACGCGACCGGGACTGACCGGCCTGATGTAGCTCACCGTCAGGTCGAGGGTGGAGGCCGCGAAGGCGCCCTTGGTCATCGACAGCAGCGCCGGCCCCATGGCCTCATCCAGCATTGCGGCGATAAAACCGCCCTGGACCGTGCCGTGCGGATTGATCATGCGCTCGTCGGGATTGAAGGCGATTTCTATCTCGCCGATATCGGGGCGTTCCGAGACAAGTTCCCAACCCAGCAACCGGGCGGAGGGCGGTGGAGGAAACCGTGAGAAAACATCGCTCATGAAGTTCTAATCCATTGAAAATGCTATTCTTTCATAGCGTTCTGGCCGATTTCGCACAACCGTAAAACAAAGCGATTTCTCGTCTTCTACAGATCCGGATGGCTGGGTTTTCCGCCTTCGGCGCAACGCACGATCCAGTCGCGAAAGGCGCGCAGGGGCTGGTAGTCGTCCTTTACCTTGGGCCATGCCAGCCAATAGCTGCCGGTCCCCGGCACGCCCGTTCGCAGTATCGGCGCCAGTCGCCCTTCCTCGATCTCGGTCCTTGCGAGGTAGTCGGGAAGCAGGGCGATGCCAAGGCCGGAAATCGCCGCCTGTATCATCATGGAAAACTGGTCCATCAGCATTCCCGATGTCTTGGGCATCGCCGCGCCTTGCGCCCGGAACCAGACGTTCCATGCGTTCGGCCTGGATTCGAGTTGCAGAAGCGGCAGGCCTGCGAGGTCGCTGGCGTCGCTGACCGGATGGCGCTCGAGAAAGGCGGGCGACGCGCAAGCGGTGATGTGTTCCTCGAACAGCCTGCTGTGATTTGCGCCCGCCCAATCGGCCTCGCCGAAGAATATGACCGCATCGAAGGCTTCGTGCTCGAAACTGAAACGCTGGATGCGGGTGGCAAGGGTCATCGAGATGCCGGGGTTCGTATCGAGAAATTGCCCCAGTCTCGGGCTGAGCCAACGTGTGCCGAATATCGGCAGCACGGCCAGCGACAGGGAGCCGCCGCCGGGATTGGCGACGAGCGACATGCTCGCGCGCTGGATGATGTCGAGTGCCTGCGTCACGTTGCGGCTGTAGGCGAGGGCTGCATCGGTCGGATGCAGCCGTTTTCGTTCACGAACGAACAGGGCCTGGCCCAGCTGGTGTTCGAGATTGTTGACCAAGCGGCTGACGGTGCTCTGGGTCAGGTTCAGCTCTCCGGCAGCCGAGGTGACGGTCTTGTGACGCATGACGGCCTCGAAAGCGAGCAGCTGAGTGACAGAGGGCAGAAAACGGCGAGGGCGCATAACATTCACAAAATGCATCAGGTGATGCGATTTTAGGCCGTTTATCTGCAACTTCAAAGTTTTTATGCATGAACTTGTCAGCCTGTTATGGCGGCTGGCGCAGGGCTCGACCAAACCGGAGACCACGCAATGGCGGGTGGACAAGACTTTTCATGGGCTGATCCTTTCTTGCTCGAAACGCAGTTGGCCGAGGACGAGCGAATGATCCGCGACAGCGCGGCGGCCTATGCGTCGGATCGGCTTCTGCCACGCATCGAGCGGGCTTACGCAGACGAGGTCACCGATCCGCAAGTTTTCCGCGAAATGGGCGAGTGCGGCCTGCTGGGCGTGACGCTGCCCGAACGGTATGGAGGCGCGGGCGCGTCCTATGTCGCCTATGGCCTCGTGGCGCGCGAGATAGAGCGCGTCGATTCCGGCTACCGTTCGATGATGTCCGTCCAGTCGAGCTTGGTAATCCATCCGATCCACGAATACGGCTCGGAGGAGCAGAAACAGAAATACCTGCCGGGGCTGGCTTCGGGCGAATTGATCGGTTGCTTCGGGCTTACGGAACCGGATGCCGGATCCGATCCCGGCGGGATGAAGACGCGTGCGGTCAAGACGGCGAACGGCTACCGGCTGACCGGTTCGAAAACATGGATCACCAATGCGCCCATCGCGGATGTGTTCGTCGTCTGGGCAAAGTCGGATGCGCATGGCGGGAAGGTGCGCGGCTTCATACTCGAAAAGGGCATGAAAGGCCTGTCGGCGCCGAAGATCGATGGCAAGCTTTCGCTCAGGGCATCGATCACCGGCGAAATCATCATGGATGACGTCGAGGTCGGCGAGGATGCCCTGCTGCCGCTCGTCGAGGGCATGAAAGGCCCGTTCGGCTGTCTCAACCGGGCGCGCTACGGCATCAGCTGGGGCGCCATGGGGGCGGCCGAGGACTGCTGGATCCGGACGCGCGCGTATGGTCTCGAACGCAAGCAGTTCGATCGCCCGCTGGCGGCAACGCAGCTCTACCAGAAGAAGCTGGCCGACATGCAGACGGAGATCGCGCTGGGGCTTCAGGCCAGCCTGCGGGTCGGCCGGCTCATGGATGACGGCCGCCTTGCGCCCGAAATGGTCTCGGTGGTGAAACGCAACAATTGCGGCAAGGCACTGGATATTGCGCGCATGGCTCGCGACATGCATGGTGGCAACGGCATCCATATCGGTTTCCACGTGATGCGGCATGCCCAGAATCTCGAAACCGTGAATACCTACGAGGGGACGCATGACGTCCACGCACTGATCCTCGGCCGTGCGCAGACCGGCATCCAGGCTTTCGTCTAGCGGGTACTTCCGCTCACCGAGACAGGGGAGGCAGACATGGAAACTCGCGACGAACAGCCGCCGCTGGCCGGACTGAAGGTCGTTGAACTGGCACGTATCCTCGCGGGGCCGTGGATCGGTCAGACGCTGGCCGATCTCGGTGCGGAGGTCATCAAGGTCGAAAGCCGGCAGGGCGACGATACGAGGACTTGGGGGCCGCCCTTCTTTACCCGGCCCGACGGGAAGGGCGGGACGGAAGAGGTCGCGGCGTATTTCCAGGCGGCGAACCGGGGCAAGAGCTCGATCGTCTGCGACCTGACCGATCCGGAGGACCTGGAAAGGCTCAAGAGCCTGATCGACGATGCGGATGTGCTGATCGAGAATTTCAAGGTCGGCGGCCTGGCCAAATACGGCCTGGACTACGAGAGCGTGGCCAGGTCCAATCCGGGGCTGATCTATGCCTCGATCACGGGATTCGGCCAGACGGGACCGCGCGCGTCGCAGCCGGGATACGACTTCCTGATCCAGGGCATGTCAGGGATCATGGACCTGACCGGCGAGCCGGATGGCGAGCCGCAGAAAGTCGGTGTTGCCTGGATCGACATCTTCACCGGCCTATACGGGGTCATCGGCATCCAGGCGGCGCTTGCCGAGCGGCAGCGATCGGGAAGGGGCCAGCAGATCGACCTTTCGCTCCTGGACAGCGCCATCGCCGTGCTGGCCAACCAGGCGATGAACTATCTCATCGGCGGCCGGAATCCCCGCCGGCTCGGCAATGCGCATCCCAACATCGTGCCCTACCAGGTGTTCCCGGCGCTGGACGGGCACCTGATCATCGCCTGCGGCAACGACCGGCAATTCCATGCACTTTGCGAGGTGCTCGATCTCGACGACCTGAAGGAGGATCCGGATTTCGCCAGCAATTCGCGCCGGGTGGTCAACCGCGAGGCGCTCTGCGCCCGGCTGTCGGAAAGGACGTCGAAACGAAACAAGCAAGACATGGTCGCGGCGCTCGGGGCCGTGGGCGTGCCGTGCGGTTCCATAAACTCGGTCGAGGAGGCGTTGAGCGACCCGCAGGTGAAGGCGCGCGAACTGGTGGTATCGCCCGAGGGCGTTCCGGGTTTGCGCACGCCGCTGAAGTTCTCGCGCAGCAGGCTGGCGCTGGACCGGGCCGCGCCGGTCCTCGGCAGCGGGGATGCGCGCTTCGGGACCGGCAAAACGCCGTAGCGCCCGGCCCGCGGGTGCGAAGCGGGCAGCGATTGCAACGCAATTCGTTACCGGCGCGGCGAAGACGCCGGGCCGGTCGTCACGCCCGGCCCGGAAGGTTCGCGCTTGCCGCCCGGGCGGCACCGGGATGCGGGCCGGATTCGGTCAGGAGCTGGCGGACCATTCGCTTGAGCATCTCCAGTTCCTCTTGCCAGGTGGCATTAGACCCGATCGACACGGTGCGCAGGGCAAGGCCGCGCAAGCTGGAAAGCACCACGTGGCGCAGCGCCACGATTTCCCTTTCGCTCAGGCCGGAATCCTCCAGTGCGCTCGCCCATTGGCTGTCGAGATAGTTCTCCACTTCGCGGACCATCAGCTGGATCTGGGGAAACAGCTTGGCGTTTCCCCGCTCGGCCATCCAGATCTGGATGACCGCGAGGAACTGAGGGCTGCTGAACACCGCCCAGTCCCTGTCGATCGCCTTGTCGAGGCGTCTCAGAAGCGGCAGGTCGTTGTCGATCGGATCGCCCGCGGTGAGAGCCTGCCCGAGGTCGGAGACCACGGCAGCGAGGAGGTTTTCGCGCGAACCGAAATGGTGCTGGACGGCGCCGCGCGAGACCTTTGCATTGGCGGCAATCAGCTCGACGGTCAAATGCTGGTAGCCGACCTTCGTCAGGGAATCGACAGCGGCATCGAGCAGTTTGCGGATGGTGCTGGCGCTGCGTTCGGCCTGCTGGCGACGCGGCTTGCGACGCGCCGGCGTGCTGCCGCCACGCTTCGACCCGCCGTCAAAGCTGCTTGTCTCGCCGATCGGGGGCTCGCCTATTTCGTCTGCTTTTCTTTCCGCCATGGTCTGTTTTCTTGCGGTCTGGGCTTCGTTTTTCAGGAATGAGTCTCTTTTCATATCCGGCGGAAACGAGCGTGCCGTAGGGACCATTTTCACCCGTTGATGAGGTTCATGCCTCCATATGTCAAGGCAGGGGACAGGTTTGGGGGCGCAGTAAATTGTGGTCAGCGGCTCGCACCGGCTCGACGGGGCGAGGCCGGGACGCGGCGGGCCTCTTCGGCGCAGCCGAGGGCTGTTCGGGATTTTCCAGCGGTTTTGCAGGGCCGGACGAGTTGCGCCCTGCGGGCATGTGGGCTAGCCTGACTTACAAACATTCATAAATGTATGTTTTTGCGGGCGGCATGGTCCGACGGAAAGTGCGGAGCGGCTGCTGTGGCCCGGACTCTCGTGGGGGCGGAGCGGTTTCCAATGATACTGGCGGAGGGAAAACATGACGACTAGGCGCACCGCGCTTGTGACGGGTTCGGTTCAGGGTATCGGGCTGGCGATTGCCCGTCGGCTTGCCCGGCAGGGGAACAATGTCGTCCTGACCGGATTCGGTGCAGAGGAGGACGAGGCGGCCATCTCCCGGCAGCTGGAACGGGATCACGGCGTAGAGGCGATGTTCCACCCGGCCGACCTGGCCAGTACCGGGGACATCGAGGCCCTGGTGGCCGCCGCGCGAAAGCGTTTCGGCACGGTGGACATACTGGTTAACAACGCCGCGGCGCCGCGCCGGCCCGTCACGGTGCTCGAAATGGGCGTCGAGGAGTGGGAGCAGACGCTGGCGATCAACCTGAATGCGCCGTTCCACCTGGTGCGGGCGTTCCTGCCGCAAATGCTGGACAATGGCTGGGGGCGGATCGTGAATGTCTCGTCGGTTTTCGGCGTGGTGGGAACGGCCAACCGGGCCGGCTACGTCACGACCAAGCACGGACTGATCGGGTTTACCCGCGCGGTCGCCGCGGAGACGATGGGCAGCGGGGTAACCAGCAACGCGGTCTGTCCCGGCCTGACGATGACGCCGCGCCTGGAAAAGGAAGCCGCCCTGATCGCGGAGACGCAGGGCGTTTCCCCGGAGGAGGCGGAGAAGCTGCTCGCGCGCCGGCTGGTCGCCGAGCGGTTCCTGTCGGCGGAAAGCACCGCGTCGGCGGTCGGCTATTTCTGCAGCGACGATGCCGGGGACACGACCGGCGTCGCCCTGCCGGTCGATGGAGGGCAGTCGGCCGTGCGCTGATCCCGTTTGGCCCGGGCCGCGGGCAGGAGCGCCCGTGTCTCATCCTCGCGGTCGCTTTCTATTCTCCTTGTAAGGCAACCGCGCACATGTTATTAACAAACATTCACGAATGTATGTAAATTGTCGAAGAATGCCGACACCGCCCGCGAAGCGAATGAACGCCCGGCCGGGATGAACAAGAAGGGGGAGGAATGAATTTCGAGACGCTCAAGGTCGATATCAGCGATCACATCGCGCGGATCACGCTGAACCGGCCCGACAAGAAGAACGCGATGAATCCCCGGCTGCATGTCGAAATGACGGAGCTGCTGGAAACCCTTCGCTACGAGGATGATGTCAAGGTCCTCGTAATCACCGGGTCCGGAAACGCGTTCTGCGCGGGCATGGATCTCAAGGAGTTCTTCCATGAGCTCAAGGTGAAGAACCCCAAGGAATTCCGAAGGGTTTTCCGGATGGCCGGCGAGTGGCGCGGCCGGACGCTTCGCCAGTATCCGAAGCCGACCATCGCCATGGTGAACGGCTACTGTTTCGGCGGGGCGTTCTCGATCGTCGAGGGCTGCGATCTCGCGGTCGCCGCGCAGGAGGCGACGTTCGGCCTGTCCGAGGTCAATTTCCGCGGATTTCCCGGCGGACCGGTTTCCAAGTCGCTCGCCAATATCATGCATCCGCGCGACGCCCTGCTTTACGCCATGACGGGACGGACCTTCAGCGGCAGCGAGGCGGAAAAGATGAAGTTCGTGAACTTCGCGGTGCCGCTTGCAGATCTGGAGCGCGAGACAATGGCGCTTGCGCGCGAAATCGCGGCCAAGGACGCGACAGCGTTGCGCGCCTGCAAGGATGGCTACCGCTATTCGCTCGAAATGTCCTGGGATGCCTCGATCAGCTACACGGCAGCCAAGGAAGACGAGGTCTATATGGCCCAGAAGGGCGGCTGGATCGAAAGCGGGATCGGCGATTTCGTCGAGGGCAAGTACAAGCCCGGCCTCCAGGGCAACGAGGAAGTGGGGGGCGGCCGGTGAACCTGGGGCTGACCGAACGCCAGGCCACCCTGCAGAGGGAAATGCGGGCCTATGTGAGCGGATTCGATCCGGAGGAAGTCAAGCGCTGCGACATCGAGAGCGAATTTCCCTTCGAGTTCTATCGCGGGCTGGCGGCAAACGGCTGGACCGGGATCATGGTGCCCGAGGAGTATGGCGGCCGGGGATGGGGCGCGGTGGAGATGACCATCGCTGCCGAGGAATGCGCTGCTGCCGGCGTCTCGACGCTCGCGCTGACGCTGCACGGGCAGCGCACGCTGCTGGTGCTCGGAACGCCAGAGCAGCGCGCGAAATACCTGCCCGGTCTGGCCCGTGGCGAGATCCTGTCGGCGATCGTCGTTTCCGAACCGACCGTCGGCTCCAGCCTGAAGGACATGCGGACCACGGCACGGCGGGACGGCGATGACTATGTCGTCAACGGCCACAAGACACACATAACCCTGGCGGCGGAAGCGGACCTTCTGGTGACGTTCGTCATGACCGAGAAGGGTCTCACGACGCTTCTCATCGACGCGGACACGCCCGGCATCACCCACCGCAAGATGGACGCGGTGGGGTGGCGCCTGGAGCCGCATTACGACGTCGAGTTCAACAATGTGCGGGTGCCGGCCTCGAACCTTCTCGGCGAAGAGGGCGGGGGGATGAAAACGTTCTTTGCGAGTTTCAACATTACTCGCCTGTGCAACGCCTCGCACCTTCTGGGGATCGCCCGCGAGGCGATTTCCCGCTCGGTCGACTATGCCACCAAGAGGGATGTCGGGAGCAACAAGATCGCCGACTTCCAGGGCATCCAGTGGATCATCGCCGATCTGGCGACCAAGTACGAGGCGGCCAGCCTGGTGCGTTTCAAGGCCGCGTGGATGGAGGACCAGGGCCTTCCCCACGAGAAGGAAACCGCGATGACTAAGCTCCTGGCGGTTGAAGTCTGCGACGCCGCCACCAACCAGGCATTCTCGATCGTCGGCAGCCATGCGAGCTATCGCGACCAGCCGTTCGAGCGGTTCCTGCGCGACGCGAAGATCGGGCATGTCACCGGCGGCTCGGCCGAAATCATGAAGAACAACATCGCAAGGTCGGTGCTGAGCGAACACGGCTTCAAGCCGTCGCGCCCCGCCGGCGGATCAAATCCCGGTTCCGGATCGAAATGATGCTCGACACACTTGGATCTTTCTTTGTCTACAATGCCAGGAATTTTCCTGACAAGCCCGCCTATATTCACCCCTCCGGCGTTCTGACATTCGCCGAGCTCAACGCACGGGTGAACCGGCTGATCAACGCGCTGACCGCACTCGGCATGAAGAAGGGTGACCGGCTTGGCATATTGTCGGCCAACTACCTGGAAATGGTCGAGGCCTACGGCGCCGCGGAGAAGGGGGGCTTCATCGCGGTCCCGCTCAACTTTCGCTACCAGGCCTCGGACGTGGAATATGTGGCGAATGACGCGGACCTGTTCGCGCTGGTTGTCCAGCATGACTACGCCCATCTTGTGGAAGGCGTATCGATCGACAACAAGTTCGTCTTCGGCGGCGAAGGCGAGGAGGGCAACAGTTACGAGCGCCTGCTTGCCTCCGCGAGCGCCGAAGAGCCCGCTATTCTCGCCGCCCCGTCCGATATCGTTTACATGATGTATACCGGGGGCACGACCGGGAGACCCAAGGGCGTCCTGCTCGATCATCGCGGCCAGATCGCCAACGCCAAGTCCACCATGGCGGACGCCGCCATCGGGCCGGATGACCGGCTGCTGACGGTGATGCCGCTGTTTCATATCGGCGGCAAGAACTTCACCACGGTCCATTTCCACCGGGCCTGCACCAACGTGCTCGTGCCGTCGTTCCAGGCGAATGACGTGCTGGATCTGTTGAGCAGGCATGAGATCACCTGCGTCCTGCTTGCGCCCACCATGATCAAGATGCTGGTGGACGAGTTGGGCGGAAAGCCCTTCACGTCGGGATGCCTGAAGAATGTCTACTATTCTTCAGCGCCAATGCCGGTCGCGCTGCTGCGTCAGGCGATCCGGGCTTTCGGGCCCGTTTTCATGCAGTTCTACGGGCTGACCGAATCCGGGCCGAGCGGCTCATGCCTGCGCAAGGAGGACCACAAGCCGGACGGGACCGATGAAGAACAGCGCCGGTTGATGTCGGCGGGCCGGGCGATGGCCTACAATGAAGTTTGCGCCTTCGATGATGACGGCCGGGAATTGCCGCGCGGCGAGGTCGGCGAGATCTGCATTCGCGCCGAACAGGTCATGCGCGGATACTGGCGCAATGACGAGGCCACGAAAGAGACAATGAAGGACGGCTGGGTCCACTCCGGCGATCTCGGCTTCGTCGACGAGGACGGGTATATTTTCGTCGTCGGCCGCAAGAAGGACGTGATCATCAGCGGCGGCGAGAACATCTATCCGCGGGAAATCGAGGAACTGCTCGGACATCATCCGGCGATCCGGGAGGTCGCCGTTATTGGCGTGCCCGACGAGAAATGGGGCGAGGCGGTCGCTGCCCTGGTGGTGGTCAATGACGGTCATTCGCTGAGCGAGACGGACGTTATCGACTACTGCCGCGAGAATTTGGCGAGCTACAAGAAGCCGCGCCAAGTGCATTTCCGCGAGGCGTTGCCGCGGAGTTCACTGGGAAAAATCGTGAAAACCGCACTACGCGACGAGTTCTGGGCCGGGCGGGAGCGGAAAATCTAGGCCTGACGGGAGCAACGGTGCGCGATCTCGAATTGCAAAGGGAGGAATGACAATGATTCAACGAAAAGTACTGCGCAGGACCCTGCTGAAAATGGGGGCACTCGCCACTGCGATCTCGGTTGGGGTGGCTTCCGCGCCGGCCCAGGCCGAGACCGTTACGCTTCGGATGTCGACATGGCTTCCGCCGCAACACCACCTGGTTTCCGACACGTTGCCGGCATGGTTCGCCGCGGTCGAGGAGGCGTCGGGCGGCACGCTGAAGATCGCGCTGGATCCCGCGCCGATCGCGAAGCCGCCGGCACAGTATGACGTCGTTCGCGACGGTGCGGCGGACATGGCCTATCATGTTGCCGGCTATACGCCGGGTCCGTTCGAGGTCCTCAGGGGTATCGAGCTGCCGTTCCTTTCGCCAAACGGCGAAACCGGTTCCCAGGCCGTCTATGACTGGTACGACCGCAACATCGGATTCGACAAGGAATTCAAGGATGTGAAGGTCGTCACCATCATGGTCGCGGGGCCTGGCGCAGTCCACTCGAAAAAGGAGATCAAGTCGCTCGAGGATATCACCGGCGTCAAGCTGCGTGTCGGCGGCGGCGGTGTCCGGATCGCGGAGGCGCTGGGCGCCGTTCCGGTCGCGCTGCCGTCGACCCAGTCCTATGAATCCATCCAGAAGGGCGTTGCAGACGGCACCATGTTCCCCATGGAAGCGGTCAAGGGTCACCGTCTTTTCGAGGTGGCGAAATACCACCTGCAGGTTCCCGGCGGACTCTACACCACGCCGTTCGCGATCGTCATGAACCGCAAGAAATACGAGTCGCTTTCCGACGAGCACAAGAAGGTGCTGAACGAGGTGGGCGGAATCGCAGGTGCAAGGATACTCGGTGCCGGCTGGGATCGTGCCGATGTGGCCGGCACGAAGGCCGCCAATGACAATGGCGACACGATCAATGTCCTGTCCGATGGCGAAGTCGAGCGCTGGAAGGAGAAACTCGCCGTTCTCAACGACGACTGGATTGCCCATGCCGACTCCGTAGGGTTGGATGGCAAGGCGCTGCTGGACGATCTGAAAGCCACGATCGCCAAGTACAGCAAATAGTCAGATGTCCGGCGCCGTGCCCCGTTGCACGGCGCCGTTCACATTCGGAAAGTGGAACGTGGGTGCGCTTATGAAATCGCTGTCACGATGGTTGGCGGGCCTCGCATGCGTGGCTCTGCTGTTCATTCTGTGCGTGACATTCGTCGACGTGGTCGGCCGTTACGTTTTCGATGCGCCTCTCACCTTCGCGGTGGAACTCGTGCATCTCGGCATGGGGCTGCTCGTCCTGTTCGCGCTGCCGCTTACCACGATCGAGCGCGGCCATGTCGCGGTCGATATCGCAGATAGTCTCCTGCCCCGGAGCGGCAGACGGATCCTCGCCCTCATAGCGGGGATATGCGGGTTCCTGTTCCTGTCCATCGTCGCATGGCGGCTGTGGGACCGAGCCGTGAATTTCCTCGGCGACGGCCTGGCAACGGATATCCTCTTCCTTCCCGTCTGGCCGGTCGCCTTCCTGATGGCTTTCGCGGCCGGAGCGGCCGCGCTCGTCGCGTTCGCCCAGATCTTCGCGCCGGACGCCGAGTGTCAGGATTCTCCTCCCATTGTGAACAGTGAAGACTGATGGATTCGATTTCAGTAGGCGCCCTGTCCTTTCTGGCGCTGTTCGCTCTCCTCCTGCTTTCGGTTCCGATCGGCTTTGCCATGGGGCTTTGCGGACTGGCCGGCATGGCGCTGATCATCGGCCCGATGCCGGCCCTGTCGCTGTTCGGCACCACGGTCTACGAAACGGTCGTAACCTATGACCTGTCGATCATACCGCTCTTCGTTCTCATGGGGTCCGTGGCCTCGCGCTCCGGGCTGAGCAAGGAACTCTACGGCGCATTCAATGCATGGTTCGGCGCGTTTCGCGGCGGGCTGGCGCTCGCCACCATCGGCGCCTGCGGGGCATTTGCCGCCATTTGCGGCTCGTCGGTGGCAACTGCTGCCACGATGAGCCAGGTCGCCCTGCCGGAAATGCAGCGCTACAAATATGCCGAGAGCCTTTCGACGGGATCGGTCGCGGCGGGGGGCATCATCGGCATCCTGATTCCGCCTTCCGTGGTGCTGGTGCTCTACGGGGTCCTCACGGAAACCTCGATCGGCGACCTGTTCATTGCCGGTTTCCTGCCCGGCTTGCTGACAATCGTCGGTTTCATGCTGGTGGTGGCGCTGATTACCCGCCTCCATCCCGATATGGGCCCGGTCGGCGAACGCGCGTCGGCCAGGCAGAAAATCAACGCGCTCGGGCGGACATGGGCGATCCTGCTCCTGTTCCTGATCGTGATCGGGGGCATCTATGTCGGCATATTCACGCCGACGGAAGCGGCGGGCGTCGGCGCCGTCGGGGCGATGGGCGTTTCGGCGATGCGGCGGCGGCTGAGCTACGCAAACCTGGTCGATGCATTGATGGAAACCGTCAAGACGACGGCGATGATATTCACCATCCTGATCGGCGCGCTGACCCTGAACAACCTGATGGTCTTTTCCGGCATTGCGGGAACGCTGTCCGGCTATGTCGCGGGGCTGGACATGCATCCCGCGGCGATCATGGCCGCCATCCTGGTGATCTACCTCGTGATGGGGTGCTTCCTCGACTCGCTGGCGATGATCCTGCTGACCGTGCCGATTTTCTTCCCCATCGCCTCCAATCTCGGATTCGACCCGGTCTGGTTCGGCGTGATTGTTGTGATGGTGGTGGAACTAGGCCTCATCACCCCACCCGTCGGCATGAATGTATTTGTTATCAAAGGTATGGCGCCGGATGTGAAGCTGACGTCGATCTATGCGGGGGTAATCCCTTTTGTCATCGCCCAGATGATACTGATCGTGCTTGTCTTCATCTTTCCGGAAATCGCCCTTTGGCTGCCGGAAACAGCCAGGGCGTTTCAATAGAAGGTGTCCAGGTACGTATATGTCGTGCCGGCAGGGAATTTGGGTCGTGCCGAAGGGCTGATTTCGTCCCAATAGGCTTGAGATATTCGGCATCCCGGAGGGGCCGATTCATACAAGGGAAAAAGATATGCGGGCATGTGTAGTGGGCGCCGGTGCGGTCGGAAGCCATATCGCGGTCAGGCTGGCCCGGGCGGGGCACGATGTATCGGTCATCGCACGCGGGGCCCATCTGGAAGCCATCCGGGCGAGGGGACTGGTGCTTCAGGCAGGCGAAGAATCCTGGATCGCAGAGGTGGCCGCCGACGCGGACCCTTCCGGCTTCGGTACCCAGGACCTGGTCATCGTCGCCGTGAAGTCGACGGGGTTGGCGACAATGGCCGACATGCTTGCGCCACTGCTTGCACCGGGGACGGCCGTGCTGTTCCCCCAGAACGGAATCCCGTGGTGGTATCCGGTCGGGCTGGATGACAAGCCCGAGCCGCCGGCGCTCGACCTGTTCGGGCTAGGCGGAAAATTCCTGTCTCTCATGACTCCCTCTCAAATCATCGGTGCCAGTATCTATTCGGCCAATGAAGTCGTTGAACCTGGCGTCGTGAAGAACAACACGCCGCAGAGAAACCAGCTGTCCATCGGCCCGATCGCGCCGGATTGCGCCGTCGATGTTGCTGGCCTGCGCAGCGCTTTGGAGGAAGCTGGGATCGCCTCGCCCGCGCTGGATGGCGATATCCGCGAAACCGTCTGGATGAAGCTCCTGCTCAACATGAGCGGTTCGACCATTGCGCTTGCGACCTCGAACAAGTCGTCGATTTCGCGTACCGACCCGGAACTCGAGACGATATACCGGCGAATCGTCGCGGAAGGACTGCAGATCGCGGCCGCGCATGGTTTTCCGGTCAACCATTTGGTCGATATCGACCGACTCGTGGCGAGTCTTCCCGATCACCGGCCATCCCTGCTGCAGGACTACGAGGCGGGCCGCCCGATGGAAATCGGCGAAATCGTCCGCGCGCCGCAGGCCTTTGCGCAGGTTGCCGGTATCGATACGCCGGCCCTTGACGTCTTGGCGGCCATCGTCACGCGACTGGCACGGGATCGCGGGCTCTATTCCGGCTAGAAGCCGGCTCGCGATCGCATGGCGCCGGAAGCACTTGCCACCTACTTGCTCATTCGGCCGGCGCCATCGCCTGCTTCTCGGTCTCCAGGCGATGGGCGGCCTTGCCCGGCTCGCCGCCCAGAGGGGCGATGAGGCGGTAGAAGACCGGGGTCAGGAACAGGGTGAAGATCGTGGAGAAGCCCAGTCCGCCGACGATGACCCAGCCGACGGCGGCGCGCGCCTCCGCGCCGGCGCCGGAGGACAGCACCAGCGGCAGGCCGCCGACCACCGTCGAGACCGCGGTCATCATCACCGGCCGGATGCGCAGCCGCACGGCGTTGCGGATGGCGCTGTCGACGTCCTGGCCGCGCTCGCGCAGCTGGTTGGCGAATTCCACGATCAGGATGCCGTTCTTGGCCATGATGCCGATCAGGATCACCAGGCCGATCTGGCTGTAGTAGTTGAGCGTGCCGCCGCTCAGCCAGATCGCCATCACCGCCGCGCCGAGCCCGAAGGGAACCGTCAGCATGATGACCGTGGCCGAGGCGAAGCTCTCGAACTGGGCGGCCAGCACCAGCAGCACGACCAAGAGCGCAACACCGAAGACCAGCGCCGTGCCGGACTGGCTTTCCTCCAGCGCCGCCGCCTCGCCCCGGAATATCAGGCGCGCATCGTCCGAAAGGACCTCGGCGGCAAGTTCCTCGGCCCGCGCCGCCGCCTCGCCGAGGCTTACCCCGGCGCCGAGATTGGCCTCGCCGGGCACGGCGCGGGACCGTTCCTCGCGGGCGAGGGTCGAGGCGGTGGAGGTCTGGGTCAGCATCACCATCGAGGACAGCGGCACGTAGTCGCCGTCGCTGCTGCGGACATGGACATTCTCGATGTCCGTCGGATCGGTGATCGGCTTGCCGCCCGGAACCAGGGTGACATCGGTTTCCGTTCCGTCGACGAAGACCTCCGTCGCCGTCACGCCCTCGGTCAGCGCGCTGATGGTGGTGGCGATGCTTTCGGGCGAAACGCCCAGCTCGGTCGCCATCTCGCGGTCGATGTCGACGCTCAGCATCGGCGTCGTCGTGTCGTAGGAAAGCGTCGGGTTGGAGAAGGCCGGGTCCTCGGCCATCGCGGCCACGAGGGCATCGCCTTCCTCGGCCAGCCGGTCGTAGTCGTCGCCGAGCAGGGCGAACTGCAGGCCGCGCCCGGCGCCGCGGATGCCGAGGCTGTTGGGCGAAATGGCAAAGACCGAGATGCCCGGAATGCGGGCCAGTTGCGGATTCAGCTCGGCAAGGAGTTCCTGCTGGCTGCGGTCGCGCTCGTCCCAGTCGGCCAGCCGGGCGATGACGAAGGCGCTGGACGAGCCGCCGAATCCGACAAGCGCCTGCACGGCCTCGATTTCGCCGCTGTCGACATAGGGCTGCAGCAGTGCCTCGACCTGGGAGACCTGCGATTCGGTGAAGCCGAGGCTTGCGCCCGACGGGGCGGTGCCACGGATCAGGAAGGCGCCGCGATCCTCCGCGGGGGTCAGGGCCGAGGTGAGGCCCGAGAAGGTGCCGTAGGAGACGATGGCGAAGGCGACCGCCGCGCCGATGGTCAGGGCCGGGGCGGCGAGCGCGCGGTCGACCAGCTTCAGATAGAGGCCGGTCACGCCCCGGCGGCTGCGCTTCTCGTCTTCCTCCTCGGTCACCCGTCCCGTGCCGCCGGGATCGAGCCGGGCGGCCAGTGCGGGGGCAAGGGTCAGCGCCACGAAGGAGGACAGCGTCACGCAGAAGGCCAGCACGAAGCCGAACTCGGCGAAGATGCCGCCGGCCTGTCCCGGCAGGAAGGAGATCGGAATGAAGACCGCGGCCAGCGTCGCCGTGGTCGATATGACGGCGAAGAACACCTCGTTGGTGCCGGCGGCGGCGGCCGCGTGGGCGCCCAGCCCGAGATGGCGCCGGCGAACGATGTTCTCGACCACCACGATCGAGTCGTCCACCACCATGCCCGTGGCGAGCACAAGGGCCAGCAGCGTGATGGTGTTGACCGAGAAGCCGGCGAGCCAGATCGCCGCGATCGTTCCGGCGAGGGAGAGCGGGATGGTGACAGTGGGAATCAGCACCGCGCGCCAGGACCGCAGGAAGGCGAAGATCACCGCGACGACGATCAGGACGGCCAGCGCGATGGTGGCCGTGACTTCGTCGATCGACTGCTCGACGAAAATGCCGTCGTCGGCCACGATGACGAGGCGGACGCCGTCGGGCAGCTCGGTCTGGAGATCCTCGACCGCCTCGCGGGCCTGTTGCGAGATCGCCAGCGTGTTGCCGAGCGATTGCCGCACCACGCCGATGCCGACAGAGCTCTGGCCGTCGACGCGCGCGATCACGTCCTTCTCGTCGGCGGTATACTGGACGAGCGCGATGTCGCCCACGCGGGTATGGGTGTCGATGCGCAGGTCGGCGATCGTGTCGGCGGTCACTTCCGGGTCGGCGCTGCGCAGCAGCACCGACTGGCTGTCGGAATCCAGGTCGCCCAGTGCCGTGTCGATGCGCAGCGTCTGCAGCGCCGCCTCGACGTCATCCAGCTCCAGCCCGCGTCCGACCATCGCCGTGAGGTCGACCTCGACGCGGAACTCGTTCTCCTGGCTGCCCATCACCTGGACCTCGGCCACGCCCTCGATGGCGGAAAGCCGGTCGGAAACGATGCCCTCGGCCAGCTCGGTCAGTTCCGCCATGGAGGCGGTGCCGAGCAGGGCAAGGCGCATGATCGGCTGGGAATCGGAATCGTTCTTGGTCACCGTCGGATCGTCGATCCCGTCCGGCAGCTGCCGCTCGGCGCGGGTCAGCAGTTCGCTCACCTCGTTGGCAGCGGTGTCGATGTCGGTGCCGTCGGCGAGGTCGATCGTCAGGCGGCTGCGGCCGTAGCTTGAGGTCGAGGAGATCCCTTCCAGGCCGTCGAGCTGGGTCAGGGCGTCCTCGACGACGGAGGTTACCTCGGTGTCCACGGTTTCCGGGGCGGCGCCGTCCCAGTCGATGGTCACCGAGAGGACGGGCTGGTCCACGTCGGGCATTTCCCGCACCTCGACCGACGACAGGGCGGCCAGTCCGGCAATTGCGATCAGCAGGTTGAGAACGATGGCGAGAATGGGCCGCGAGACGAAGAGGTCGGCGATCCCGGAGCGAATCTGGCTTTGCGACATCAGTTCGCGCTCCCCTCGGCGGCGGCCGTGGCTGCATTGCGGCGCCCGGAGCCGGGATTGCCGGCCTCGGCCATCTGCCCGGCCGTGGTGACCTGGCTGCCTTCGCGCAGTTTCTGCACGCCCTCGACAACCACCTGCCGGCCTTCCTCCAGCTCCGCGTCGAGCCAAACCATGTCATCGGCGCGATGGCGGATGGTGACGCTCACGGGTTCCGCCTTGCCCTGTTCGACGGCCCACACGCTTGCCCCGTCGCGGCTCCACGTGATGGCGGTGGCCGGAACCCTGGGCAGCGGCTCGTTCTCGTGCGCCAGGAGCACGTTGAAGATCATGCCGGGCAGCAGGAGACCGTCGGTATTGTCGATGCCTGCGCGCACCTTGATCGTCCGGGTGGTGCTGTCGATCTGGCCGTCATAGCCCTCGACCGTTCCCTCGAACACGCGGCCCGGCAGCGAACCGGTGATCAGGCGCACCGGCTGGCCGACCTGCACGATATTCGCGGCGCGATCCGGCAGGCCGAACTCGATGGTCAGGTGCGTCTGGTCGGTGATGGTGACGATCTCGGAGGCCGCGGCCAGGTAGACGCCGGGTTCCACGTCGGTCAGCCCCAGCGTGCCGGAGATGGGCGCGCGTATCGTCTTCTGCTCGAGGTCGTATTCGGCCCTGGCGACATCCGCTTCGGCGATCTCCACCTGTGTCTCGGCCTCGGCGACGTTGACGGCGGAGACCGCGCCCGAATTCATGTCCATGAGCGCGGTGTAGCGCTCCAGCGTCGCCTTCGCCTCGGCGAGGTTGGCGCGCGCCGTGCGCAGCGCGATCTGCTCGACCCGGTCATCGAGGGAGACCAGCGGATCGCCGGCCTCGATTTCCTGGTTGGCGCCGAAATGCACCTCGGTCACCTTGCCGGCGACCTCGGTCTCCACGGTCACGCTGGCCTGCGCCCTGGCCGTGCCGACGGAACGGAAGACTTCCGTGAAGGGCAGCACTTCCACTTCGGCCAGCGTCACCACGGTCGCGCCCGCGCCGCGTCCGCGCGGACCGCCGCCGGGAGGCCCCCCGGCCGGCGGAACGGATGCGGATGCCGCGCCCTGCGTTCCGGTGTCCGGATCCTGTTCCATGAAGGGCATGCCGAATGTCGCAAACCAGGCCAGTGCCACGATGGCGATCCCGGCAAGGGGGGGAAGAAACCGTTTCAACTTCGTCTCCATGGATAGCGGAGCGCGGACGCGCCACGCAGCCTTGTCGCGCAATGACTGGGCCATGCTGCACTGCGGTGCAAGTTAAGGTTTTGTCATGTTGCGGTGCGCAAGGAGTCGCCGCCAATCTCGAACGGGCGCGGCCCGCGTGGCGGAGTCCGTGGCGGGACCGGTCGGGAAATGCCGGCGGGACGGCGCCCGCCTAGCGCCGGGTCTTCTCGAATTTCGACCAGGCGTGTTCCAGTTTCGCGATGTCGAAGCCGGGCTCGCGGGCGGCGTCGACCAGCGCCCTCTCGGCGCCGACGAGGTGGGTGATCGCCTCGTGCAGGGCGGGCACGGCGTCGGGCGGGATCACCACGGCGCCGTGGCGGTCGGCATGGACGAGATCGCCGGGCTTCACCTCCAGGCCGAAAACCTTCACCGGCGTGCCGAAGCCGGTGACATGGGCGAAGGCGAGGCTCGGCCCGACGGAGCCGGCGATGATCGGAAAATCGTCCGGCAGAACGCCGAGATCGCGCACCACGCCATTCGTCAGCACGCCGGAGACGCCGACCGCCCTGTGCAGCGTCGCGTTGATCTCGCCCCAGAAGGCGCCGACGGCCTCGTTGCCGTCCAGGTCCTCGACCACGGCGATGGCCGGCTTCGGCGCGGCGGCCATGTAGCGGTAATAGGCAAGCCGGCGCTCGCGCACCGATTCCGGCTGTTCCACCGACGGCGTCCTGCCGGCGATCTTGCCGGTGCAGGCATAGCCGACCAGCGGCGGCGCGTCGGGCGCGGTGGCCAGCGGCGTGCCCTGCGTGTAGGCGGTGAAGGCGCGGTTCGGGTGAAGGTTTGCCAGCGCGTCGCAGACGGTCGGCGTGTTGACCGACCTCAGAAGCTCGAACAAGGCGTTGTCCATGTTACCCTCCGGCGTCATGAGCGGAACCGTCCGTCGCGGAAGCAGAATGCCGCGCCGCGCCGGCAAAGGCCAGCGGGCCCGGCCCATGCCGCGGTGCGGCAGACAGCCGCATTCTGGCCGCAATGACCGCCGACTCATGGCGCGGGGGACGACGGGTCCCGAATCGATTCTCGCAGGGGGATGTCCGACGTGGCGGCAGGCAAGGCAGCGCATCGCATTTCCGGCTCCGCGGCGCTGCCGGGACTGGCCGCCATGCTGCTGCTGGCCGGGCTGGCGGCGGCCGGCTGCACCTCGAAAACGGCGGCCATCGACGCGGTCCCGACCGGTTCCGTCGCCGCGGCCCCCGCACCGGCCGCCTTCGGCGACGATGCGCGCGAATATTCCATGCTCGGCACGGTGCCGGTGGCCTTCACCAACCGCAAGTGGCTGTTCAAGTGGTGGCGCGCGCGCGAGCCGCGGGCGGCGGCCTACCTGCAGGGCTACTGCGCCGGCGAGGATGTGTGCGCCGATCCCCGCCTGGCCCGCCTGCGCGGGGCCGTGACGAAGGCGCGGTCCATGGACCCCGAACGGCGGATCGCGGCGGCCAACGCGGCCGTCAACGGGATCCTCGCCTATCGGGAGGAGGACCCGTCGGCCGCCGATTCCGACCGCTGGCAGTCCTTCATGGAGACGCTGGAGCGCGGCGCGGGCGACTGCGAGGACTATGCGATCATGAAGTACCACGTGCTGCGCGCCATGGGCGTGCGGCCGGAGGCGATGACGCTGCTCGTCCTGAAGGATGCCACGACCGGCGCCTACCACGCCGTTCTCGCCGTCAGCATCGACGGCCGCAACCTGATCCTCGACAGCCTGACCGACCGGATCCTCGTCGACGACACGGCGGGAGACTACCGGGTCCTGTTCTCCTTCAACGGCGAGGACATGCGCATCCACGGCACCCGCACCGCCGCCGGCTGACGTTCAGCCGAGCTCGTACAGGAAGCGCCACAGCGGCATCAGCTTCTCGAAGCGTTCGAGGCAGCGGTCCGCGAGACCGGGCCGCGTCGCCGCCTCCGGCCCGTCGAAATCGCACCAGGCGCCAAGCCCCTTGCGCAGCGCCAGTTCCGCCCAGGGATGGTCGGCCGGAAAGCCGGCCGGAAGCCGCTTGAGCGCCGGTTCCGACAGGCGGCAGCCGCCGGCTTCGAGCTCCGCCAGCAGCGCGCCCAGGTCGTCGCCCGCCGAGCCGGCGATGGCCTGGCGATAGGCCTCCAGCACCGGCGCGGCGAACTCGAACACGCCGCAGCCGACGGTGCAGTAGTCCGGCGAGAGACCGAACATGAAGGCCGGCGGGCTCATGCCGTCGTCGGCCGGTAGCCATGCCATGTGGAGATGGGTGTTGTAGGGCGTCTTGTCCTTCGAGAAGCGGATGTCGCGGTTGATGCGGAAAATCTTCGGCTTCAGCGCCGTTCCCGACATCGCCTCCAGCGCGACCGCCATCGTCCCGGCGAAGGCCGACGCCGGCGCCTTCACATGCGCCTCGTAGTCTTCTCCGTGCTCCCGGAACCATTCACGCGTGTTGTTGTCCCGCAGATCCGACAGGAAGCGCAGGGTCTCTCCGGTGAAACCGGCGTGTTCCTCGTCCGTCATCGCTCTCTCCCCGGCTTCGGCGGCAGGGTGGTGACGAAGGCGAGCGCCATGGAGACCAGTTCGCGCATCGTGGCGTCGTCCACCGCTTCGCCGGCATGGACGAAGCCGCCCATGCGGCGGCCGCCATTCACCATCGGCACGGTGCCGGGCAGGGCGAGCGCCGCTTCCTGCTGCGCCTTGCCGACGCGGAACAGCAGCTTGCCCTCGCCGGTCCTCTCGCGATGCGCGCCGCCGATCATGTTGCCGTCGAGCATGAAGCAGATGCCGCCCATCATGCGCCTTTCCGAAAGGCCGGGCAGGCCGTCGAGTGAATTCCGCATGCGCGAGGCGAGTTCTTCGTCATGGGCCATGCGACAGTCTAGCGCGAAACGGGGCCGCCGCACAGCCGCGCGGTAATGGTGCGGCCGGGTTTGACTTCGCGGCGAAACGGGGCGACAGACAGGCGGCCGGCGGACGGGCCGTCGAGGAGGACGGAGAGACGCGATGACGAAGGAGACGGAAAGCACGACGCTGGCCGGGGACGCGGAGACGATTTTCAGGGCGGGCGTGGCCGCGGCCGATCCGTTTCATGCCGTCGCCGCCGCGCTGGAGGCGCATGACGGCGAGTGGTCGCAGGCCGGACGGATCCACCTCGTCGCCGCCGGCAAGGCCGCGGTTCCGATGATGCGCGCCGCGCTCGACACCCTGCCGCATGCCAAGGTGGCGCAGGCCTTCGCCGTCACCAATTACGAGAATGTCGCCGAAATCGAGGGCGCCGAGGTCGCCGGCGCGTCGCACCCGCTGCCCGACGAAAACGGCGCCGCCGCCGCGCGACGGATCGAGGAAATCGCGCATGATGCGGCGACGAGCGATCTCGTCATCTGCCTTGTTTCCGGCGGTGCCTCGGCGCTGCTGCCCGCGCCCGCCGACGGCATCACGCTCGCCGAGAAGATCCGTGCCAACGACCTGCTGCTGAAATCCGGTGCCGACATCGTCGCCATGAACACGGTGCGCAAGGCCCTGTCGCGGCTCAAGGGCGGCGGGCTGGCGCGCGCCATCCACCCGGCGCAGGGGCTGGCGCTGATCCTCTCCGACGTGCCGGGCGACGACCTCGCCATCATCGCCTCGGGGCCGACCGTGCCGGACCCGGCGGCACCCGGCGAGGCGCTGGAGATCGTCAGGCGCTTCGGCCTCGAGGCGGACATGCCGGCCAGCGTCATGGCGCACCTGGAAAAGCGCGCCGCGGCGCCGAAGGGCACATTCGTCCAGACGACGGAGAACATCCTCGTCGGCTCCAACCGCATCAGCCTGCAGGCGACGGAGAACGCCGCCCGGCAGCTCGGCTACGAGACGGTCATCCTCTCGGAATGGCTGGAAGGCGACGTGCAGGAGGCGGTGGAGGCGCTGCACGCGGCGGCCCTGCGCGCCCCGCGCGGGCAGAAGACCGCGATCCTCGCGGGCGGCGAGACCAGCGTGCAGGTCACGGGCCGGGGCAAGGGCGGGCGTAACCAGGAGATGGCGCTGCGCTTCGCCGTGCTGTGCGAGGCGAGCCCGCTGTCGCGCGACTGGGCGTTTCTCTCGGGCGGCACGGACGGGCGCGACGGCCCGACCGACGCGGCGGGCGGCATCGTCACGGCGGAGACGGTTCCGGCGCTGGAGGCGAAGGACCTGTCGGTGGATGCCCATCTTGCCGACAACGACGCCTTCCACGCGCTCCAGGCGGCCGGCGCGCTGCTCGTCACCGGCGCGACCGGCACCAACGTCGCCGACCTGCAGGTGCTGCTGCTGGGGTAGAATCTATTCTTGGAAACGAGTTACCAGTGACAGGCTTCTCGCAATGGTGCGATTGCCTCTTCCAGCCCGGTAATATTGAAAGTCGCGGTGAATGGATTCTCGCCAAATGGCGTCATGCGAACTACCATCACTGACTTCCCAAACATTTGTTTGATTACGGGGATGGACCGGCTACCTGTCCACAGTCCAAGTGAGCGATTGTTTGTGGACTCATAGCCCCGAACTGTTTGGGCTTTGTCGCTATCCAGCCGGTATGTGATGTTCCCATAATCATTGTAGTCACTGGAGGTCATGTGGCAGCCGGTATGAAAAATCAGTGCCGTGGTATTCTCGACGCAGCGAACTAAAAGCCGAATGTGATCACCATTGTTCCATCCACAGTTCACAACCCCTTGGGATTTGACGCTCAAAAATACATTCACGTGATCAGTCAATTTTGACGTCTCTTTCGTCACATCCCAATTTTCGATCGCTGGGGTAATCCGTTCTCTTTTAGGTGTGCGCCCAGCCTCACGATCGTAACAAGCCAACCGATCTAGGTCGTTTGCGATAGAAATACATTGTTCTTTGGCGCGTGCATTCAGCGCCGCCAAAAGCAAGAATGCAATTGCAATAAGCAACCTCAAAGGAATCTCCGAGAGTAAATCGGATCACCAGAAGCCTAAATCTAAAGCCAACTCTTCAATATTATCAATACTACCGCGACAGTTCCCGCGTCGCCTCTTCCAGGCCCTTCAGCGTCAGCGGATACATGCGCCCGCCCATGATCTCGGAGAGCATCCGCGTCGACTGCGTGTAGTGCCAGCGATCCTGCCGCTCGGGATTGATCCAGACCGATTTCGGGAACTTCTCGATCGCGCGGGCCATCCACACCGCGCCGGGTTCCTCGTTCCAGTGCTCCACCGAGCCGCCGGGCATGGCGATCTCGTAGGGGCTCATCGCCGCGTCGCCGACGAAGATCACGCGGTAGTCGGAGCCGTAGGTGTTGAGCACGTCAATGGTCGGGATGCGCTCGCCGTGGCGGCGGCGGTTGTCCTTCCACACGCTCTCGTAGAGGCAGTTGTGGAAGTAGTAGTATTCCATGTGCCTGAACTCGGCGCGGGCGGCGGAGAACAGCTCCTCGACGACGCGGACGTGGTCGTCCATCGAGCCGCCGACGTCGAAGAACATCAGCAGCTTCACCGCGTTGCGCCGCTCCGGGCGCATCTTCACGTCGAGATAGCCGTGCTCGGCGGTGGAGCGGATGGTGCCGTCGAGGTCGAACTCCTCCTCGGCGCCCTCGCGCGCCCAGCGCCTGAGCCGCTTCAGCGCCACCTTGATGTTGCGCGTGCCCAGCTCCACCGAATCGTCGAGATTGCGGAACTCGCGCCTGTCCCAGACCTTGACGGCGCGGCGGTGGCGGCTCCCGTCCTGGCCGATGCGCACGCCCTCCGGGTTGTAGCCATAGGCGCCGAAGGGCGACGTGCCGGCGGTGCCGATCCATTTCGAGCCGCCCTGGTGGCGGCCCTGCTGTTCCCTGAGACGCTCCTTCAGCGTTTCCATCAGCCTGTCGAAGCCGCCGAGCGACTCGACCAGCTTCTTCTCCTCTTCCGTCAGGTGCTTCTCGGCGAGCCTGCGCAACCATTCCTCAGGCAGGTTCGCCGGATCGACCGCGCCCTCGCCGGAGACCGCCTCGACGCCGCGGAAGACATGGGCGAAGACCCGGTCGAAACGGTCGATGTGGCGCTCGTCCTTCACCAGGGTGGCACGGGCGAGATAGTAGAAGGCCTCGACATCCCAGGTGACGAGGTCGGCCTGCATGCCCTCCAGCAGCGAGAGATACTCGCGCAGGGAGACGGGAATCTTCGCGGCCTTCAGCTCGAGGAAGAACGGTATGAACATGGCTTGCTTGTAGAGCGCGGCGGCGGCGCTGTCATCACCGGTCCCGCGCCGCGTATCGCGCCTTCGCCGCTTTCCGTCGTTCCCGGCTCTCGACAGGCCATTCCTCTTCCAGCCGGTAATATTGCGGGAAGGCGCGGGCGTCCTGCGGCAGCACCACCCAGGGCAGCTTGCTTTCGGTGAAGATATGGACGTCGGGCGTAAGGGCCCCCGGGTCCTCAAGCGTGCCGACCCGCACGAAGCGGATCGCCGGCCCGGCGCCGGAATAGACGCTCCATACGGCCACCCGGCATTTCGGGCAGCGGCTGACCAGCTGGCCCCTGCCGCTCTCCGACGGCGTGAGCACCTCTTCCGGCACGCCCGATTCCAGCTCCACCTCCTCGGCCTCGATCATGGCATTGATCGCGAAGGCCGAACCCGTTTCGCGCTGGCACCAGGTGCAATGGCAGCAATGCACGAACATCGGCTTCGCCTTGAGCCGGAAACGGATTTCGCCGCAGGTGCAACGTCCCTGCATTTCATCCTCCTCCATGCCGTCGTCTCGGAAGACCCGGGAGGTTCGTGCAGATTGCTGCCGGAATCAAGCTCCGTGACAGGCGCGGGGGCGATGCGGGGCGCGATGCCGGCGACCGGCCGCCGTAGCCATCACGGGGCGTCATCCTCGGGCCTGAGCCGGGGACCACGGATGACGGCGCACGGGGGCTGTCGCTGATCGCGGGCATCGCTGCGGGCGGCAACTTCGTTGAACATGCGGCGCTGCCGAACCGGATTCCGTGGATGAAGGAGGCCGCCCCGTTGGATAAATCGCGCCAATTCTCCCCGGAATCCCGGCATTTCCGCGAAAACTTGTCCACCGCATCCGGCCTTCTCGTACCCTTGTCCGCGCGACCACGGAGAGGGCCATGGAGTTCGACTGGAAACGGGCGGTGGAGCGGAACCTGGACGATCTCTTGCGGATCGTCGCGCACCTGTTTTTCATGGCCGGGATCAGGACGGGCCGCTCGCTGGTCTTCCTGCCGCGCGGGCTGCGCACGCGCATCCTGTCGGTCCTGCGGCCCGCCGAGTTCGCCGCCCGGCGACTGATCGTCATGGCCGCCTGCAAGCTGGAACGGGACGTGACGCTTTCACCGGAACGCAACGCGGGTCGGCCCGACGCGAACGCGCAGCCGGAAACAGCGCCCGAAGACGGGACGGACAGGGAGCCGGGCGCAGAGCCGTCCGACGCCGAGCTGCTCGACCTCTACCGCGACCGTCCGTCCTTCCAGCTCTTCGACCCGTGGAAGCGCTACGCACCATTCCTCTTCGATGTCACCGGGCTGGACGGGCCTTTCGGCCATGTCTTCCTCGAATATGACGATGCGGAAGAAGGCTGGCCCGGTCCTTACGCCGATCCCGACGAGCTTGTGGATGCCCGTGGCATCTCGCGCCGCATCCGGGCACTAGCGCTCGCGCTGGACGATCTCGACGGACAGGCCGCCCGCCTCGCCCGCTGGAAGGCGCGTTTCGAGCGGGCCATCGAGCGCATCCGCGCCGCCGACGCGGGCGAGATCGCCGGCCTGTCGCCCGACGCCGTGCGCAGGCCCGCACCATGGCGCTTCCGCCCCTTCCGGCCCGGCCTGCCGCCGGGCTGGCGAAGGCGCCCGCGAGACGAGATCGGGGAGGTGCTGAAGGAATGCCATATGCTGGCGCTCGACGCATGGAACACGTCGTGAGCGGAAGGCGACAGGTCGTGCCCGACAGACCGGCTTCGGAAGCGAAGCGCGGGGCGGTTGCCGCGCGCCCGTGCAGGTGGCGGAGGCGGATTTTCTCCTGCAGGGCGTCAATGCGACGCCTGGCACGAATAAATGTAAGCGATTACTTACCTTGTATACTTGATGAAGGGCGTCTTCGTGCCGATGCGGTCGTAAAGACGCCGCGCGGTCTCGTTGAAATCCTGCGTCAGCCAGTAGACCGAAGGGCAGCCTTCGGCATCGGCGGCGGCATAGACCGCCTCGATCAGAGCACGCCCGATGCCGCGGCCCCGTACATGCGGATCGGCGTAGAGATCCTGCAGGTAGCAGACATTCTCGATCTTCCAGCCGTGCCGGTGGAACAGGAAGTGGACGAGTCCGACGGGGCGGCCGTCGAGACAGGCGACCGAGCCGCGGAACTCGTTTTCCGCTCCCGCATTGCCGGCCAGCATCCGCTCGAAGGACGAGGCATAGACCTCCTCGGGCACCGCGCTCTCGTAGAATTCCAGGTAGGCGGTCCACAGGCGCCGCCACGCGGCCTCGTCGCCGCGCCGCAGCGGGCGGATTTCGATGCCCTCAGCCATTGCCGCGATCCTTCCCGATCTCCGCCAGGTCGTAGGGGGTGGTCTGGTAGACCTGGTTTATCCAGTTGCCGAACAGGAGGAAGGCATGGCTGCGCCAGCGGTTGAGCGGCGTCTTCTCCGGGTCGTCGTCGGGGAAGTAGTTCACCGGGATGTCGATCGGCGTGCCGTTGGCGACGTCGCGGAAATATTCCTCCGCCAGCGTCGTCGAATCGTATTCGACATGGTTGAAGATGTAGAGCCGGTTGCACTTCTTCTCGGAAATCAGGCACAGCCCGGTCTCCGGCGATTCCATCAGGATTTCCAGTCCCATCTCCGGCCTGATGTCCTCGCGGCGCACCTCGGTCCAGCGCGACACCGAGATCTGGAAGTCGTCCGAGAATCCGGCGAGATAGGGGGAGGCCGGGGCGAGGTTCCTGTGCCGGTAGACGCCGAAGGCCTTCTTCGGCAGCGTGTATTTCGGCACGCCGTGGAAATGCCAGATCGCCGCCATCGCGCCCCAGCAGATGTTGAAGGTCGAGTGGACGTTGGTCTCGGTCCAGTCGAGGATCCGCTTCAGCTCGTCCCAGTAGGTTACCTCCTCGAAGGGCAGTGTCTCGATGGGCGCGCCGGTGATGATGAAGCCGTCGAACTTGCGGTGCTTCACCTCCTCCCAGGTGTGGTAGAAGGAGATCAGGTGTTCCTCCGGCGTGTTCTTGGGCTGGTGGCCGCCGACGCGGACGAGCGTCAGTTCCACCTGCAGCGGCGTCGAGCCGACGAGGCGCGCGATCTGCGTCTCGGTCTTGATCTTGTTCGGCATCAGGTTGAGCAGGCCGATCTGCAGCGGCCGGATGTCCTGGCGCAGGGCCGTCGTGTCGTCCATGACCATCACGCCCTCGCGCACGAGGATGTCGCGGGCGGGAAGCTGGTCGGGAATGCGGATCGGCATTGCGTTCACTCCAAAACAAAAAAGCCGGCAGCGATTTCCGCGGCCGGTCGGACGGTCTTTCCACCTGATCGTCGCGGCCTTTTAGCGAGTTCTTTAACGTGGCTGCAAGCCGGCCGGCCAAATCACCACGAAAGCGGATTTACTTTCCCGGTGTCGATCCGTCAATCTGTAGCCGCGTGCAACCGTGGCCGAGGAGGGGCAGACAATGGCGGGCAGGGACGCAGGGTGGATCGACTGGGGACGGCAATATCCGGCGGCGGGCTGCCGGATCGAGACACCGTCGAACGTGGAGGAAATGCGGGAAATCGTCGCCGCGGACCACGGCCCGGTCCGGGCCGTCGGCGCCGGCCATTCCTTTTCCCCGCTGGTCGCGGACGCCGAAACCCTCGTCAGCCTCGACAGTTTCAAGGGCATCGAGGCGATAGACAGGGAAAAGGGAATTGCACGGGTGCGTGCCGGCAGCCGGCTGCACGAGCTGACGGCGGCGCTGCACGAGGAGGGGCTTGCCTTCCGCAATCTCGGCGACATCGACGCGCAGTCGATCGCCGGCGCGACGGCGACGGCCACCCATGGAACGGGCGTGTCGCTGCCCTGCCTGTCGGCGGAGATCGCCGGTCTGGAGATCCTGCGCGCCGATGGCAGCATGGTCGAAATCGACGGCGAGCGCGACCCGGACCTGCTCGCCGCGGCGCGCGTATCGCTCGGCGCACTCGGCATCGTTACCCGCATCGATTTCCGGGTCGTCGAAGCTCACCGGCTGCACCGGCGGACATGGTCGATGCCGCTCGCCGAGGCGCTGTCCTCCGCGCAGGATCTCTGGCGCACCCACCGCAACTTCGAGTTCTACTACATCCCCTTCTCGGACTACTGCCTCGCCATCAGCCACGACCTGACCGACGAGGCACCGCGCGCCGGCCCGAAGGGCGACGACGATGCCGCGGTCCATGACCTGCGCCGGGCGCGCGACCTGCTCGGCTGGTGGCGCTGGCTGCGCAGGCTGGTGATCCGGCGGGAGCTCGCCCGCTTCCCCGAGGAGGACGCGGTCGACTACAACTGGAAGCTGCTCGCTTCCGAGCGCAACGTTCCCTTCCGCGAGACGGAGTACCACCTCCCGGTCGACACCGCCCTCGATGCGCTGAAGGAGGCTGTCGCGATCATCGAGGCAAGATGCCCGGAGGTGTTCTTCCCGATCGAGGTGCGCCAGACGGCGGGCGACGATTCCTGGCTCAGCCCGTTCCAGGGCGGCAACCGGATTTCCGTCGCGGTCCATTCCTGGTGGAAGGACGGCCACGCCGTCCTGCAGTCGCTGGTCGAGCCGGTCTTCCTGGCTGCGGGCGGGCGTCCGCACTGGGGCAAGATGCACGGGCTGGGACGCGAGAAGCTGGAGGCGCTCTATCCCGATTTCGCCCGCTTCGACGAGCTGCGCCGCGAGTGGGATCCGCAGGGTCGGTTCGTCAACGACCACCTGGCAACGATCTTCGGGGTATCGCGATGAGCGGCGGAGAGAGGGACTATTTCGCGACGCTGGACGCCGCGCTGAAGACGGCCGGCATCGCGCAGCCGGTCATGGTGATCGACCGCGACCGGCTGGACGCCAATCTCGACGCGCTTGCCGCGGTGGCGCCGCCGGACAAGGCACTGCGCATCGTCGCCAAGTCGCTGCCCTCGCCTGCGCTGCTGCGTCATGTGACCGAAAGGCTGAAGACCGACCGGCTGATGACATTCTCTGTCGCGATGCTGAAACAGCTGCACGGCGCGCTGCCCGGCATGGGGCACCTGCTCGGCAAGCCGGTGCCCGTGGCGGCGGTGGCGGCCTTGATGGAGGGCGAGCCGGGCCTGCGCAAGCTCGCCACGGAGGTCGTCTGGCTGGTCGATACCGTCGGGCGCATCCGCCAGTACGACGAGCTGGCGCGGGCGCAGGGCGTGGTCCTCAATGTCGCTGCGGAAATCGACGTGGGGTTGCGGCGCGGCGGATTCGACCCGCAGCGGAATCTGGCCGAGGGGATGGCCGCGCTCGCAGCTGCCGACGGGCTGCGTTTTGCCGGCATGATGGGCTACGAGCCGCACCTTCCGGCACTTCCATCAGCCTTCGGGATTCGGGCCCGGGCCGAGCGCGACTTCCGTTCCGGTTACGGCCGGGCGCTGGAAATCGCGCGGTCGGTTTTCGGCGAGGAGACGGTCGCGGGCGCGATTCGCAATTCCGGCGGCAGCAAGACCGTGGCCGCCCGCGCCGGGGACGATTTCATTAACGACCTGTCGGTCGGCTCGCTGCTGCTGAAGCCGCTCGACTTCGACCGGGTGGAGCGGCCCGCCATGCGGCCGGCCGCCTTCATCGCCACGCCGGTCCTGAAGAAGGGGCCTTTCCGCATTCCCGGCTTCGGCGACACGCGCTTCATGCAGGTCCTGCTGGAGGGCGGCGCCCGCGAGGCGGTGTTCATCCATGGCGGGCACTGGCTGGCGAAACCGGTGCATCCGCCGGGCCTCGGCTACAGCAGGCTGGTCGGACGGTCCTCGAACCAGGAGATACTGGTGTCGCGCGGTCCCGTCGCCGCCGACATCGACGATTTCGTCTTCATGCGGCCGCAGCAGAGCGAGGCGGTGCTGCTGCAATTCGGCCCGCTGGCCGTCTTTTCCGGCAGCGAGGTGGTCGGTACGTGGGAAACGTTCCCGCCGACCGCCTAGCTGCCGCGCTGGCGGGCGAGAAAGGCGAGGCGCTCGAAGAGGTGCACGTCCTGCTCGTTCTTGAGCAGCGCGCCGTGCAGTTTCGGCAGGGCGTTCTTCGCGTCGGCGCGCAGGTCCTCCGGCTGGACGTCCTCGGCGACGAGGAGGCGGATCCAGTCGAGGGCTTCGGAGGTGGACGGCTTCTTCTTCAGGCCGGCGACCTCGCGGATCTCGTAGAAGCGCGTCAGCGCGGCCCGCACCAGTTCCTTCTTGATGCCGGGATAGTGGACGTCGACGATCGCCTGCAGGGTCTCGAAGTCCGGGAACCGGATGTAGTGGAAGAAACAGCGACGCAGGAAGGCATCCGGCAGTTCCTTCTCGTTGTTGGAGGTGATGATGACGATGGGGCGCTGCTTCGCCCTGATCGTCTCGCCGGTCTCGTAGACGAAGAACTCCATGCGGTCGAGTTCCTGCAGCAGGTCGTTGGGGAACTCGATGTCGGCCTTGTCGATCTCGTCGATCAGCAGCACCGTCTTCCTGTCGGCTGTGAAGGCCTCCCACAGCTTGCCGCGCTTGATGTAGTTGGAAATGTCCTCGAAGCGCGGATCGCCAAGCTGCGAGTCGCGCAGGCGCGAGACGGCGTCGTACTCGTAGAGGCCCTGCTGGGCCTTGGTGGTCGACTTGACGTGCCACTCGATCAGGTCGAGGTCCAGCGCGGCGGCGACCTGCCTCGCCAGTTCCGTCTTGCCTGTGCCCGGCTCTCCTTTGACCAGCAGGGGCCGTTCCAGCCGGATCGCGGCGTTGACCGCGACGGTCAGGTCCTTTTCGGCGACATAGGCGTCTGTGCCTTCAAACAGCATGGATTTCTTCCCGTTTGTGTTTCCGGTCTTAGGGCCGCCCGACGTATCCCGCAAGCTGGCAGGCAGCCGACCGTATTGTGACGGATCGCACATCGCGTGCCGCGCCGGTTGGTTAATGAACACCTGCCGGGGTGGGGGCTACTACCACCCAACCGGTGGCGGGAGGTCTTGTGCCGGTTCCTGATGCCCCAAGAACGGTGCGGGACCTCCCAACTTTCGCCTCAGCGCGTCGGCACGGGTACATCGCCCCGATAGTCATAAAACCCGCGCTTGGTCTTGCGGCCGAGCCATCCTGCCTCGACATACTTCACCAGGAGCGGGCAAGGCCGGTACTTGGAATCGGACAGTCCGTCATGCAGCACCTGCATGATCGCCAGGCAGGTGTCGAGACCGATGAAGTCCGCCAGTTCCAGCGGTCCCATCGGGTGGTTGGCGCCAAGCTTCATGGCGGTGTCGATGGCCTCGACCGAGCCCACGCCCTCGTAAAGCGTGTAGATCGCCTCGTTGATCATCGGCAGCAGGATCCGGTTCACGATGAAGGCCGGGAAATCCTCCGACATGGTCGTCGTCTTGCCGAGCGAATGCGCATAGGCCTTCGACGCCTCGTAGGTAACGTCCTCGGTGGCGATGCCGCGCACCAGCTCGACCAGTTTCATGCGCGGAACCGGGTTCATGAAATGAATGCCCATGAAGCGCTCCGGCCGGTCGGTCGCCGCGGCAAGTCGCGTGATCGAGATCGAGGAGGTGTTGGACGCCAGCATCGCCTCCGGTTTCAGAACCGGGCAGAGACGGGAGAATATATCGCGCTTGACTGCCTCGTTCTCGCTCGCGGCCTCGATGACGAGGTCGCAATCGGCCAGTTCGTCCAGCGTGCCGACGGGCGTTATGCGCGCAGCCGCCTCGTCTGCATCGACCTTCGCGAGCTTTCCCGATTCGACGGCCTTGGACATGGATTCGACAATCTTCGCCTTGCCGGATTGGGCGGCCTCGAGCGTGATGTCGCTCAGAATAACCGCATAGCCGGCCGTCGCGCTGACCTGCGCTATTCCGCAACCCATCTGTCCGGCGCCGATCACGCCGACCTTCCTGATGTTTCCCGTCATGTCCTCTTCCCGCGTATCTGACGCCGCTGTTTGTCGCATTCTGCGATTGCTGCGTTGCAATGTAAACCGGACTTGTGCAGTCACTCCGGATCAAGGCCCAGTTCGCGGCGAAGTTTTCGCGACAGCCTGGCGGCCACGATGCGGTGACTTTCCGAGATATACGCCTTCAGTGCCTCGTCATCCATCGTCTCGGAAGACACGCGCTGGATCCAGGTCATGCCGCGCGACGCGAGATAGGGGGCCGGGCGAAGTCCGGGTTGTTCCCGCAGGATCTCGAATGCCGCCTCGGAAACCTTGAATGTGACTGCCGGTTCCTCACCGTCATTCCAGCCGGCGATCGCGAACACCTTGCCGCCGACCTTCCAGACATGGGCACCGCCCCATTGCACGACACGTGTCGTGCCGGGCAGCCCGGCGCAAAACCTGTTGTAGTCATCCAGTCGCATGGCCAGATGCTAGCCGATCGCGACATCCTTCCCTAGCCGTTGAATTCGACGGTCACGCCACTCGTGACAAGTCTTGCCAGTTCCGCGGCATCCCAGTTCGTCAGCCGCACGCAGCCGTGCGAACTGGTCTTGCCTATGCGGTCCGGAGCGGGAGTGCCGTGAATGCCGTATGTCGGTTTCGACAGGGCAATCCAGATAGAGCCGACTGGCCCGTTCGGTCCCGGCGGAATGGTCAGGACGCCCGTGTTGCCGCCCTGCACGAAATTGATTCTCGGATTGTACGTGTAATTCGGGTCGAAAGCGACGCGCTCTACCTGCACGGTCCCCGACGGCGAAGGGGTGTCGGATGAACCGATCGTTGCCGGGTAGGCTGCCACAAGTCGGCCGGCTGCATCGTAGGCACGGACCTGTCTGGTTGCCTTGTCGACTTCGATGCGGGTCACCGGCGTTTCGACATTGTTGCCGACCGCGGCCACCCGGATGACCGTGCCAGCCCTGCTCAGGTCCTTTCCCTCGTTGATCCTCTCCAGAAAGGCCTGAGCCATGTGGAAGCGCTCAGCGAGCAATTCGGCGGGAGAGGTGTAGGACATCGCGGGCAGTGTTGCCTTTTCCGCAAAGTCTGTCGGGATCGTACTCGCGAACGGACCGGCGACATCCGCCGTGGTGATCGTGTATTCGGCAAAGGCATTTCCGCCGGTGCGGGCGAGTTCGGTGCTCAATGCGGCCTCATCGGTTGTCGTCAAGGCAACTCCGGTCAATTCCGCCGCAGCCGCGACCGCCTTCCTCACATTGCTGCCCATGCGGCCGTCTATCACTCCCGGCGAGAATCCGAGACGGTCGAGCAACACCTGCAGCCTGGCGACCGCGGTTTCGTCCTCGGAGATTGTCGGATCTAGGGGGCGGATAGCCGCGGTCTGTGTGCCTTGCCGGTTGTCGATCAGGGGATCCGGCAGGGATGGTTCTGCGGGCGTCTCGCCCCATGTGTTCGAGAGCCCCCGGTCGACCGGGGCCGGGCGCTCATTTCCACCGGAATTCCCGAGCGGGGTGCGCTCCACCGTTTGCGGTGCAGGTACGGCATTTGCGCGCGGCGGGGAATCCGGGATGTTGCGTTCATAGGAGCGGGGAGCGGGAGGAAATGCATTCCTTCCCGGAGCGGGGGAACTGGCGAGAGGAGGCAGCACGCGCTCGATCATATTTCTCAGCGGCTGGGGCTCCTCGATCGCGATGATTCGATTGGTGCGGCGGTCGAAATAGACACGCCTATTGTGCCTGTCGATGAAGGAGCCGATATCCGCCTGTGCAAGCCGAACGGCCGGATTTGCCGGTTCGGCCACCCCGGCAGTCGGCAATGCGAGGATCGTGGCGAAGAGAAGAGCGGTCAGACAACCGGCCGAAATCGGTGCGTTCATGGTCAAACCTTTTCGGGCGGCGCCTGCAGGACGGGCGGGTTTCGCGGGCGCGCGGTTTCCGTTGTCCCGAGCCGAAAAAACGTGTTGGCGCAAATAGAGGCATGAGAATGACCGACCCGGCCGAAGCCGGGTCAGAACCGGAGGTTGCATCATGCCGCCTGTTCGGCGGTCTCGTCGCCGTCGGATCGGGCGATCGGCCGGAAATTCAATCGGTCCGACCCTTCGATCACGCGAACCGTCGAGCCGTCGAGAACCTCGCCGGACAGGATCAGTTCGGCCAGGGGGTCCTGCACCTGGCGCTGGATTACGCGCTTCAGCGGGCGCGCGCCGTAGGCCGGATCGTATCCCTTCTCCGCGAGCCAGACGAGTGCGTTGTCGTCCAGATCGAGCGTGATCTTGCGGTCGGCCAACAGAGTTTCCAGACGTTTGAGCTGGATCTTCACAATCCGACCCATGTCCGACTTCTTCAACCGGTGGAACAGGATGACCTCGTCGACACGATTGAGGAACTCCGGACGGAACGCGCCGCGCACGACCGTCATTACCTCCTCGCGGACACTGTCGGTGTCCTGATCTTCGCCGAGATTTACCAGATACTCGGCGCCGAGGTTCGACGTCATGATGATGAGCGTGTTCTTGAAGTCGATCGTGCGCCCCTGGCCATCGGTCAGGCGACCGTCGTCAAGCACCTGCAAGAGCACGTTGAACACGTCCGGGTGCGCCTTTTCGATCTCGTCGAACAGGATCACCTGATAGGGGCGCCGGCGGACGGTTTCGGTAAGGACGCCACCTTCCTCGTAGCCGACATAGCCGGGCGGCGCGCCGATCAAGCGTGCCACGGCATGTTTCTCCATGAATTCACTCATGTCGATACGCACCATTGCCTGCTCGTCATCGAACAGGAAGTCGGCCAGTGCCTTTGTAAGTTCGGTCTTGCCGACGCCGGTGGGGCCGAGGAAGATGAATGAGCCGATCGGGCGGTTCGGATCCTGGAGTCCGGCGCGTGCCCGGCGCACGGCCCTCGACACGGCCTGCACCGCTTCCGCCTGTCCGACGACACGCTCGCCGAGTTCGTCCTCCATTCGAAGGAGCTTGTCGCGTTCGCCTTCCAGCATCTTGTCCACGGGCACGCCCGTCCAGCGCGACACGATATGGGCGATGTGGTCGGGCGTCACCGTTTCCTCGACCATGGTACCGGATTCGGAATCGCCGCGCTTCTCGGCTTCGGCGAGCTTCTTCTCCAATTCGGGAATGCGTCCATAGGCCAATTCGCCGGCCCTCTGGAACTCGCCCTGGCGCTGTGCGATTGCAAGGTCGTTGCGCGCCTCGTCAAGCTGGCGCTTGAGGTCGGCGGCGGTGCCCAGCTTCTCCTTTTCGGACTGCCATGTCGCGGTCAGCTTGTCGGATTCCTCCTCAAGGCCGGACAGCTCCTTCTCGAGCTTTGCAAGGCGGTCCCTCGAGGCCTGATCCGTTTCCAGCTTCAGCGCCTCGCGCTCGATCTTCAGCTGCATGATGCGCCGATCGATCTCGTCGAGTGCCTCGGGCTTGGAATCGACCTGCATGCGCAGGCGTGATGCGGCCTCGTCGACGAGGTCGATCGCCTTGTCGGGCAGGAAGCGGTCGCTGATATAGCGGTTCGACAAGGTCGCGGCTGCCACCAGCGCGGAGTCGGAGACCCGCACCTTGTGGTGCTGTTCGTATTTCTCCTTCAGGCCGCGCAGGATGGAAACCGTGTCCTCGACGGTCGGTTCGTCCACAAAGACGGGCTGGAAACGGCGGGCAAGCGCGGCGTCCTTCTCCACGTGCTTGCGATACTCATCGAGCGTGGTCGCCCCGACGCAATGCAACTCGCCACGCGCCAGCGCCGGCTTGAGCAGGTTGGAAGCATCCATGGCTCCGTCCGCCTTGCCGGCCCCGACCAGCGTGTGCATCTCGTCGATGAACAGGATGATTGATCCGGCCGCGGCCTGCACCTCAGCGAGAACGGCCTTGAGGCGCTCTTCGAACTCGCCGCGATATTTCGCCCCGGCGATCAGTGCACCCATGTCGAGCGCCATCAGCTGCTTGTCCTTCAGGCCTTCGGGAACGTCGCCGTTGACGATGCGAAGGGCCAGGCCTTCGGCGATCGCCGTCTTGCCGACACCCGGTTCGCCGATCAACACGGGATTGTTCTTGGTGCGGCGTGACAGCACCTGGATCGTGCGGCGGATTTCGTCGTCTCGCCCGATCACCGGGTCGAGCCGACCCTCGCGCGCATCGGCGGTGAGATCGCGAGCGTATTTCTTGAGCGCGTCATAAGATTCCTCCGCACTGGCACTGTCGGCCGTGCGGCCCTTGCGGATATCGTTGATCGCCTGGTTGAGGCCCGTCGGCGTTACGCCGGCCTTGGCGAGGATGTCAGCCGTCTTCGCCGACTTTTCCATCGCCAGAGCCATCAGGAGTCGCTCGACGGTGACGAAGGAATCGCCTGCTTTCCCGGCCAGATCCTCGGCGGTATTCATGACCTTGGCAAGAGGCTGGGCTAGGTATAGCTGGCCGTTGCCGCCCTCGACTTTCGGCAGCGCCTTGATCGCCGCATCGACTCCCAGTCGGACGTCGTTCGGCTTGCCGCCCGCACGTTCTATCAGCGAGGCGGCAAGGCCCTCCGGATCGTCGATAAGGACCTTGAGGATGTGCTCAGGGGTGAATTGCTGGTGATCCTGCCCAAGGGCAAAGGTCTGCGCGGACTGAATGAAACCGCGAACGCGGTCGGAATATTTCTCAAGATTCATTTCGGTCTCCAATCCACCGGCAGCCTTCCGAAAGCGCTGGCCGGTTCATCGTTGACAGGCTCCCGACAGGCGGCAAGCCATTGTTCTAACGGGATATGGTGACGTCCGGCGGCAAAATAAAGAGCCGCACCGCAAAAACGAAAAACCCGCGCCGATCCTGGCGCGGGTTTCCATTTGGGGTCGGGAAGGAGAGGTTCAGACTTCCGCGATCACGGATTCTCCGGTCTCGGAAGACGTGTCGCCGCCCTCCTGCGCCGAGTCCTCGGTCGCACCGCGCGGCTTGCGCGTGCGGCGCGGCGTAGACCGCCGGGTCGACTTGCCGGAAGCAGCCTGTTCCTGCTCCTCTAGCGCGACTTCTACCGGGGTCTCTTCGATTACGGGTTGCGGCGCTTCTGCCGCATCGTGACCGTTGGCCCGGACGTCTGTCTGCGCGCCCGTTTCTTCCCCGGTTGTGGCGGTTTCGCTCGCTGGCGCGGTCTCGCTGTCCGGCTTGGACTCGTTGCGCGCTCTCGGCTCGCGGCGCTTCCGCTTTTCCTCATCCGGCTGGGCAACGGTGTCGTCGTCGCCGTCCTCGGCCTGCGCCCGCTCCTCGCGCTGGGTCTGCATCTGTGCTTGGGCGGCCATGATGATCCGGTTATAGTGTTCGGCGTGCTGCAGGTAATTTTCGGCCATCACGCTGTCGCCGGACGACAGGGCGTCGCGCGCGAGCGCAGCGTACTTGTCGGCAATCACCTGGGCGTTGCCTCGAATCTTAACGTCGGGGCCGTTGCTTTCGTAGTTGCGGGAAAGCGGGTTCTGGTTGCGCCGATTGTTGCCGCCGCTGTTGCGGTTGCGCTGGCGACGACCTTGCTGTTGTGGTCTCATCAGACTCTCATGTTGCCATTTACAGTGCTACAGGTTGCGCATCGCGCCTGTTCATGCCGTGACAAGGATTTCCCCATACCTCATCCGGGCGAGTAAATTGTTTGTTTGCGTGCCTCAGTGCCGATCTCGCACAATTAGCCGGCGAAAGGCGGGTGTCCGCACGGGAACGTTCAGTTTTACCGTTGGGTGTCGGACCGGCGACCGGATTTTCACTATCGCCAATAGTTAGGTAGACTCACAATGCTGCATTGCCAAGTGATTTTTTCACGACAGGGCACAAGTTTATGTCATTTCACAAAAAAAAGTGCCCGAACATGCCCGCCGTAGTCCTTTCGCCGGCCGATTCTCCGGTATCCGGCGGAAACGAACAGATTCGTCACCTCCGGTGCCTGGTCATGCCCGATTTCAACCGCGATCGCCCCGTTTTCGGCCAGGAAGGGAGCTGACCTTTCCGCCAGCACGCGATAGGCATCCAGCCCGTCCCTGCCACCGTCAAGCGCCTGTAGCGGGTCATGTTCGCGCACATCCGGGTCGAGCCCGGGAATGTCATCGCTCCGGATGTAGGGCGGATTCGAGACTATCAGTTCGAACTGGCCCGTGACTTCCTCGAACCAGTCGGAGCGGATAGCCGTGAAGCGGTCCGCGAGCCCGAGAAGCGAGGCATTGGCCTGCGCCACCATCAGTGCCTCGGCGGAAATGTCGGTGCCGGTTGCGGTCGCGCGCGATACTTCGGCGAGCAGCGCGAGCGCGATGGCCCCCGAACCGGTGCCCATGTCGAGGATCCGGCAGTGCCCGTTTCGTGCTACGCGGTTCCTGACCAAGGGGAGCACGAGATCGACCAGCGTCTCGGTGTCGGGCCGTGGAACGAGCGTTGCTGCAGTCAGTTGGAGCGGCAATCCGTAGAATTCGCGCTCGCCGATAATGCGATGAACCGGTTCGCGCGCAAGCCGGCGTTCAACGCAGGTCCTGAACCTTTCGATCTTCTCGGTCGGCACGAGCCGGCCAGGCTCCGTGATGCGGGCCAGCACCGTCAGGCCGGTGGCATGTTCGAGAAGCAGGCTGGCATCGAGATCGGGCGAAGGTATGCCGGCTTCGGCAAGGCGTGTCCTCGCCGTTCGGTACAGTTTCTCGGCCGATTCCGGTGCGATCGCCTCGTTCATGCGTGCTCTTCCGTCAGCAATCTTGCCTGGTGGTCGGCGATCAGCGGATCGATCACGTCGTCCAGTTCGCCCTCCATCACGCGATCGAGCTTGTACAGCGTCAGGTTGATGCGGTGATCCGTGAGGCGTCCCTGCGGGAAGTTGTAGGTGCGGATGCGCTCGGAGCGATCCCCGGAACCGACCTGAAGGCGCCGTGCTTCCGCGCGTTCCTCCGCCGCCTTCTGTCGTTCTGCATCGTAAAGCCGGGCACGGAGAATTTCCATGGCGCGGGCGCGGTTCTGGTGCTGCGACTTTTCCGACTGGACCACGACGATGCCGGTCGGAATATGGGTGATGCGAACAGCCGAATCGGTCGTGTTGACATGCTGACCGCCGGCACCCGATGCACGCATGGTGTCGATCCGGATGTCCTGTTCGCGGATATCGACATCCACATCCTCGGCCTGAGGCAGGACTGCCACGGTGGCCGCGGAGGTGTGGATGCGGCCTCCGGCCTCCGTTTCCGGTACACGCTGGACGCGATGAACCCCAGACTCAAATTTCAGCCGCGAAAAGACGCCGCGACCCGATACAGAGGCAATGATCTCCTTGTAGCCGCCGGCATCGCCTTCGGACGCGGAAATGACCTCGACCTTCCAGCCGCGGCTCGATGCGTAACGCTCGTACATGCGAAACAGGTCGCCGGCGAAAAGGGCTGCTTCCAATCCGCCGGTACCTGCGCGGATCTCGAGAATCGCGTTTTTGGTGTCGGCCGCATCCTTCGGCAACAGGAGGACCTGTATCTCCTTTGCCAGTTGCTCAATGCGACCCTCCACTTCCGCCAGTTCCATCTCCGCGAGCTCGCGCATTTCCGCTTCGGTGTCCTTGCCGGCGACAAGTTCCTTCAGGTCGTCTCGTTCTGTCGAGGACGCCTGGTATTCGCGGATCTTGCCGACGATTTCTTCAAGTTCGGCATATTCGGAAGCGAGCTTGACATAGGTCTCACTGTCCGGACCGCTCGCCATCTGGGTTTCCAGCATGGCGAAACGCTTGACCATCTGGTCCATCTTGTCGGCGGGAAGTTTGATCATGCGGGGGCGGCGCGTTCAGGCTCGTCAGTTGTAAGGAATGTCATGCTTGTCCGCGAATTCGCGTATCACAGGCTGCATATCGGTGGCGATACCGTCGTTTTCAATTGCCGTATCGATAACGGCGCGCAACTCGGCCAGATTGGTGGCCAGCAATGCCGCCTTGACCGGGCCGATCGACGCGGCCGACATCGACAGGTCGCGAATGCCGATGGCGGCCAGTGCCATGGCAGAGAGCGGCTTGCCGGCGAGTTCGCCGCAAAGTGAAAGCGACACGCCATTCCTGGCAGCGGCTTCCGCCACCGATTTGAGCGCGCGCAGGAAAGGCCGCGACAGTGGCTCGAAACGCGCGGCGATCTGCGGATTGCCGCGATCGGTGGCCGTAAGGAATTGGAACAGGTCATTGGAACCGATGGAGACGAAATCCACGGCCTTCATGAGGGCATCGAGGTCGAAGAGCAATGCCGGAACTTCCAGCATCGCGCCGATGTGCAGCCGAGTCGGCAGGCCGTGGCCGAATCGCGAAAGGTGCTGCACCTCGCGATTGATGATGGATCGCGCCTGCTCGATCTCGCCGATATCGGTCACCATCGGCAGCATGACCCGGAGTTCACGCCCTGCGGATGCTTTCAGAAGCGCCCGCATCTGCGTCCGGAAAAGTCCGGGGCGATCTAGCGAAAGCCGGATGGCGCGCCAGCCAAGTGCCGGGTTTTCCTCGTGCGGCGCGCTTCGGAAATAGGGCAGAACCTTGTCCCCGCCGATGTCGAGCGACCGGAAAATTACCGGCTTCGGGCCTGCCGCCTCGATTACCGAGCGATATAGAGATTCCTGCGCTTCGGCACGCGGAAAGGTATCGGCGACCATGAATTGCAGCTCGGTTCGGAACAGCCCGATTCCTTCGGCACCGGATTCGTCGAGCTGTGGCAGATCAACGAGCAGTCCGGCATTCATGTGCAGGTGGAATGCTTCGCCGTCCCTCGTCACCGACGGCTTGTCTCGCAGGTCGCGATACTCCTGCTGCCGGCGAGCCCGGAAGCGGACCTTTTCCGCATAGGCGGCCTCGACATCGGGTTGCGGACGAAGATGAACATCGCCCGACAGACCGTCAACGATGATGGGATCCGCGTTTTCCGACAGGGCGACTATGCCCTTGACCTGGCCGACAACGGGAATCCCCATGGCCCGGGCGACAATGACGACATGGCTCGTCGGCGCGCCGTCCTCGAGAACGAGGCCGCGCAGGTTCTTGCGCGGATAGTCCAGCAGTTCCGCCGCACCCATGGTGCGCGCAACGACTATCGTGTCCGACGGGAGCTTCTCTTCCCGGGTTGCAATGTCCTCGCCCATCAGCTCGCGCAGCAGACGGTTGGCGAGATCGTCGAAATCGTTCATTCTCTCGCGGAGGTAGGGGTCGTTGACCGCCGACATCCGCGCGCGCATGTCGCTTTGAACCTTTTCCACCGATGCCTCGGCCGTCAGGCCGTTGCGGATCGCTTCCTCCAGCCGCCGCACCCAGCCCTTGTCGTGGGCAAACATGCGGTAGGTCTCCAGCACGTCGCGGTGCTCGCCCTCGAAAGCCACCTCGCGTCGCGAAAGCATGTCGTCGATGGTCAGGCGCAGCGAACTCAGCGCCGCGGCGAGGCGTTCAATCTCCGCTTCGGAATCCTCGTTGAACAGGTCGGTGACGACGATGCGCGGTTCGTGCAGGACTACGTGACCGAGACCAATACCCTCCGCGAGCGCGCGCCCGCTGGATGTCACTGGCCGGTTCAGGTCGAGTTCGACACCGTCATGGGACAGGCGCTTCAATTCCCCGGCGGCGATCAGTTCGCCGATCACCATGGCGACTGTTTCGAGCGCCTCCACCTCGTCCTCGCCATAGGCACGATGGGCTTCGTTCTGGACGACAAGGACGCCGAGGGTCCGACCGGCACGCAGGATCGGCACGCCGAGGAAGGAGTTGTAAACCTCCTCGCCGGTTTCCGGCAGGTACTGGAAGGCTGGATGCTTCTGCGCTTCGGCAAGGTTGAGCGGGCGCGCGGACGACGCGATGGTGCCGACGAGGCCCTGGCCGAGGCGCAGCGCCGTCTGGTGTACCGCCATGGGGTTGAGGCCGACCGTGGCGTAGAGTTCCAGCACGCCGTCGGCCCGTAGCACATAGGCCGAGCAAACCTCGGCGACCATGTTCTGGGCGATCTGACGCACGATCCGGTCGAGCCGCTCCTGCGGCTCCATCGGCTCCGCCATGATCTCGCGGAGACGTTTCAGCAGTACACGTGGTCCGGCATCTGCCTCACGAAGCAATTGGTTCTCCCTGCACGCATCGGTTTGCGCGTCCGGATCGGCCGGACGCTCGGTCCTAAGGCATAGCCGTCGGGGCTAGAGCTTGTCGAGACCGTAGACGTCGTGCAGCGTGCGCACGGCCAGTTCGCAGTAGGGTCCGTCGATCAGGATCGAGATCTTGATCTCGGACGTGGTGATTGCGCGAATGTTGATGCCCTTTTCAGCCAGTGCCCTGAAGGCTATGGCAGCAACGCCGGCATGGCTGCGCATTCCAATGCCGATGACCGATACCTTGACCAGGCCGGTTTCCGACTGGACCGCCTCGTAGCCCACCTCGTCCTTAATCTTTTCCAATGCCAGCAGCGCCTTGTCGACATCGCCGCTCGGAATGGTGAAGGTCATGTCGGTGAACTTGCCGTCGCCGGACACGTTCTGGACAATCATGTCCACATTTATGCCGGCATCCGCCAGCGGGCCGAAGATTGCGGCGGACACGCCCGGACGATCCTGCACGCGGCGCAGCGATATCTGCGCCTCGTCGCGGGTATAGGCGATGCCGGTGACGTTCTGCTTTTCCACGATCTCTTCCTCATCACATATCAGCGTGCCCGGCGGATTGTCGAAATCGTCCATCCCGGGGGCGTAGGGCTCATCGAAACTGGACCGAACGAAGGTGCGTACACCGTGCACCATGGCCAATTCGACAGAACGAACCTGCAGCACCTTGGCGCCAAGCGAGGCCATCTCCAACATTTCCTCGAACGAGACCTTTGCAAGGCGCGTCGCCTTCGGCTCGATGCGCGGATCGGTCGTGTAGACGCCGTCCACATCGGTGTAGATGTCGCAGCGGTCCGCATTTACCGCGGCGGCGATGGCAACTGCCGATGTGTCCGAACCGCCGCGCCCGAGCGTCGATACGCGGTTGTCGGGCGCAACGCCCTGGAAGCCGGCGATGACGGCGACCTGGCCAATCCCGAAGCGTTCGATGAGCCGTTCGCCATTGATCTCGGCTATGCGCGCAGCACCGTGTGCGTTGTCCGTCTTCACCGGAATCTGCCAGCCCTGCCAGGAACGGGCATCGACGCCCATCGATTGCAGGACGATGGCGAGCAGGCCGGCGCTCACCAGTTCGCCCGATGCGACGATGGCATCGTATTCGCGCGCGTCATGCATCGGCGATGCGGCGCGCGTAAGCTCCACGAGCTCGTTTGTCTTGCCCGCCATGGCGGAGACCACGACCGCGACTTCATGGCCGCAATCGACCTCGCGCTTGACGTGACGTGCCACGTTGCGGATGCGGTCGATATCGGCGACGGACGTGCCGCCAAATTTCATGACGATGCGGGCCATGGCAGATGGTGTGCTCGGCGAGTGTTGCTGTTGTTGCGCCGGATTTGCCCGGCGGATCGCGCGCTGCATATCGAATCGCGGGCGAAGCCGCAAGTTCGCCCTGACGGAGGGTGCGACCGCGGCGCCACTTGACTTGAGCGGCCGATCGCCCGAGTTGAAGGGTAGGACAAGGACAGGACGGTCACGAATGGACAGCGGAGCAACGACCATCGACGCCGGCGAGGTCGAGCGTTTTTCGAGAATGGCCGCGGACTGGTGGAACCCTGCCGGCAAGTTCAGGCCGCTGCACAAGTTCAATCCGGTCCGCCTGAAATATATCCGCGATACGGTGATCGAGCATTTCGGACTAGACCCGACCGCGTCGCGGCCGCTTGCCGGCCTGCGGTTTCTCGATATCGGGTGCGGCGGCGGACTTCTTTCGGAGCCGATGGCACGTCTTGGCGCCACGGTCGTCGGCGCGGACGCATCGGAAACCAATATCGAGATCGCCAGGATCCATGCCGCGCAATCGGGCCTCGACATCGACTATCGCGCCACCACCTCGGAAACGCTCGAGGCGGAGGGCGAAACCTTCGATGTCGTGTTGAACATGGAGGTGGTCGAGCACGTCGCCGACGTGGACCTGTACATGAAATCCTGCGCCGCGATGGTGCGTCCCGGCGGACTTATGATCGTCGCGACCATAAACCGGACGCTGAAGGCCTACGGTCTTGCCATCATCGGTGCCGAGCATATCCTGCGCTGGCTGCCGAGGGGCACGCATCAGTACGAAAGACTGGTCACGCCGCAGGAACTGCAGTCGGCGCTTGCCGGGACGGGCCTCGACATCGTCAGGCGCACGGGGGTCAGCTACAATCCCTTCGCCGACGAATGGCGCCTGTCGAAAGACATGGACGTCAACTACATGGTGGTCGCGGAACGCGGGAAGTAGCCGCGCCGCCGGTCAGTTGAGTTCTTCGGGCAGATCCGGCAGTGGCAGGACCTCGACCCCCTCGTCGAGCAGGCTTGCCACCTCATCGGGTGTCGCCTTGCCGTAGATGCCGCGCGGGTCGCTCTCTCCGTAATGGATCTTGCGCGCTTCCTCGGGGAAGCGCTCACCGACATCCTCACCATTCTTCTTCACCGCGCGGGCCATTTCCTGGAGCTTGGCCATGATCTCGCGCTGGGCGCCATTGCCGGTCGCGACGGCGACCTCCTCGCGCTTGCGGGCGGTCGACACGTTCGGCGCCATCAATGCCTTGGAAATGCGGGTGGAGCCGCAAGACGGGCACTCCAGGAACCCGCGCTTCTTCTGGGTCTCGAAATCGCCGGTATTTCGGAACCATGCCTCGAAGTCATGGCCCTGGTCACATATGAGCGAAAACTTGATCACGATCGTGCTCCAGTCATCCCCCTAATTCTGCGTCCGACAGCTTAAACGGACGTATATTTTTCAGATTGGGTATCTTGCGCCGGGCTTCAAGAACCTCGTCGAGATCGATGGTGGCGGTGACGATCCCCGGCTCGTCATCGTCCTTCTCGGCGACTACGCGACCCCACGGGTCGATGATCATGGAATGGCCGTAGGTTTCGCGTCCGTCCCGATGGGTTCCGCCTTGGGCGGCGGCGACGAGAAAGGCCCCGTTCTCTATGGCGCGGGCGCGCAGAAGTACGTGCCAGTGGGCTTCGCCGGTCTGGCGGGTGAAGGCCGCGGGCAGGGTCAGAATCTCCGCGCCGGCAAGCGCCTGCCGGCGAAAAAGGTCAGGAAAGCGAACGTCATAGCAGATGGCCATGCCCAGGCATGCATTGCCGATCCCGACCGTGAAGGCGTGTTCGCCGGGCCGGTAGATCGCGGATTCGCGCCAGCTCTCGCCGTTGTCGAGATCGACATCGAACATGTGGATCTTGTCGTAGGCGGCGCGTCTCTTTCCGTCGGGTCCGAACAGAAAGGCACGGTTGGCGACCATCTCGCCGCCGAGCGCTATCGGCGTCGAGCCGACATGCAACCAGATCCCGAGTTCGCCCGAAAGCGCCGCCGCCGTCGCCACGATCGGATCCTCATCCTCCGGGAATATCGATTCGAGCAATGCGCCGCGATCTTTCTGGATCAGGCCGGTCATTTCCGGCGACTGCACATAGGTCGCGCCGCTTTGGGCGGCTTCGCGAACGAACCGCTCGAAATCGTCGCGATTGGCGGCGATCCCGGTCCCGGACCGCATCTGGATGGCGGCGCATTTGAGTGTGCGAGGCATGGTCAACTGCTCAGCAGGTTATCAAGTTTGCCCGCGCGGTCGAGGGCATAGAGATCATCGCAGCCACCGACATGGATGTCACCGATGAAAATCTGCGGGAAGGTGGTTCCGCCATGAGAGCGCTGGATCATTTCGCGTTTCAAAGCCGGGTCCGTGGTGGCGTCATGTTCCACATACGCCGCTCCCTTCCGATCGAGAAGCCGTTTCGCGGCGATACAAAATCCGCAGAACCGACGTGTGTAGATGGTGACATTGGCCATTGAAACATTCCTTTCCGACAGCGCTATATATGTGCGCCGCAATTTCCTGAAAAGACCGCCCTAGTATGCCGCCGGCCGCCGCGTGACGCCGGCAAAGTGGGGGACCACGCGCGAAAAGGTCAAAACGTCGACATGGGCAGCGCCCCCGCGCAATAGCGCGCGGGTCGCCGCTCCCAGTGTCGCGCCGGTCGTATAGACATCGTCGACCAGCAGGACCGACCGGCCGCAGACGGCGATCTCGTGGCCGGGCGGTACGCGAAAGGCGCCTCGCACATTGGCCTGGCGCTGTTTCGCGGTCAGACCGACCTGCCGGCGGGTCGGCCTGATCCGGACAAGCGCGGCGGGTTCGAAGGCGATACCGCCTTCCGCGGCGATCATGCGCGCGAGTTCTGCCGACTGGTTGTAGCGACGCGCCAAGTAGCGTCGTTTGTGCAGCGGTACGGGCACGACCACGTCGCACTCTTCCACCAGCAATCGGCCGGCGCGCAGCATCCATCGCGCCATCCAGGGCGCGAGTTCCGGCTGGTCGCCATATTTCAGCCGTTGCACCAGCTGGCGGGCGATGCCGTCATGCAGTACCGCGGCGCGGGCGCGGCGCCAGGGCTGAGGGTTGGCAAGCGCCTCGGCGCTGACCATGTCATCGCCGAAATCGTGCTGGAACGGGGTGCCGGTGACCGTGCATATGGGGTCGGCGATGAAATGAATCTGCCCCCAGCATTCGGGACACAGCGTCCCGCGTGCGGCAACGTGAGTGCGGCAGGCGAGACAGGTGTCGGGAAACAGTATCGAGGCGACCAGGCGACTTGCCTTTTGCACCGCGTTCTGCATGTGAACTCCAGGAAAAGTAACGTGAACAGTGTTACAGATGCCGGCATGACCGTCAAAACCATCATAGACTTGGGCCAAGTGCGGGCCAACCAGCGCCGCGCGGTCCGAATGGCGGCGGACGGCGCCGATTTCCTGTTCAGGGCGACCGCCGACGACCTGGCGTTGCGGCTGTCGGCGGTGACGCGGAAATTCGAGCGCGGAATCCTGTTCGTGCCGGATTCCGTGCCGGACAGCATTCTGCCGGAGATCGCCGGCCTCGAGAGATGGCGGGATCCCGGTGCCGGAGACGAGGTGCTGGGCCTGGAACCGGAAAGCCTCGATCTCGCGATCAGCCTGCTGACCCTGCACGAAACGAATGACACGCCCGGCGTTCTTGCGCAGATCCGCCGCGCGCTGAAGCCCGACGGGCTGTTTCTTGCCTGCGTTCCCGGCGGCGCGACGCTGGCGGAATTGCGGGACAGCCTGTTGGCGGCAGAGGTGGAACTCACAGGCGCGGCGAATGCGCGCGTGCTGCCGTTCATGGACGTGCGCGACGCCGGCGGATTGCTGCAACGGGCTGGGTTTGCTCTGCCGGTAGCCGATACGGAGCGACTGACTGTCCGTTACGATACGATGTTCGACCTGATGCGTGACTTGCGGTCGATGGGTGCCACCAATACGCTGGCGTCGCGCAGCCGCCGTTTCGCCTCTCCCCGGCTCTTCCAGATGGCGGCACAGCACTATGCCGGGAACCATGCCGACGCGGACGGACGGATCCGCGCCACATTCGAACTGTTGTGGATGTCGGGTTGGGCGCCGCACGAATCGCAACAGAAGCCGCTCAAGCCGGGCAGCGCCACGAAACGCCTCGCCGATTTCATCGGGGACAAGTCAATCCCGACGCGGGGCGGGCGCTAGTTCAGGCTCTTGGTGATCTCGGAATTGTTGTCCGACCAGAGCCACCTGACCGCTTCGAGAGCAAAGCCGATGCTACCGACGATGACAACCGACAGCACGGTGGCGATGATCCCGTATTCAACCGCGGTGGCCCCCGTCTCGTCGGCAATGAATGAATTCAGCATCGTACCACTCCCACAACATGCTACCGTGGTAAACGCACGTTATTAACGGCGTGTTGTGGAGAGGGTGACGTAACGTTATTTTTGGCGACTGTGTAATCGAACCGTTGCCGAAGACGGTTAATCAGCAGTCACCCGTGCGCCTGCCGTTCGTGTGGATGATGCACATCGAACCGGGATCGTTCTGCAGGACACTTCGGCGGATCGTATATTGGCGGGCGTTGTTGCGGATCGCGCCAGCCGTGGTGCGGTCGAGTCCGCCATAGACCACGGAAGCGGTAATGTCGGAGGATCCGCCTCGGTCGAGAAGCGGCGTCAGGAACATTGCGATTGCGACAGCGAGCGACCCGAAGAGAAGCGTGATCCGAATCATGCCCAGACCGGCTTCCGACACCGGAGAGCCGGATTGCGGGCGGATCTGTGCCCAATCACGATCATCACGCATTTCCCGATACCCCTTTTTGCCGACCAGACAATCCCCGTTTGCCCACCCGCGTAAACACACGCCAGCTTCATTTAAAATCGCACATTGAAATAAATGTTTGATTAACGACGTTTGTTAGCTGCCGCGAAAGGGTGGCAACAAGTCCTGAATTATTGGAACCAGCGGCAAATCTGCCGGTGGCATGGGGTAGTCACGCAATGCACTTGCACGCACCCATTTGAGCTTCTGGCCCTCGCGCGGGACCGGCATGCCCTGATACTTGCGGCACACGTAGAGCGGCATCAGCAAATGGAAGTCATCGTAGGCGTGGCTGGCAAAGCTCAGCGGCGCCAGGCATGGTTTCTCCGTGACGATCCCCAGTTCCTCGAAAAGTTCCCGGACGAGGGTGTCTTCCGGCGTTTCGCCGGCTTCCACCTTGCCGCCCGGGAACTCCCACAATCCGGCCATCGCCTTCCCCTCCGGCCGCTGGGCCAGAAGGATCCGGTTGTCGGTGTCGAGCAATGCGCAAGCGGCAACCAGCAGCAACGGCTTGTCGGCGGTATCATTCATGCGCCGGTCAGTCGCCTTTCTTGCGATACACATAGGTGTAGGCGGTTGCGAAGCCGAGCCGCTCGTAGAGGCTGACCGCCGGCTTGTTGGCGCTTACAACCTGGAGCCAGGCCCGCTGCGCGCCCTGCGCGGCGGCCCACCGCAATGCGACGCGGACGATGGAGCGTGCATATCCCTTGCCCTGCTGGTCGGCCCTCACGGCCACGTCGAACAGTCCGGCCAGATCGTTGTCATGGACGCAGAGCGCCGATGCCACGGGCCCGCCTTCGTCCTCCAGGACAAACATGCCGCTCGGAGGCCGGATCGACTCGACAACTTCGGTCAAGCCAGCCTTTCGGTCCGCTTCCGCCTGGCGAATGGCAATCGATGCATCGACATAGCGGCCTACATCCTTGAGCGGGATCTGGTCGAGACCGCTGTCCAGATCGATATCCTTCAGGTTCGCGATCATGACCCGGGTTTCGTCAAAGCGGCGCCAGCCATGAGCGTCGAAATGGGCACCGAGCTGAAGAGGCGCCAGCGGCGACAGGCGAAAGACGAGCGGACGGCCATAGGCGCCGAAACGCTTGGCCGCGCGGTTGATGCGCGTCTCTATGTCGCGATGATCGGCCGGATCGAGCGGGTTGACCGAATTCAGTCTCTTTGAGGGATGTCCGGCCGTAAGGCGCACGGCCCAGCTGCCGTCATAGTGTACCGATGCGGCCGGCCATGCCCTGAATCCGACCGCTTCCAGACGCCTGACGAGTGCTAGATCCGTCACCGGCTCAACTCCTGTAATCGCCGTTGATCGCGACATACTCCTTGGTGAGATTGCAGGTCCACGCCGTGAAGCGGCCGTCGCCCAGGCCGATATCGGCGCGGATCACGATCTCGTCGTTTTTCATGTAGGCGCTGGCCTCTTCCTCGGAATAGCCCGGAACGCGCTCGCCCTCGGAAGCGACAAGCAGGTCGCCGAACCAGATTGCCAGCCGGTCCCGGTCGGCCGGCTCTCCGGCCTTTCCGACGGCCATCACCACCCGGCCCCAGTTGGCGTCTTCGCCGGTGATCGCCGTCTTCACGAGGGGGGAATTGGCGATCGCCATCGCGATATTCTTGGCCGATACGTCCGATACCGCCCCGGTCACGTCCACACGCACGAGCTTGGTGGCTCCCTCGCCGTCACGGACGATCATCAGCGCCAATTCGTGCAGGCAATCTCCGAATGCGGTCGCGAATTCCGCCAGACGCGGGTCGGCCGGGTCGGTTATCGCGGGAGCATCTTTCGCCTGCCCCGTGGCGAACGCCAGCAGCGTGTCCGAAGTCGAGGTGTCGCTGTCCACCGTGATCGCGTTGAATGTCGTCGGCGTGAAACGTTCAAGCAAGGCACGCAGTACATTCGCGGAAAGCGCCGCGTCGGTCGCGACATAGGCCAGCATGGTCGCCATGTCTGGCGCGATCATGCCTGCACCCTTCGCGATGCCGTTGATGGTCACGGTGGCATCGCCGAGGTTCACCCGGCGCGTAACCAGCTTCGGGAACGTGTCGGTGGTCATAATGGCGCGTGCGGCGTCCACCCAGCCATCGGCCCGGGCACTGGCGGCCATGCCGTTCAGGTGGCGTTCGAAATGGGAATGATCGAGCGGCTCGCCGATCACGCCGGTCGAGGAAAGGAAGACCTCTCCCTCGTCGCAGCCGGCCGCTTCCGCCGCTGAGCGCGCCGCGACAGCCGTGGTATGGCGTCCCTTGCTGCCGGTGAACGCGTTGGCATTGCCGGCGTTGACGACAAGAATCCTTGCCTTTCCGCCGGGCAGGTTCTCCCTGCACAGCTCCACCGGCGCGGACGGACACCTGGAGCGGGTCAGCACACCGGCGACGGTGGTTCCCGTCTCGAAAAGCATTGCCAGGAGGTCGACGCGATCCTTGTACTTGATGCCTGCCTTGACAGTCGCGATGCGAACGCCGGGAACGACCGGCATCTCGGGTAGCGAAACGGGTGCTAGCGGCGAAACGGTACCGGACATGGGAAGATTTCCAGAAAGGCTCTACTGGGCGGACTGCTGGGAGGCTTGCGCCCTTTCATAGGCCTCCTTGAGGTCCGGATCGGTAATCTCGATCTCGGCCGCCTCGCGCAGCTCGCTGAGGACCTCGAAATAACGCTCCCGCAGCAGGACCGAGCGAATCTGGTTCTCTACCTCGCTGAAGGCCGGCGGCTGAACCTGGCGCTTGTCCTCAACCTTGATGACATGCCAGCCGAACTGCGTCTGCACCGGTTCGGTGGTATGAGCGCCGACATCGAGGGCGAACGCCGCTTCCTCGAATTCCGGTACCATCCGGCCGCGGGTGAAGTAACCGAGATCGCCGCCATTCGGTCCGGTCGGCCCGGTGGAATGCTCCTTCGCCAGCGCCTCGAAGTCGCCGCCATTGTCGAGTTCCTCGATGACCGCTTTCGCTTCATCTTCCGTCTCGAGAAGAATGTGGCGTGCATGTACTTCGTTCTGCGGTGGCGTGGCGGCTACTTCCTTGTCGTAGCGGGCACGGACGTCCTCGTCGGTAATCTTGTTGACGACCTCGTCGCGGAAATAGGCGTTGTGCAAGGCGCGTTCGCGCAGGAACGCCAGGCGGTCGATGAACTCCTCGGTCTTGTCGAGGCCTGCCGCTTCGGCCTTGGCAGCAAGTGCGCGGATGTCGATCAGGGCGGCAAGTGCGGCGGCGCGGCGATCCTCCGGCGGGACCTGCCCGAACTGATCCTGCAGGTCGCCCAGGGTCATGGCGAGATCGCGCTCGGTGATGGGGGCGCCGTTCAACGTGCCGACGACCTTGTTGGTTTCGTCCTGGGCCGCAGCCGGCAGGGCAATTGCGCCGATCGTCGCCAGCGCCATGACAGCGCGCCGGACGGCCGGCATTGCGGGAACTGCGGATCTGCTGCGGAGTAGGCTGGAAAACTGCATCGAAAACTCGCTTGGCTGCGTTTGAACCGTTCGCTTCGAAGTGACCGTGAGCCCCCGGAATACGCCGTCTTTCAGGCTATGCGGCGACGTTGACATCACTATTTGCCCCTCTTATCTGTCCTTTGCTATCGCGTCCACCTCCGAAACGTGGGGAGCGGGGCGCCATGGCCCCGGGAGAAGACGCTTACACGTGAATTTCAAAGGCCCGGCGAGAGCCGCGGCCCATTCGAAGAGAGGACCATTTTCATGGTCAATTTCGGCGGCCTAGCCCGCAAGATTTTCGGTTCCGTCAACGACCGCCGCCTGAAGTCCCTGCAGCCCAAGGTTGCTGCCATCAACGCGCTGGAAAGCGAGATGCAGGCGCTGAGCGACGAGCAGCTGCGTGCAAAGACGGATGAGTTTCGCGCGCAGATAGCCGAAGGCAGGTCCCTGGACGACCTGCTGGTTCCGGCGTTCGCTGTCGTGCGCGAAGGCGCGAAGCGCGCACTCGGCCTCAGGCCGTTCGACGTCCAGCTGATCGGCGGCATGGTGCTGCATGAAGGTTCCATCGCCGAAATGAAGACGGGCGAGGGCAAGACACTGGTCGCGACCCTGCCGGTCTATCTGAACGCGCTTGCCGGTCGCGGCGTCCATGTCGTCACGGTCAACGACTACCTTGCCCAGCGCGATGCCGAGTGGATGGGCAAGCTTTACAACTTCCTCGGTCTCTCCGTCGGCGTCATCGTCCATGGCCTGGACGACGCGCAGCGCAAGGCGGCCTATGATTGCGACGTAACCTACGGCACCAACAACGAGCTGGGCTTCGACTATCTGCGCGACAACATGAAGTACGAGCGCGCGCAGATGGTGCAGAGGGATCACGCGTTCGCGATCGTCGACGAGGTGGATTCGATTCTCATCGACGAGGCGCGTACGCCGCTGATCATCTCCGGTCCGCTCGACGACAAGTCCGAACTTTACATTACCATCGACAAGTTCATTCCCAAGCTGTCCGCCGAAGACTACGAGATCGACGAAAAGCAGCGCACCGCGACCTTTACCGAGGAGGGTACCGAGAAGCTGGAGCTGATGCTGGCGGAAGCCGGGCTGCTCAAGGACGGCGGGCTGTATGACGTCGAAAACGTCGCGATCGTGCATCACGTCAACAACGCGTTGAAGGCGCATACGCTGTTCCAGCGCGACAAGGATTACATTGTCAGAAACGACGAGATCGTCATCATTGACGAGTTCACCGGCCGCCAGATGCCCGGCCGTCGCTTTTCGGAGGGCTTACACCAGGCGCTCGAGGCCAAGGAGGGCGTGGCAATCCAGCCGGAGAACCAGACCCTCGCCTCGGTGACGTTCCAGAACTACTTCCGCATGTATGACAAGCTGGCCGGCATGACCGGCACGGCGGCGACGGAGGCCGAGGAGTTCGGAAACATTTACGGGCTCGACGTGGTCGAAATTCCGACCAATCTGCCGGTGCAGCGCATTGACGAGGACGACGAGGTCTATCGCACGGTCGAGGAAAAGTATGTCGCCGTGGTGATTGACATCATCGCCGCGCAGAAAAAGGGCCAGCCGGTACTGGTGGGCACGACCTCGATCGAGAAGTCGGAGTTGCTGTCGTCGATGCTCGGCGACGTGAAAAAGCTCAAGCAGATTCGCGATACTGTCCAAGGCCGCGTTGACGCCCTCAAGCCCGGGAAGGAACCCGAGCTTCGCGAATATCTCGAAACCGCAGTTGCGAATCTCGATGCGGCCATCAAGGCGGGCGGCGTAAAGCATGAGGTTCTGAACGCGCGCCAGCACGAGCGCGAGGCGCATATCGTCGCGCAAGCCGGCGTCCCGGGCGCGGTGACGATCGCGACCAACATGGCCGGTCGCGGCACGGACATCAAGCTCGGCGGCAATGTCGAGATGCGCATAGCCGACGAGCTTGCCGATGTGCCGGAAGGCGAGGAGCGCGACCGCCGCATAGCCGAGATCGAGGCAGACGTGGAACGGCTCAAGCAACAGGCGCTCGCGGCAGGCGGCCTCTACGTGCTCGCCACGGAAAGGCACGAAAGCCGACGCATCGACAACCAGCTGCGCGGCCGGTCCGGGCGCCAGGGAGATCCGGGGCGCTCCAAGTTCTTCCTGTCGCTGCAGGACGACCTCATGCGTATCTTTGGGTCGGATCGCATGGACGGAATGCTGCAGAAGCTCGGGCTCAAGGAAGGCGAGGCGATTGTCCATCCCTGGATCAACAAGGCGCTGGAAAAGGCCCAAAAGAAGGTCGAGGCCCGCAACTTCGACATTCGCAAGAACTTGCTGAAGTTCGATGACGTGATGAACGACCAGCGGAAGGTCGTGTTCGAGCAGCGCAAGGAACTCATGGACGGTACCGGACTGTCTGACACGGTCACGGAAATGCGCCATGAAGTCATCGAGGAGATGGTCGCCAAGCATATCCCGGAGAAGGCATATGCCGACCAGTGGGATATAGAGGGCCTGAAACAGGCGACGGTGGCACTGCTCAATATCGACGCGCCGGTCGACGAGTGGGCCGCCGAGGAAGGCATCGCGGATGACGATATCCGTGAAAGGCTTATCGAGGCGGCCGACAAGGCCGCGGCCGAACGGGCCGAGCGTTTCGGCCCGGAGATCACGGAGTATGTCGAGAAGTCGATCCTGCTGCAGACGCTTGACACGCTCTGGCGCGAGCATCTCGTCAATCTCGATCACCTGCGCTCGGTGATCGGTTTCCGCGGCTATGCCCAGCGCGATCCGCTGCAGGAATACAAGCAGGAAAGCTTCGAACTGTTCCAGGCCATGCTCGCCAACCTTCGCCAGGCGGTTACGGCGCAGCTCATGCGCGTCGAGGTCGTGCGCGAGCAGGCGGAAGCGCCGCCGCCGGAGATGCCGGCGATGGAGCCGCATCATGCCAACGCGACCACCGGCGAGGACGAGTTCGGGGCCGCGGCGCCCGAATACGGAGCGGCGATCGTGAGCGGCCAGGTCGATGCCGCCGACCGCGATCCGAACGACCCCTCTACCTGGGGCAAGGTCGGGCGCAACGAGGCGTGTCCCTGCGGGTCCGGAAAGAAATACAAGCATTGCCACGGCGCCTTCGCCCCGACGGCGTAGGCATCCGCGGGGAGGCGTGGCCCCGCGGCGCCCGGGATGGCTGCGCGCGGTCCCGGCGAAGTCCGCTCAATCCCGTGCTTGCGGCAGACCGACGACCGTCGATGCAGGGAATGCCAACGCTTTCTTAAGCCCAACCCGCTATTTCTCGGCAAGATTTGACCATCAGCCAGCGGACTTGCCGTCTTGCGTTTTTCTGCCATCGAAACAGCAGAGCATTGGCTCTCCACACCGTTGTTCGAGCGGGTGCGGCCATTCGCCTCGCGCATCGACGCAATAGCCAGCGGGGAGGATGATGCCGCAGTGGCCCAGCGCATGGCGGTCGTCGCCTTCGCGATCCGGGTTGCCAGTGCCGGGCTCCTGTTTCTATCCCAGGCCATCATCGCGCGATGGGCGGGAGCATTCGACTATGGAATCTATGTCTTCGTCTGGACCGCGATGATCATCCTGGGCAGCCTGTCCTGCCTCGGTTTCCAGACGGCGGTCATCCGGTTCCTGCCGGCCTATCGCAAGAATGGCGAGACGGACCTGCTGCGCGGCCTGATGACAACCAGCCGCCTCTTCGTGCTCGCCGTGGCGACGCTCATCGCCGTCGCGGGCGCGGCCGTCGTGTGGCTGCTCGGCGAGCGTATCGAGTCCTACTATGTCGTGCCTTTCGTGCTGGCATTCACCTGCCTGCCCATGCTCGCGCTCGGCGAGGTGCTGGAGGGGATCGCGCGGGCGAACAACTGGCCGATTCGCGCGCTGGCCCCGACCTATATCGTCCGCCCCACCCTCATGCTCGCGATCGTCGCGGCAACGCACGTGCTGGGATTCGAGGCGACGGCTTCCGCCGCGGTGTTCACGGCAGTGGTGGCGAGCTACCTGACCACCATACTGCAACTCTTCGTCGTCTCCCCTGACCTGGGGGGTACCGTCCCGCCCGGCCCGCGCAAAACCGACCTGGGCCAGTGGGTCACGGTCGCGCTGCCGATCTTCCTGGTCGAGGGCTTCTTCTTCATGCTCACAAATGCCGACGTGCTGATGGTCGGCTTCTTCCGCTCGCCGGAGGAGGTCGCCGTCTACTACGCCGCGGTCAAGGTTCTCGCGCTCGCGCATTTCGTGTTCTTCGCGGTGAAGACCGGCGTCGCGCAGCAGTTCGCCGCCAACACCGCCCCGGAGGAACGGGCCGCGCTGCGCGCATTCGCCGGCCAGACCGTCGGCTGGACATTCTGGCCGACCCTGGCGATCGGCGTCGTGATTCTCGTGTTCGGAAAATTCCTGCTGTCGTTGTTCGGATCGGGCTTCACCGAAGGGTATCCCCTGCTTTTCGTCCTTATCGCCGGGGTGGTCGTGCGGGCCAGCGTCGGGCCGGCCGAAAGCCTGCTCAACATGACCGGGCACCAGAATGCCTGTGCGGCGATTTTCGCCATCGTCCTGCTGCTCAATATCGTTCTCAACATGCTGTTCATACCCGTCTACGGGCTGATGGGAGCTGCCGCGGCGAGCGCGATCGCCACGGTGCTCGAGGCCGCGTTGTTGCTGCTGTTTTCATATCGTCGGGTCGGCGTGGTGATGTTCGTGTGGACGCCGAAACGGAACGCGGAGGCGGCCTGATGCACACATCCCCACTGTTGCGGCAGGACATCGAGCCGACCGACGCCTTCGTGATCCCGGCGCGTATGCAGACGGAGGCCGGGCCGCAGGAGACAAGCCGCCTGATCAAGGGCGACCGCCGACTCGTCATCTATCCGGCCGACAGCGGCTTCGACATCCTCGAGGACATCGACCGGGTGACGGACTACGCGCTGGAACCGAACATCTTCTTCGCGCCGCGCTTCCTCGTGCCCGCCATGCCTCGCGTCGACAACCGCGACGTCCGGCTGCTGCTGTTGCAGGACGGAACGGAGGCCGATGCCGAGACGCGCCTGCTGATGCCGTTCTCGGTGGAGAAGTCCGGCTTCAGGATCGGCCCGGAGGTGATGCGGGTGTGGGCGAACGAATTCGGCCCGAGCGGCGTGCCGATCGTCGAGCGGCGCGAATCCTCGCGCATCATCGACGACCTGCTGGCGACACTGGCCGATCCCGGCCTTGCTCTGCCGAAAATTCTCGTCCTGCCCGACGTCATGATGGACAGCGCCGTGATCCGGACGCTGCGCGGCGTCGCGATAGGGCGCGGACTGCCGGTACTGACGACGGGATCGGTCCAGCGGCCGTTCCTGCAAAGCGAACTCGACAGCATCGATTACCTCAACGCGAACATCAGCAAGCGGAGCCTGCGAAACTTCAGGCGGCTGCGGCGCCATCTCGAGGAGATGGGACGGTTCGAATACGAGATCGCACGGTCGCCGCGGGACGTGCGCATCGCCATGGAGGAATTCCTGCTGCTGGAGAATGCCGGCTGGAAAGGCCGGCAGCGGACCTCGCTGGCCGCCGACCGCTACCGCGCAGCCTTCGCGCGCGAGGCGGTCAACAACCTGGCCGAACGCGACCTCGTGCGCATCCATGCCTTCAAGCTGGACGGTCGGGTAATCGCCTCGCTGATCGTCTTCGTGCAGGCCGGACATGCATGGACATGGAAGACGACCTATGACGAGAGCCTCGCCCAGTATTCGCCGGGCACGCTGCTGATCATGCAGTCCACCGAGGTGCACCTTGAGGATCCGAACATCCAGGTGACCGACTCCTGCGCCGTCGAGGACCACCCGGTGGTGGGGCGGCTGTGGTCGGAGCGGCGGGAGTTCGCCACAATGGTGATCGGGCTGCGGCCCGAACTGGACCGCGAAGCGCGCCAGATCGTGCAGCAGATGGAACTGTACCGCTCCACGCGCAACGCGGCCAAGACCGTGCGCGACCGGCTGAAACAGGCGGTGAAGCGGCGCTAGCCGCCGCCGCGCCCGCGTTCCTTCTCCGCTTCCTCGCGCGCCCGCTCGCGAAAGACGCGGCGAATCACCTTGCCCGTCGTGGTCAGCGGCATCCCGGAGACGAACTCGATCTCGCGCGGGTATTCATGCGCGGACAGCCGTTCCCTCACATGGTCGCGAATCGCTGCCTTCAGTTCCTGCGACGGTTCCGCGCCCTCGCGCAGCACGACATAGGCCTTGACCAGCTCGCCGCGCACCGGATCGGGCTTGCCGACGACGGCGGCGAGCGAGACGTCCGGATGGCCGACCAGGCAGTCCTCGATCTCGCCGGGGCCGATTCGGTAGCCGGCCGACGAGATCACGTCGTCGTCGCGGCCGACGAAGAAGAAGTAGCCGTCGGCGTCCATCACGCCGCGGTCGCCGGTCAGCATCCAGTCGCCGACGAACTTCTCGCGGGTGGCGTCCGGGTTTCCCCAGTATTCGAGAAACATCACGGGATCGGGCCGGCGCACGGCGATCTCGCCCTGTTCGCCGGGCGGCAACTCGTTGCCCTCCCCGTCGATGACCGCGACGCGGTGGCCGGCGACCGGCCGTCCCATCGAGCCGGGGCGGACGACACCGAGCGCATCGCAGGCCGAGAGGACGAGATTGCACTCGGTCTGGCCGTAGAACTCGTTCACGGTGACGCCGAGATTCTCCCGCGCCCAGGCAAGGGTGCCGCGGCCGAGCGCCTCGCCGCCGGAGCCGACGGTGCGCAGGTCCAGCCTGAAATCGCGGGCGCGGGAGCCGAGCGCGGCCAACATGCGCAGCGCCGTCGGCGGCATGAAGGCGTTGCGGATGCGGGCCTTCTCCATCAGGGCCAGCGCCCATTCCGGATCGAAGCGGGCGGCGCGGGCGGCGACAACCGGCACCCCGCAATAGAGGCCCGGCAGCAGGACGTTCAGCAGCCCGCCCGCCCATGCCCAGTCCGCCGGCGTCCATAGCAGGTCGCCGGGCCGCGGCAGGAACTCGTGATGGGTCTGCACGCCCGGCAGGTGGCCGAGCAGGACGCGATGGGCGTGAAGGGCGCCCTTGGGATGGCCGGTCGTGCCGGAGGTGAAGATCATCAGGGCCGGGTCGTCGGCGGCGGTGTCCGCGGCGGCAAAGCCCGGCCGGGCATCGTCCAGGAGAGCGTAGAAATCATGCGCTCCCGGCGCGCCGCCGACGCAGACGACCGCGCGCAGTTGCGGGAAATCCGCATCGGCCCCGTCGAGTTTCGCCATGCCTTCCGGATCGAGGACGATGGCCTTCGCGCCCGACAGGTTCAGCCGGTAGGCGATCGCTTCCGGCCCGAAAAGGACGGCCATCGGCACGGCGACGGCGCCGAGCTTGTAGACGCCGAGATGGGCGATCGCGGTCTCGAAGCGCTGCGACAGCAGGATGGCGACGCGGTCGCCGCGCGTCACGCCGAGGCGGGCCAGCGCGGCGGCGAAACGGTCGGACCTTTCCGCCAGCTCGCCGCGGGTCAGCGTGACCGGCTCGCCGTCCGTCCAGTCGACGATCGCAGGGGCAGCGGGATCGCGCCGCGCCGGTTCGTCGGCACAGGCCGTCCCGATGTTGAAGCGGTCCGGAATCCTCCAGCGGAAGCGGGAATGGAGGTCTTCATGGGAAACGGGATCGTCCGGCAACATGGCAAAGCTGATGCATTGTTTCGGAATCCAGTCAAGCGCCGCGCGGCATCGGCCCCGCGGCGGCCGGGCGGGGATCGCGGTTCGCGCATTCCGGCGACACCGCGCTCACGACGTGTTCCAGGCGTCGAGGGCCAGGGTGTGGCATTCCTTCAGCACCTCCCCGATCTCGTTTCGCGGCCGCCTTCTCCATCCGGGCGGCAGGCCGGGCCGCAACGGGCGGAAACGCCATGGTGCGGGCTTGCGGACGGCATCCGGCGTCATGCCGGCGATCTCGCCTGCGTCGGCGGCGCGGATTCTCTCGATGGCCCGCTCGAAACGGGCCTTCCAGCGGGCAAGGCGGGCGGCCTGGCCGTCGAGATCGTCCAGCGCCAGTGCCAGCGCCCGGATGCGCCGCGACAGTCCGCGGGCGTCCACCAGCTCGTCGGGATCGCGCTCCGGGGCGGGCCAGCCTTCTTCCGGGTCGTCGTATTCGAGGAAGGCATGGCCGAAGGGGCCGTCCAGCCCGGTGACGTCGAAGAGGAAGGGCGCGTAACGCTTCCACGGGTCGAAGAGTTGGAAGGACGGACGGTCGCGGTACAGGTCGAGCAGCTCGGCGTCGGACGGTTCTGCGTCCGGCTCCCTGTCCGTCCCGGCCTCTGGCGCGATGTCCGATTGACCCTCACGGCTGCCTTCTGGCCGCTCGCCGCGTTCCGGGGAAAGCGCCACGTCCCGCTCCAGCTTGCAGGCGGCCATGACGATCAGTCGCCGGGCGGCGAACTCGGCGGGGCGCAGGATGGCGAGAATCCGGCTGCGCAGGGAACGCGGCAGGAAGACCAGCGACCGTCCGGTCCTTATCCCCGCCACCAGGAACAGCTGCGTGACGATCCGCAAGAGATCGTCCAGGTTCCTTTCCACCGCCCTTGTCCAGTCGAACTCCATGACCTTCTCCGTGACACCGGGGAGAAGGGTAAGGGAGGCCGTTGCGAGGTGGATAACTTTGCGCGGAAATGCCGGAAATTCGGGAAATCGGCGTCGAAATTATGCAACGGAACGGGCGGGTGAGGGTAAATCTCCTCTCTCGGGAGACACGGAGGAAGCCGGGCCTTGCCGGCGTGGCCGGTCGCATGCACCGCGACAAGGGATACAGGTCGGAGAAGAATGGTGCCTCTGGCCGGCGCGTTAGACGCCCTGAAACGCAAAAAATGTCAATAAAAACAATGATCGCTATTCGGGAATGTTGCCCGTTTTGTTGCCCGTTTTCGATCGCTAGACCCGGCGAAGCTATCCGGTCGGGCCGGCACGCGCAATCCGCTCGATCGCGGTGCGCAGCTTTTCAATGTCGCCATCATTGACGATCTCCGCGTCGACCGCGATCGCTCCCTGCTCGGCATCGGTGCAGATGCCGACCGGGCCGTCGACGCCCGGCCGCAGGATGCGCACGATGACCCCGCCGGCGGCGCGGATCGTCGGCGCTTCATACACAACCGACTCGACGACGATCGGCACGCCGGGATCCGACCGGCTGGCCGCGGCGAGTTCCGCGCCAAGCGTCCAGGCGCTACCCATTTCGACGCCCATGAACCGGCCGAACCGCTCGAGGAAATGGCGCGGTGGGACGCGATCCGGCAACAGGTCGGACGGCGCGTCGCGCAAATCGCCGTGAACCATGCGACATGCCTCGTCATGCGTCGCGCCAAGGTGCATGAAATAGCCGATCGCCGCGGCCTTGCCGCCGCCGAATGGATGAATTCGACCATAGCCGAGCATATCGACAAGGTGATTTGCGGCCTCGGTCTTGCCGACGCCGCGCTTGCCGGTCAGGCCGATCAGCGGCAGAAGGTGGCTTGCCCGCATTTCGGACTCCTATTCGGCCGGCGGAATGCGGTGCGCGCCGCTGGCCTGCGCCTCGACAAAGCGATCGAACTTGTCGCCGAGCCTGTTGACCGCGTCGAGGAGTCTATCCTCGAGCGCGGCCAGCGCCTCGTTTGTCGGAATCGATCGCGCGACCTCGATCCGAAATGCGTCGAGTTCCTTCGCGCTTTTTGCGCGAACGCTTTCGACGCGCTCGGCAACGAGCTTGATCTCGGCCTCTCTTGCCGCGACGTCCGTTTCCAGGTCGTCGATCGCGGAAGCATTCGCCTGCACCTGGTTCCGCACGGTTCCCCAAGCGACCAGCCCGCCGCCGAGAACGACCGCGACCGTCAGGATCGCCGCCATGTTGATTGTCAGGTCGACCTTGATGCCGCCCTCCTGCGCCAAGGCCGGCGATGCGGCCAGCATGGCCGCGAACAGCAGAATGCTCCGGATCATTCGTCGCCGATCCCCCCTTCGCCGGCCAGTGCGGCCATGATGTCGTCATGCGCACGCGCGCAGCGCAACGTGCGCGCATTCTGTCGATCGAGCGCATCCCGCTCGCGGTCGAGAATCACGATCTTGTCAACGCCCTCGACAAGCGCGGCGTGCGGCTCGGTACGCCTGCAATCGTCGGGCAGGCTCGCGGGTTCGATGCCGGCCGCAACCGCGCCGATACGCGCGGAAGCCGTGTCGATCCGCGCGAGATCACTCGCCGCGCCGCAGCCAGTCAATGTCGGTGCGATCAAGCAGGCAAGCACGGCCCGCACGTTCCAGTTCCCCGGCATAATTCACCCTTTCACTTTCGCGAATTCGTTCAAGGTCGGCGCGTTCCTTTTCGGCCCTTGCCAGCGCCACGGCATATCGGTCGCGCCATGCTGCGATTGCGTCCCGCTGGCGGCGCAGTTCCTCGAGTTCCGCCTCGAGCGCGATCATTTCGGCGCGCGCGACATAACCGGCCCGCGCTTCGCGCCGGACGCCGGGATCGTCAATCGAGATGTCGTAAAGCGAGAAAAGGCCGATGCCGGCAGTGACGCCGGCGGCAAAGGCTATGGCGGCGACTATCCGATCAAACATCACGGAACCAGGCGCACGGCGGCGTCGAACAGGCCGGACGGATCGACGCCCGCCGCCCATGCGCCGACAACGGCGACAAGCGCAATGACCAGCGACCAGACGTCGGCGCGTTTCCAGAACGGGCGCCCGGCATTCTCGATTTCATCTTCCATTGTCACAGCCCCTCGACACAAAGTTCGTATTCGCCGATGCGTTCGGCGTCGCCGGTCGTGCGGCGCAGGACGAGGCCGCGAATTCGCTTGCCGCCGGCCCGGTTAAACCAGGTCATCGCCTCGCAGCTACCGAGCCAGTCGCTCGACCGCGCGCGGCGGGCGGCTGTCGAACTGCAGAAGGCACCGGTTCCGATGTTCCACGACAGCGAAATCGCGGCAGCCTGCCAACTGACCGGCGCGGCGTCGAATGTCGCAACGCATTTCCGCAGCGCAGGCACGAATTCGCGCGTGATCCGGCGATGCGTTCGCTCGTCGCATCCCGCGTCGGTCTCCACCATGCCCGGCCGGACGTTTTGCGTGTCGCCGTCGCAGATGGTCAGGACGCCGACAATGTCGCGATAAGCGACATATTCGCGACCCTCCCAAGGCTGGATCAGCGCGGTCGTCGCAACCGCGATCGCGCCGGCGAGACCGGCAGCGCCGGCCAGCGCCTTTCTTGCACGCTTGCTCATGGTCAATCCTCCTGTTCCTGTTGCGCGAGAAGCCGCGCGACGAATGCGGCGGCGGTGACGAGGCCCGACGCGGCAGCGAATGCGCCGGGCGGAATGGCGGCCGCCTCGCCGATCAGCGGCAGGGCGACCTCGGCACCGGACAACAGCCCGGCGACGACGATCAGACGGATTGACCAGGCGCGCCGCAGGACGCGGCGCCAATCGCTCGAAAGGCGCATGCGATCTCCTCCGCCGGTCGCCCGGCGATGTTTCGAAATTTCAGCTTCGTGAAGGTTCGCCGATTACGGCCAGTAACGATCCGCGGCGAAGTCGGCAGGAATGCCGTCGGTGAAATCCCCGACGCCGTCTTTCATGGCCCATGAGACTGCCATCACAGCCTCGATCCAGGCCATGCCCGCGTCAACAAGCGCGACCATCTGCTCGGGCGTCAGGCTATGCGTCACGTTATCGGCGCCGCGCAGCGTCATGACCGGATCCGTTACGCCGGAATCCTGCAGGTCGCGCGCTTTCGATCGCAGCGCGTCCAAAACGATCTGATCCCGCACGGTGCCGGTAATCGGAATGTCGCCATAGCCGGCGATCGTGAAGGTGTTTCCTGCAGCGATCCGACGGTCGCGCTCGGCATTAACGGCAGCCCACAAGGCCGCCCGCTCCTGCTCCGCCTTCTTGTCGGCGGTCATGATTATTTCCGGGTCAGGCGCCCACATAGCCACCTCCATCGTGTCCGGGTAGATCGACCGGCCCGTTCGTCGCGACGACGGGCTCGGGAAACGCCACGTCATGCGAGGGCATCGGGCCGTGCGGCAAGATCAGCGTGACGCCAATTTCACCGCCTGTCCGCGCGATCGAGCCGATCACAAGATCGCAAGGGACATCGGCCGCGTCGATCGACGCGCCATCCGGCAAGGATGAAAAGTCGAACTGCTCGCCGTTGACGGTCAGGACATCGCCGGAAACGCTGGCCGTGACATGGTCGTCGCGCCGCTGCGGGCAAAATGAAATTCGCATCAGAACCACCTCCCGATTGCGACCGTGTGAACTGTTCGATTGGTTGCAAAAGAGCCGTAGGAATATGCCCTGACCGCCACTTCTCCGGTGTTTACAGGTGCGGCCGAAACCCAAATGCCATGCGATGCCCTGTCGCAAGCATAAACACCGTAGTCATCCGATATGAAAGCGGCAGGAAGAACAATCGTCACGGCGGACGCGCTGGCCTTTATGCTCCCGACCGTTGTCTCTATGGTTCCGACGCCAGTCGAGGGAACCAGGCATATCTGCGTCCCGTCCGCATAACGCACATATTCGCCGTTTGCATTGCTGCCGCGCTCGATGATTGCGCCCGTTGGCACGCCACCCGACTGGCCTACTGTGCCAATCAGATCACGGATGGCTGAATCGCCCAACTCCAGGGCGCCGCGCGCCGTCGCGGCATCATCGGCGCCAAACACCGCCGCGCCGGTTGTGCCCACGCCGAGAACGGCCAGAACCGCCGCCGCGGTTTCCGCCGCCGCAATGAGCGCGCCCACCGAACCGAAATCATCCGGCTGGATGGCGCTGTCAGCCTTTGCCCCCTGCGCGGCGCTCGCGTAGAGCGCGCCGGCGACGGCGGTGACGATATCGTGCAGGGTTGCCTTGCGGCAGCCTTCCGAACCGCTGTCGATGACGGCGAAATCGCCGCCATTCGGGGAGCCCTCGCCGGGCAGATCCTTGATGCGAATTTCTTCCATGTCCCGTTATACCCGGATGGTTTCTGTTTGGTTTGCCCGGTAACGCCTGCGCGCGCGTCAGGCCGCCGCACCGCCGCGAATTGAGGCCACCAGGCTACCAAAGCCAGCCGGCGTCGAATTCCAGTCGGTCATGGAGGAATGGCTGATCGCATAGCGCGTGAAGCTTTCCGCGATCACCCGGTTCGCCCCGCCCTGGACATAGGCCGTAGCCGCCTGTTGCGCGTAGACCTGCGACGCCACCGCCACGAAATCCGGCCGCCGCGACCAGTCGAGGGAAATCGAGAAGTCAGCCCGCCAGGAATTGTTTGAATACAGTTCCGGCTCCGCAGTTTCATAGACATAGGCGCGCAGCGACGCCCGGTTCGCAAGATTCGTTATCGTCGCGACGTTGCCGGCATCGGTCACGATGCGGGCGACCAGCATGTCGTCGTAGGTGGAATCGAAACCTGCATCGGATTCCGCCTTCACGTCAGGATTATAGGCGCCGTCGGCGAGATCCTGCAGGGCAAACCCGTCAACGGGATTCCACCGCAGATGATAGGTCTTGTTCGCATTCGTCGCGAAGGTCCGGTCGGCGAGATCGAAGTCGCTGGTCGACACGGGGAAAATCCCGCGATGCATGAACTGCACCGCCTCGGGGACAAGGATCGTGCCCGCGCCCGGACTGGTTACATTCATGCGGCCGTCACCGGTCATTATCTCGGGAAATATCGGCAACCGGGCACGCGCCTGCGACATCAGGATATAGGTTGACGATCCGCCGCCGCCCGTCGCAGCGTCAATCAGCGCCTCGATCGCCTTGCGCACCTGCTCGAGATCGGTCGCCGACGGAGTCAGGCCGGCATGCTCGATCAGGTGCGCAAGTTCGCGCTGCGGATGCTCGATGGCCGCCGCGGGAACGATCGAGCCCTTTTCGCCGGTATTGCGATTGCCGTCGACATAGGGCGCGCCGGGCAGCGCGCCGGCGGGTTGATTGTATTTCATCGGAAACCCCTTAGGACAGGTTTGAAGGCAGGAGGGAGACGACAAGGCCCTTGCCCGTCTCCGTTACGATCGCCGACCCGTCGCCCGTCTCGAGCGCGAGCCCGATCGGCTGTTCGGCATAGTTGAAAACAACCCGCGTCCAAGCGGGCGCGATCCGTCGGATTGCGCATTCAAGCCGACCGTTGTCGAAATCGAGAAGCCGCGACACGCCGGTCTCCGCGATCCCGGCCTCGAACTGCGAGGCCGGAACTTCCCGAACGATTACGACCCATTGCTGTTCCAGGTCGGAATTCGACAATTCGCCGAGCCCGGCGAGCGATGAAACGCCGGCGATGAATGCGTCCGGCTCCTCGATCGCCACGACGTAGCCGAGCCGGGCAGCTAGCATGACGATGTCGGCCGGCGTAACGCTTGGCAGCCCAGCGACCCGCGCCCGCAATGTCGCCATGCGGTCGGCCGCGGTCATTTCACCTGTCGAGCATGGATCCGGCAGGCCGAATTCGGCCTCCCATTCCTCCAGGCTGTCGACAATGCTTGCCGACCGCGCCTCCTCGGTCAGCCGCCATGCCCGCGCATAAAGGTCGGCGAACAGCGCCAGAATTGCGCTTGTCAGCCGTGCGAAAACGCTCGTCAGGGACGGCGCCTCCCCGTCGGGCGTCCCCCACGCCGCACCGCGCGGCCACAATGCGAGACCCGACGGCAACAGATCGTCGACGGTCGGGGCGGTCAGCGCATCGTCGGCAGTCACATTCGGATCCGCGAAATCTGCCGTCGCGTCGATCCATGTGACAGGACCGCCGTCGACCGCATGGAAGTCTGCCCATTCGCTGTTTACATGCCAGGTCGACATTTCGCCTCACGACCAGGTTATTTCGCCGAGCACAGGCAATTCGCCCGGCTGGAAAACAATATCATCAGCCGGGGACGCGAGAACGTGACTGGCTTCGCCGGCGACCGTCGAAATCGTTTCGGATATCCACGATCGCGACAGGGTGAACGGATCGTCGGGCAATCCGGGTCGGAGCCGGGTATCGGATCGCGTCGCATCAAAGAATTCGGCCAATGCCGCCGAAACGGCCGATCGCATCGCAACCGAGTCAGGTGTCAAGCGGATATCCATGTCGACAGGTTTCGCGATCGGCGCGGCCGCAGAGAAGCGCGCGCGGACCAATCGCTTGTCGGCAATATGCGCCTCGACCGCGGCAAGGTCCGCATCGGTCGGGATGCCATTCTCTCGACCGGCGAAAAGAACCCATGCGCCTATATGACCGAAGCCGCCGGAATAGTTGGCGGCCCACGCCGAAACGACGCCCGGAACCTCGAGCGCCCATGCCTCATAATCGGCCAGCGCGCCGCCCTGCGGCGGCGACGCCTTGCGCTTCAATGCACGTGCGCGCAAAGCCTCGATCGATTCCGTGTCCGCACCGCCGCCAAGCCCGCCGGCCGCAACCGTGACGACATCGGAAAGAGTCGGATAGAGCGCAGGATCGGCCAGCAACAATTGCGCGCCTTCGTCGCGGTTCGTATCCTCGCCCCCTGTCTCGGCCGTCACCGAGGCCGTGAATTCGCCAATCGCGTTGACCGTGAACGGCTCGGCCGTCAGGTAATTCACGCCTGCCGATGTGAAACGGATCCCGGCGGGATATGTCGCATGCGGCGTTCCGGCGCCCGAAATGTTGCCGGACGCCGGCGACGCCGGCTTGCGCAAAATCCCGTATTCGGCCGCATGCAGGCGGATGATCGCCTCGCTCGTCGCCGTCGTCAGAAAGATTTGGCGAAAAATCCATTGCAGCCGCAACTCGTATTCATAGCCGAGCAGCGCGACGACCTTCGCGATCACCGAAAGAACATTCTGTTTCAGGCTGGCGTCGGTACCCGGAAGATATTGCCGGAATGCTCCGCGCAGGCTGGCCGCGATCTCGTCAAGCGAGCGGATTTGATATGCCATTCAACTGATCCCAAAGAACCGCAAACTTCTGGTTGTAGACCTCGGCGCCTGCGCGGCCGTATGCCGTCACCTCGAGATCGAGGCGCCCGGCCGACCGGTTGGCCGTCGCCGTCACGTCGAATCGGGCGACGGCGCCCTGGTCGACGAGCGTCTGCAGCGCCTCGCGCGCATAGTCCTCCGCCAGCGTCTCGATTTCGGCGGTCAGTGCGCGGCGACGCAAAATCCACAACTTGGAACCGAGCGGCGGGTCGCCCGGATCGACGCCGAAGCTGTCGCCCGGCCAGCCTCGATTCTCGTCGCCGTCGCGCAATTCGCTTTCGTCGACGCGACGATCGGTCATGAGGCAGATCAGGACCGCCGTCGCCAGCGCCTGCGTTGCGCGCAGGCCGCCGGGATTCTGTTCGTCATCAAGCGATGTCGTCGCAAGGTCGCCGACAATCCCGTTCCAGGCGATATCGGGATCGAGCAACGGCTCGCGTCCCTGTTCGATCGGTATGATCTTCATTCGACGAAAACCTTTGTCGCGAGATTCGACACGTCCTCCGCGCCGGCCGTGTCGACCGTGCCCTGCGCGGATGCCGGGCGACTGGCCGATGCGCTTCCAAGCCTGACATTCCCCTCGAGAACGATCTCCGGCGCGACGATATGAATGCCGGTCGCGTGCACGATCCGCATTTCGCTGGCGACAATCGAAACGATGTTGCCGAGATGGTCATAAATCGCCGTTCCTCCCGCCTCGATCGAGGGGCGAAGCGAGGGGTTTTCGCCGCCGAACGCATAGGCGGAATCGCGACTCCCGCGCGCCGAGAACACGGCGGCGATCCCGCCGGCGACGGGATGGCTTGCAAATCCGTGCGGCTCGACCCGGTGCACGCGCTCGAAAGCGTCGCCGGCAAACCCCGTGCCGTTGACGAATTGCTGTCCGCCGCGATGCTCGACGGTGCCGTCGAGTTCCAGTCGCGTCAGGTTCCCGTCGAACATCGTCACCCCTCGCGATAGTCAGGCTCGAGCGTTTCCGGCGACGCCCATGCCGTATTCGACTGGCCGCGCGGGTTTTCGCCGCCGAGCGCGCGCGGATCCTTCAGTGTCAGGCGAGCGATCGTGCCGGACATCACGTCCTGCTCGAGCGACGCCGAGGCAATCACCATGTCCTGCGCGATACCGAGCCAGTCGTCGTCGATCGCGACAAGCCAGTTCGGCGACCATATCCTGCCGGCGGAATCGCGAAAGCCGGGAACGTCGACGGTGCAGGACACGCCTTGACCGGATGCGCGGCGCGCCTCCCAATCGGCGCGACGCTTCAGCCTGTCGGACGTTGCCTCACCCTCGAGCGTCAGGATCAGCGGTCGGGCGCGTGACGCCGTACCGCGCGCGACACCCTCCGGCCGCAAGGCCGCGCCGGTCGTACCGACCGACGCCTGCCCGCGTACCTTGACCGACGAGAAGTTTCGCGCACCCGACAGGCTGCCGGATGCCTGCAGGATATTGATGCCACGCGCCAGGCGACCGGCATGCCGCCCCTCCGCCTTGGCCGCCAGTTTCAACCTACCCCGCGGCGTGTCATAGACAAGCACGCCCTGCGCGCGAGCGTCCCGCTCGATCGTTTCGAACAACGTCTCCCCCGGCCGTATCTTGTGAACAGACTTCACAAGCGTCGCGACGCCGTCGGCCTCGATGCCGATGCCGAGCGTATCGAATTCCCGCGCAATATCCGCGAGATCTGCGTCACGCTTCAGCCCGGTCGGATGGTCAATCGAACATTCGGTCGCATCGCATGTTCGTGAAACCCACGTAACCTCATAATCCCGGTTATTCGCGCCGTGACGGCCGCGCACGTCGCGAACGTAGCCTGTTCCCCACAGTTCACCCGACACGGCTATTTCGGCCGGCTCGTCTGGAATGCACGGCAGGCCGCCCCCTGTCCACGCGACAGAGAATGTCGCCATCCTGACGACCTGCTCCGCCGAAGCGGATAGCGCGGCGCGCGTGTGCTGCAATGGACGCCCGTTGACCGTAAACGTAACCGTCTCGGTCGTCATTGTGTGACCGCCTCGAATTGCGTCGGCATCACAAGCGGCGTCGACACGCCGTTGCGGTCGACCAGTTCATCGGCTCGACTCGCGTCGCCGTAAAGATCGAAGGCGAGCAAGGTCGATGGCAGCGAAATTCCAGTCTCGACACGCACGACCGGCGCCCGCCGCGCCGCTACTGCGGAAAGATGCTCCACCGCCGCGCCGGCGAGCCCGACAAGCCAGTCGACAACGTCGGCGCCGAATTCGCCGGCGACCGAATAGGCGAGATCGGCGCGCGCGGACATGCGCGAACGTGCCGCCTGCGCATCCTGCCGCGCGGTGAAATCAGCGCGGACAACCGCAAAGCAGGCGACGACAAGACAGGCGACATGCGAAAACGCATCGACTGGCGGATACCGGTCAAGGGCGGCGATCGTACCTGCCGGATCCGCCGCCTCGCCGACCAGGCGGGCAAGGTCGAGGGCCGCTTGCGCCGCGCCGGCGTCGCCGGCGCCAGCCGCGACGGCTAGCCGATCGGCCCGGATCGCATCGTCGCCGGAAAGCAGATCGCCGGCAAGCGCGACCAGAATGTCAATCGTATCCTGCATGCTCGACCTCGATCAGAAACGGGCGGCAATGGCGGATGCAACGGCCGACAGGTCGACCGCGAACCGCTCGCGCAACAGGCCAAGGCCGGACGCGGCGAACCCGACCGCATCGGCCGCGACGATGAATTCAAGGTCATAGGCGACATACCCCATGCGATCGCGCCTGCGATTGCGGCTGCATGATGTGCAATGCGCCATCCGCGCCGGATCCATCGGCAGCACGAGCAGGGCGGCGCCCGCCGCCGAACACGCCGCCTCGAGCGCATGGCCGGCGGCGTCGGAAACGTCGCCGACAACATAGGCCGAAACCCATATGGTCGGCGTTGCCCGGCCCATATCTTCCGTTAGAACCGTTTCGCCGCCGGAAATTTCGTGCGCGACGACACGGCGTCCGACATTCGGCGAATCGCTGTCGACGTGAAACGGCACCCCGCGAAACGACGCGGCGCGCAATGATGCCTGCCAGTTCCGCATTTACATCCCCCCGGCGCTTTGTGGCTCGCCCGCATTCGGCATGGTGCGACCGGGTACGCCGGAAACATTCTGCCCCGAAGCGCCTCCGGCAAACCCGGACAAACGGGATTTGAAGCTTTCGGCGGCCAAGGCGCCGAAGCGGGCCGCGGCGCCCTCGATCGTCATGGCGAATGCGTCGCCCGCCCTCGATCCCGACCGCGTGATTGCCTCGGCTGCCCGGTTGCCGCCATCTGCAATGCCCTGCTCGACCTTGTCGGCAGCATCCTTCGCGGATGATGCCGTCGCGCTATAAAGATCATCGCTGGTCGTGTGCGCCAGGTCCGGCGTCGCGCGTGATCCGAAAATCTTGCTTTCGGCCCCCGCTAGGACATTCATGCCGAGATAGCCAGGCTGCACCGCCGCGCGCTCGGCAAGGCCGCCAGACGGCCCCGAATAGAGACTCGACGGCGGCGCGGCGGGAAGGCGCGGCGGCATCGCTGCAAAGGCCGTCGCCCGGTACATGGCCGGATCCTGCTTCGCCAACGCTTCGTCGCCGGGGATGACATATCCGCCAGACCGCGCAATCGCATCGCGCTCGGCCGCGCTCTTGTGGAACGTGAACGTCATGCGCTCCATCAGCGACGCATTCTGCCAATAGGTCGAGTTCCTGATCGCCCGGTCTTTCGTAAGCGCATTCGATGCGCCCTTCATGGCGGCGACAGCGGTCGGCGCGATCGACTTGCCGAAATCCTCCTTCAACGTTCGCCAGGCATTGCCCATTTCATCCATCGCGGATTGCGTGTCCGACTTGATGCGCTCGAGGTCGCGACTGACCGTCCCGGCCGCATCCGACATCGCCGCTTCATATTCCTTGATCGCATCCTTGTTCCGCAGGATTGCGCGCATGGCGATCAGCATTTGCTTGTCGGTGAACAGTTGCGGCAGCTTCGCAAGATCGCCGTTGACCGCCTCCTCGGAAAGCCGGATGAATGCGTCGAGAATATCCTCCCCTGCATCGCGTGCCGCTTGCAATTCCTCGCGCAGATCCACGCCGAACCGCTTCGCGAAATTGTTCGCGACCGTCTGCGATTCCATCTTCGTAAGAACATCCATGAAGGCGGTTGCCGCCTCGCCGGACGTGCCCGTTTCCCGACGAACGGTTTGCAGCATGGCCGCCAGGCGCCGAAGGCCGGCTTCGCCATCATAGCCAAGCGCGGCGAAGGCCGGGGCGAGCGACGGCAGATAGGACGCCATGTCCTTCAGTTCGAACTTGCCCTCCTTGCCGCCCTTGGCGACGATGTCGAACGCGCGCTCCATTTCGCCGGCAGCAATGTTGAACGAGTTCGCGATAGCGTCGGCCGTCGTCGCCATGTCGAGGAAATCGGCGTCGGCGGCCTGCGCGGCGGACGCAACGGACGGCAGAAGGTCGAGCGCCTCCTGCATCGTCGCGCCAGCGGCGACCATGCCGTCGAGCGCGTCGACGACGCCCTGCACCGGCGCCTGAACATCATTGGCGATCGAGCGCACGCGCTCGAGCGCGGCCTCGGTCTCCTCGGCAGATGCGTCGGCCGTGATCCCGATACGGTTCATGCGCCGCTCGATCGAGGCGAAGGATCGCGTCGCGGCCGTCGCGCCGGCCGTGATCGCTGCCGGTGCGGCATAGGCCAGCATCGCCGTGCGGACGCGGCCCGCTGTCGCGACAATCGCGGATTGCGAGCGATTGTAGGCTTTCGCCTTGCGGTCGATCTTGTCGAACTCGCTCGACACGCGGCTGAATGCCTGCATGTTGCCAAGCCGCGACGACAGCCGCAGGATCGCCTCGATCGTGCGATTTGCCATGATGCGCTATTTCCGGTTTTCGCGTTCCCAGGCGGCGGCCATGCCGCCATATGTGACGATCTGCCCGAACGTCAGTCGGCCGACTTCGTCGAACCCTTTTCCGTGCCGCCAGAGGAGGCGGCTTGCGGCGTCGTAGACGCGCGGGCCGTCGCGAAAAAATCACGAATGACCCCGTGAACCGAAAGCGCATCTTTCAGGTCAAGCACCTGCAGGTCGGCGGCCGTGCGCGGCGGCATGACCAGCCGCTCGGCATAGGCAGCGACGACGTCGTGATGTCGAATGACCATCGGCCGATGCGTTCCGTCGTCGCCCCCGACCGGCTGCCATTCCTCGATTTCTCCTAGATCGACGAAATCCTGCCATCGCGGTTCGCGGAAGGTCAGCGAGGAAAACGGCTCGCTGCCTTCGCCATAGGTGCGCGACAGTTCGATGGTTGTGCCCGGCATCACGCGATTTTCCGATATGCTTCGGCCATGATGCCAACGCCCGTTACCTCGCCGGTCAGCCTGTTGGCCGCAGGTTCACCGGTATAGAATGCCCGCGTGAACTGGTGAATAACCCCGGTGAATTCCTCGGTGATCGAGATATCTCGCCGCTCGTCGCCCATGAGGGCGGCGAGATCGACATTCTTGTCCGCGAATGCGATTTCGCAGCGCGGCGAGGTCGGCGTCGCGACCCGGTCGGCGCTTCCGTCCTGGTTTGTCATGCCCTCGATCGACGCCGTCGAGGGATAGACGGTGAAGGTGCCGCGCAGCGAAACATTGCGGCCGGCGGAATCGCGAAATTTCATCACGCCGCCGAAGTCTTTTCCGGCCATTGTGGACTCCTGTTTTCAGCGAAGGAAAGGGCGGGCGCCGATCAGGCGCTCGCGAACTGCGAATAGATGACCGCGTTTGCGGCGATCACGTCGAGCGGCTGCACCATGTCGAGCGGAGCATGGATGTCGACCCGGTTCGGGTTGTCGGCGTTTCGAGAAACCTCGATCACGTCTGCCGCCTGGCCGGCGTTCTCGAGGATGCCGCGCAAGACGAGTTCGTCATAGGCGTGCATGAATGTCGCCTTGATGTCGGTCGGCGTCGATACCGTGTCGAGGTTCGCGGGATTGTCGTCGGCAATCGCCTTCTGCCCGTGTTCATAGGTCAGACGCGAGCGGAAGTACCGCAGCGAATAGACGATCTGTCCGATCTTCTGAATATCGCGAAACGTCGTATCCGGCACGTCATTGAAGGTCCGCGCGGTCGTGATGATCTTGTCGATCACGACGTCGCCGCCCGTGTTGACCTTCCATGTCGACAGCCCCGAACCGAGAAAGGTTTCGCGCGTCGCGTAGTCGAGCCAGCCGGCCCGGTCGCGCGGCGCCTGCAGCCCCTCGACGACAAGGCCCGTCTGGTTTCGCGATGCGTTGCCCGTTCCGCCATCGGACAGCCACGGCACGATGCGGCCCGCAATCGCCGCCGCCCATTGCCAGACCGGATTCGGAGCGTTCGACGATGCAATGACCGGAATGACGGTCAGGTGCCGGTCGTCGAGCCCGAGGCCGTGCGTCGTCAGATTGGAGATCGTGTCGGACATCGGATAGAAAACATGCCCGTAAATCTGGCGGTTCCAGGCCCACCGACCGGACACGTCTGACATCAGGTCGGAATAGCGCCCGACATTGGTCGCATCGGAGAACGGCGACACGATCCAGTCGAATTCGTCGTCGCCGAGCGCCGCAAGAGCCGCCGAAAGATCCGGCGTTCCCGAACCGGACGTCGGCGCCGCGATCGAAAGCTTGCCCGAGGCGACATTCCCGCCGTCGAGCGCGGGAACGTGAATATCGATTCCGTTCATGATCGCGCCGTTATGGCGGGGCGTCAGCGTCACGACCTCGTCGGTCGCCGATGCCGTAAAGGGCAGGCTCGCGCCCGACAGGCCGTTGAAATAGCCATTGACGGCTGCCGCGATCGCGGCGGCGACATCGGAGTCCGCATCGCCGTCGGCGACGGTGAACTGCACCGGCTCGCCAGCAATCGAAACGACACCGAGACCGGCCGACGGGACGGAATCAACCGTGATCGTGCGGCTGCCTTTCGTGCCGCTGTCCGGCACCGCCATGATCCACAATTCTTGCGCCGGCGCGTTCTGGCGCACAAGCCGAACCATGTCGTCGAGCATGGATCCGGCACCGGCCAGGCGACGCCCCTCGGCGATCGACGGGCAGACGGTCGGCGTGTTTGCGTCGATCACGGCGCCGGAATTGGCATGGCCGATCAGGAGCAGGCGGGACCGGCTTTCGAACTGGCCGCCGGAATTGACCTCGAATGCGACGAGCGGCGCGACGATATTGCCGGGAATGGTGTTGAATTCCATGACGGTTTCCTCACTTGCGGTTGGCGGTGCCGCGCTTTGCACGGGCGGAATGATCGGGTTTCGTCTGCGGTCTCACCTCGGCGATGTCGCCGTCGGCCAGCAGGCGCGCGTAGTAATGTTTCGTGATGTCGACGGGCGCGCCGCTGGCCGGCATGATCCGGCCGCCGCGATCGGGCATCGGTATGCGCGCACCCTGTCGCGTCGGCGCATACAGTTTCGACTTGTGCGTCATCGTGTGTCACTCCGTTTCGACGGTGAATCCGGTTTGCCCGCCATCGCTGAAATCCACGCCGGCCAGCGGCGTTCGGCCAAAGGCCGAGAAATGGCCGGCCAACGCTTCAAGCTTCGCGCGCGCCGGCGATGTCGCCGGCAGGATCGCGGACAGCGTCGCGATCGGCTCCGGCAAGCCGCTGGCCTCGTCGAAAGTGTCGTCGGGCAGGGACAGTTCGAACCGCATCGTCACCCGGTGCCAGCGCGCGCCGATCTGCGGAACGGAAAATGTTTCCTCCGAAACCTGCCTCACATGACGGACAAAGCGGCGGAACAGATATCCGCGCTCGGTGAACTGCAGCGCCCGGCGGACCTGCGCGCAAAGCGCGGCCAGCACCAGCCGCGCATCCCAATCGTCGGCCGGCATGGCGTCCGCAAAGGCGTCGCCGTTTTCATCGGTCGCCGCGACGGCCAGTTCCGCCACCACCTCGAGCGTCGAGACGAGATCGACGTCGTCAGATGCCGCGATGTCGCCGCGCAATTGCGCGCTTGCGTCGGCGGTGAACAGCGAAACGACCGGCGTGAACTTCTGTTCCGGGTCCAGGTCGTCGATTACAGCCAGGCGCGTGTCGAGAATACGATCGCCGGCGAGCGTCGGAAAATCTTCGTTCCCCTCGAGCGCGGCCGTCGGGCAAAGTACCTCCAGGGCGGCAAGCCGTGCGCATTCTGCGGATAGCATGCGTTACCCCTTGGCGGCCGACAGGCCGAGAATGATGTTTCCGTTTCCGTCCGGGTCGCGCGTCTCGACCTGGTAGGTCGCGCCGGTCCCCGTCCGAACGATCCGGTCGCCCGTCGCGATTTCCGCGGCCGTCGAAACCGACGCAAAAATTTCAGGCGTCCGGTTCATGAGGCGGTCGCCCGATCGGCTCACAAGAGGTTGCGCCCGCTCGCGCGCCGCCCGTTCCGTGTCCTGGTAAAAGACCGCGGTGATTTCGACCTCGGGCCGCGTATCGGACGCCGAAAGCCTGCCATGCGGGCCGCGGGCGCGATCGAACGGTTTCAGGATCGCCGGCTCGCCGAGAACCTTGTCGACCGCATTGCGCGCAAGGCCGGCGAGCCGGGCGAAGTTGCTTGACACGGCTGCGCCTACAGCGTGTCGCCGAGGCAGATTTCGCCGGTCGTGTCGGCGGACGCGGCGGCGGCGGTGGCGAAGCCGAACAGGGTATTGCCGGATGCGGTCTTGTTGAACTCGGTGCCGCCCGACTTCAGATAGACCTTGTCGCCGACACTCCATGCCGTGCCGGCTTCCTTCGTGACGGTGAAAACACCCGCGCGCACGATCGCGACGTCCTCGCCCTCGGCGGCCGTTGCGGCCGCAAAGCCGCGCAGCGAACCCACGGCGACAGGCTGGCCGGACGTAACGCCGCCGGCAGGCGCCGGAACCGTGATCGTGTTTCCGGGCTCAACATAGTTTTTCATGGCTCGATTCCCTTGTCAGGAGCGGAAATGGTGAAGCGCGCCGCAGGCGCGTCGCCGGCGGATCACGCGACCCGCCGACGGCTCGATCGGTCAGGATGCCGGATCAGTTGCCGGGGTTCTTGTAGCCGAACCGGTAATCGGTCGCGCCGACACCGAAATCGTGTTCGACCGACATCGAAAAGCCCTGGCGGCCGAACGGCTCGTCCATGCGGACGCGCGGGGCTTCGTATCCCTCGAGCATGCCATAACGGTAATTCGACCAGCGGGAAGATGCGTCCGGCAGGAGATACCAAGCCTTGCTCGAGATCTGCGCCGTCTCGATCGGCGTCAGGCGGCCCGAGAAGATATTCACGTTCGACATGGTCGCCGGCGTGATCGAGGCGACCAGCTTTTCGGCCTCCGTGATCTTGTCCGGGCCGCACAGGATGATGTGCGGTTTGTTCTCAAGAAGCGGATATCCATTGAGCGATTTTTGCTTGGACATAGACGCTTTACCAAGCGCAACGCTGTCGACCGTGATCGCGGCAGCGGTGCCGATATTGTTGTGGTCGGCATGGTAAACCGCCTTGTTGTCGGAAAGCTTGCCCTCCAGCGCCTCCGCGTAGAACATGACCTCCTCGAACAACGCCACCGTGTCGCCATAGGATGCCAGTATTTCCGCGATCGCGCCGAGATCGTCATTGATGATCATCTGCCGCGAAACGGAAATCGCGCGGGCATAGGAGAACGCCTGGATCTGCTCGGCCCCTTCGCCGAAGGTGCCGTGCTTGATTTCGCCGTTCTCGGCGACTTTCGCCAGCATCGGGAAATCGCCGATCTTCACGGTCTTGTGCGGGCGGAAGTCGCGGAAGTCCGAACGCCTCGCGATGCGGCGATAGGTCGGCTCGGCAAGGGCGTAACGGGCCTCGAGCGCGCGATTGACCGCGCCCTCATAGATCGCCGGAAAGTCGCCGGTCGAATGCGCCGCACGATCGAACAGGTCGTCGATCGACCGAACGCTGTCGATCCTGCCCTCGTACCCGATCGCCTCCGCGATGAACGACGAGAACCGGCGGAATTGCATGAACTCGCGCGCGGGTTCTGTCGGGCCGTTTTCCGGCATCGGTGCGCCGAGGCGATAGGACAGCGCCTCGGTAAGCGCATCGCGGCGGGTTTCATCCTCGTCGCGGATGATCCGCGCCGGGGCGGTCGGATTGCGGCGCGACTGCTCGGCCAGGTGATCGAAGGCGCGAACCCGGAAATCCTCGACACTCTCGCCGGAACGGACGGCTGCGACGATGTCGTCATGCGCCATGCCTGCGCGGTTGCCGATTTCCATGATTTCCGCCGCCTGCGCACCGGTGAGGCCGCCGGCACTGCCGTTGCGCGCGCCGCCGGCGGGCATGTCGCGCCTTTCGTCGTCGGCCTCGGCCGATGCGATCTCCTCGTTTACCGCCTCGAGTTCGCGCAGGATTGCAGCATGTTCGTCCTCGATCGACCTGACCTGATCGGCCGTCATATCGTCGCGGATCTCCTCGAGCTTCCGCCGCGCCTTTTCCTTCAGCGCAGACGCCTTTTCGCGCAGCGCGACCAGGCCGACAGCATCCGCGAGGTTGAGATTGGAGAGCGCATCGCGCAGGCCGTCGGCGTTGTCGAGCAATGGCGCGGCATGCGCAGATTCGGGCATGAGCATGACAACCGCGCCGGCGATCAGCAGGGCGACGGCTGCCAGGTTAAGGAAAGCCATCCTTTTCATGGATTTCTCCTCTTGTGTGTTGTCCGGGGCGTAAACAACCGTCGCCCTGCGGCCCCGGTGGAGCGCAGGCGGTGTTCGGAAACTGGATGCGGCTTGCGTCAGTCGACGAGGCCGGCGGCCGCGGCCCGCAGCCGCATGCGGGCACGTGCGGCAGGGCCGGACGGTGCGCCGATCGTGCGGAACTCGCATGCGCTGGTCGGCACCTCGTCGGCGCGCACCTTTGCGGCCGGATCGGCCGGAACGGAAACGAACGATATTTCGAACGGCTCCCATTCGACGACCCGCCAGACTTTCGGGTCTTTCGACTTGTCGACCTCGATCTTCAGGCGACGGTAGCCGCATGACAGCCGCGTGATGATGCCATCGGCGATCTTGCTGAAAATCCGGTCGATCTCCTCGTCGAGACCTTCCTTGGGAAATCGAATCTTCGCGAGCCCCTTTCCGCCCTCGATCCATGCGCGCTCGACAACCGCAATCTGCGAATTGATGCCGAACCGAAAATGCGAGTCGAGAACAGGGCCGCCATTGTTGAGGCGATCGAGCTTTATCGCCTTGTCCGAAACGACCAGTTCCTCGACATAGCGGTCGCCCGTCCAGGGATCGACCCGCGGCACCGCCGCGCCGGCTGTCCAGACAACCTCGACCGTCCGCTTTTCGGCGTCGATCGAGTTGACCGGCGCCTCGCGCGTCTCGAGCGGGAGATCAGCCGAACCGTTAGTCGGCATCTTTCGCGTTTGCCTGTCCGTCATTGGCAGATCCTTTCATCTGTTTTCGCCCGTCTATGTCGAGCGACAGGTGATCCTTGTATTCGTCTACCGCCTTCCAGAAAGCCGCGGAGTCGGCCACGACCTTGCGCCAGTCGTGACCCCAGGCCGACACGAATTCCTGCGGCGACATGCGACCGGCCCTGACCGCCAGAATGTCAGCCTCGAGATCCTTTTTCGGGTCGATAGGCTCGACGGCCGGCATGATGTGATCGAGCGGATAGCCCGCGCGCCGATAAGGGAGCCGGCCGGCAATCACCGCCCGGTCGATCACCCGCTGCGCGACCGGCGCGATCAGTTGCGGAACAAGGACGGTCCATTGGATTTGCTCGACCAGTCGCCGAAACTCGATCTTGCCTGCGCGCAGCGACGAATAGTTCGCCTGGCTCAAATCGCCGGTAAGCTGGTCATATGTCAGCATCGCGCCGGCGGCCATCGCCTGCATCGACGTCTTGTAGACCTCGCCGAACGCCGTCTGCGACGACGGATTGGCAAAGGATATCTCGTCGTCTCCGATGTCCGCTATCATGCCCGGCTCGATCCGCGTGATCTTCTTGCCGTCCGCGTCGTCGTGCTGGCGGGACGCAAGCGGGCCGGGACCGCCGGACGCGCCGCGCCGGCGAAAGGCCGCGAAACACGCCTCGACGCGCGCCTTGACCAGAGTCGCGTCCATCAACTCTTGCACCTCGCGCGCGTTCAAAAGGATTGCAGCGAACCACGGCACGCCGCGCACCTGGCCGAACCGCAGCGGTCGATAGACATGCGACAGGCTTTCCCATTCGACGAGGTTCGACCGGCGCGACGAAAGCGTCATTTCGCCAGGATGATTTTCGAACAGGTGCAGACCGATGCGGCGCCCCCATTCGCCGAGTTCGACGCCAAGGCGAACGGTTCGCCCCTGCTTGCCGAAGGTGATATCGCGCGTCGTGTCGATCACGTCGCCCTCGAGCCCTTGCAGCCTGACGGGCACGGTGCGACCGGCATCGGCCAGCGGAATGTCGACATGCCTGACGACGACGTCGCCACCTTCGACCATCGACCGGACGGCAAGCGCCTGCATGCCGCCCCAATCGAGAACCCCCTCGACATCGGCATTCGCGGACCATTCCTCGAGAACGGCATTGACGCGACGGTCAATGCGATCGGACCCGGTGTTCGCAGTCGTCACGATGCCGGTTCCGACGACATGCGATGTCAGCACGTCGAGCATGCGAGCGCCGGCCCAGGAATCGCGAACAAATTCGCGCGACCGGTTGCGCAGTTGTGTCAGCGACGATCCGATTTCGGCATTCGCCGAGGTCGATCGCCCGGACCATGACTTGTTGCGACGGCCGTTGCGCGCGGCGGCATACGCCCGTTCGTGATTGTAGTGCTCGAGCAGTTCGCGCGCACCGGCCCGGCGCAGGCCGGCCTCCGGCGAGAAAAAGCCGATGACGCGGTCGATCGGGTTCGCCATCATTGCCCCCCGTCATATTCGGCGAAGGAAACCGACGGCCGTCGCGTTTCGTCGAGCGCGGCCGCGATCACGTCACGCGCCTTCAGCATGTCGGACATGGAATGATATTCGACCTCGTGATTCTGAAACTTCACGCGGCGCGCACCCGTCGCGATCGCCTCGTCGAGCTTGTCGAGGTCAGCTTGCGTCCAGGCCATCAATAATCATCCCAATAGGAACCGATGTCATCGTCGTCGCGATCCGTTCCCCGCGACGCTGGCGAAGCGATCGACGCGGCGTCCGGCGCCGGCGGTTTCTGCACCGCGAGCGGATCCGGCGAGAACAGATCCGGCCGCTTCACGACTTCCGGCGCGCACCGATCGGAGGCCAGCGCGGCCCATTCTTCCTGCGTCATGCGTGACAAGCCGAGATAGTCGGCCAAAGCGTCGTTATAGATCGTGCAATCGAGAAAATGGTTTTCCTCGCCGTTGCGCACCTTCCAGACGCGACGGACGCGACCGCGATAGTTTTCGTTCGCGAGGTATTCCGACGTGATCTGCCGGAAATAGACCTCGTCGAGCCATGATCCGAAATGGACATAGCCCGGCGGGTCGGTTTCCTTGCCAGACTTCTTGCCCTCTTTTCGCAGGTCGTCGTAATGCGCCGCCTTCAGCGGCCAGGTTCCGACCCCCCACACATGGACGCCGTTACGAATGCGCTTGCCGTTATAGTCGATGTCGACCGCCTGCCCCGTGCCAAGCGCAGGCCGCGACCATCCGTCCAGTCCTTTCAGCGCGAACGCGCCAACCCGGCCGCGAACCCACGTATAGACGACATGCGACCGGTAGCCGGAATCGACTCCGAACGCATCGACACGACGCGATCCGCCGTAAGCGTCAGGATAGGACCGCTCGAAAACCTCGGTCAACTTCAGGAACGCGCCGGCATGCGGATCGTTCGTGTCGCCCTCGAGGATCCCGGCATCGACGATCCATTTCTGCCGATCGGGACCGTAAGCCTTTATTTCGTAGTAGATGCCCCGCAACTGCACGTCGGCCGCGCCGGTCAGGATCAGGCCAAGCGGCGGAATATGCCCCCTGACGAGATCGCCGTCGCGCCGCTCGAGGAGGCGAACATGATCCGGCGCGTCGCCGCGAACCTCGTAGGGCAGGCCGAGCCAAAGATTGTAGAAGGTCTTTGCCTTGACCGGGTCGCCGTCGATCCCGCAGAACTTCTTGGCAATTTCATCCCAGGGCACAAGCGGCGACGACATCGCGTCGAAATGGTAGCTGCGGCCCGCGCCCGGCCGTTCGGCCGTCGGGATCCATTTGCCCGTCCTGTAGACCGCGTTCTTTTCGTGCCCCTCTATGATCGTTCCGCAGCACGGCGTGACGTAGTGCGCATTATAGGGCGGCTCGTCATTGAACCGAAAATGCTCGCGATCGAACTCGAAAACGAACCGGTCGCCGCAGCCCGGACATTTCACGTGCCAACGCCGTTGATCGCCGGCGAGATAGGCCGCCTCGATCTTCGACGCGCCCTTGATCGTCGGCGTCGACGCCTTAAGCCGTTTCCAGTCGCCCGACGCCAGAAAGGAGATCTGGCGCGCCTCGATCATGTCGATCGGGTCGCCCTGTCCGTCAAGGTCGTCGGGATATTCGTCGATCTCGTCGAGTAGCGTTTTCTTGATCGTTTTCGATCGCAGGTCGGCCGCCGACGAGGCGATTGCCAGGATCAGCGACCCGCCGGCGAACTGTTTTGACGTCGCCGTCGAGCCGTCGCCGGATCGCGACGATTGCGGCCTGACCTTTCTTGCCAGGACCGGCGACGCCTCGATCGCCGGCTGCAGCTTCTCCTTGTTGAAATCGTAAAGCGCGCCGGATGTCGGCTGCACAAGCATCATGCGGCACGGATCCCGGTCGATCGAGTATCCGGCCGCGATTATCAGCGCAGTCGTGAACGCCGTCTGCGCGGATTTCATGACCGCCGCCTCGTTAACCGGATTGTCCGGGTCGAACACGTCGACGATCTCGACCGTGTGCAGCGCCATGTCGCGCCGCCAGAATTCATTCGCGAGCGGGCCGTCGGGCAACTTCAGGTTCTTTTCGGCCCAGTCGGAAGGCGGCATCGGTGCCGGCGGCGCAACGGCCGTCGACATGGCGCCGGCCATGACGGAAAGCGCAGACCGCGCGAGACTGACCTGCATCATTCTTCCGGCAACAGTGTTTCGATCGGCCCGGCCTGTTCCGCCGCTTCGCCAACGGATGCGATCGCGGCCAGCATGTCCGCAATCTTTTGCCGTTCGGAGCGTGCAATGTCCTTCAGCACGCGACGCGCGCCGGTCGTTCCTTCCTTGCTGACGGCCGCCGCGATGTCGTCAGCGTACCGGGCGAGGCCGTCGAAGGATTTTGCCAACGCGACGCCAATGCGTGTCGCCGCGGCCTCGATCCCGTGTTCGCCGTCGATCGGCAACAGCTTGCGTTCACGCTCGGCAAGGTCGAGCGCCTTCAGCCGCGCCTCGTATTTGGCGCGCTCGGCCTGATGATCGCGCAGCGCAGGCGACGCCGGCTGGCGCGTCGTCTCGGCCGCCGATTCCTTCGCCGCGTCTCCGACCTCGTCGACGGCCCGGTCATAGGCGGCCAGTTCGACCAGGCGCGACCGGCCGCGCTTGCGTGTCTCGATCTTGCCTGCAGCCTCGAGACTGGCAACTCGTTTCGCAGCGGCTTGGCGTGATACACCCTTCCGCTTTGCTAGCTCGGCGACGGTGATCCAAACGCCGCCGTCATCGGCATCGGCGATCGGATCCATGCGCAGCCTTCCCCTTTCCATGTCAACCCGACGGCCGGATCGTCAACCTTGTCAACCCAAGATTCCGGCAGCCTATCTAGCGAAATTCCGGGCTCGCCCCGGCCCGTGCGGCGGGGGCGGCCCGGAAGGACCCGCGCGCCCTCGACCCTCGCCTGAAGCGGGGAACGAGGGGAGGGCGCGCGCACCGCTGCCCGGTCAGTCTGGCAGCAGCTGTTCGGTTTCGTGCAGGACGCGCGGCGCAAGCTTTTCCTCGATCACCTCGGCCAGCACCTCGAGATAAACCCGGTCATTGTTCGTGATGTCGTGCGCCGGGTTCGGGCCGAACAGTTCGCGGATCGGCAGCCTTGCAGCGCCTTTGCGCATGAACACGCCCCTGTGACCCGACGCCATCGTCGCCAGGAACGCATGACGATACGAACCGCGCGGCCTCACATAGACGCCGCGTGACGTTTGCGTTGCACTAAGCTTCGCAAGAGGTATCCATCCGGATTTGACGATTACCTCGCTCGTATTCCCACCCGCATTGAACCGGGCCGTAGTTAGATCCTTGATCACCTTCTGCGTCAGCTTCAGTCGCGGCGATGCCCGGCGCAGATATTGCGTCCGCGCCTGTTGCGTCACCCGACGCCCGGCCCGCGCGAATGCCTTCGCCTTGATGTCGCCGGGCAGGCGACGGAATGCACGCGACAGCGCGATATATTCCGTTGCGTCGGCGTAGATCATCGGCGAAGGCGTTCGGCGGTTTTGGCCGCCGGCATCATGACGACCTCCTGCGGCTCGGTTTGCGACAGGCAACAAAAAACCCGCCGGGCCGATGGCCGGGCGGGTTTTCGTGCTTTTCCTGCGTGACAAACAATGCGCCAAATTCCGGTCGCAGGTCAAGCCCGTTGCGGCGGCTTTTCACCATTTGCCTAAGCCATTGATCATAATTGCCTTTTCGGCGCGCCGCCGGGCCGCTTCGCCGCTTCCAGGTCCGGAAGGATTTTCGGCGTCCGGCGATTTTGCGCCGAATCCGGCGACTCGCACCACGGGCGCGCCGGCCATTCGTCGGCGACGATCTCTATTGTCTCGAGCCGGCCGGAAAGATCGCCCGCGAGATGCGTCATCGCCGCGGCAAAAATCTCGTATTCCGCCCGCTCGACCATCGCCGGCACCGGATCCGGGTCGAACTTCCGGCGCTGATAGGCGCCGGGCAGCGGCCGCCGCTTGCGCGACGACCAGCCGTCGACCTCGATCGTTTCCGTAACGATCCGGTCGCTGCCGTCCGGGTTCGTGCCGACGACGGTCGGGATTTCGCGCAGCACATACCATTTTGGGCGTCCGCCCTCGCCGATCTCGACCGTCGCTTCCGGCAGATCCATGCGCCATTGCGGCACCGTGCCGAGGATTGCATGCCGCACGACCAGGACGTCGGCGGCGACGCGGAACACCGTTTCGCCGTCGCGCTCGACAATCGCCGCGCGCAGCGTGTCTTCGACCGCCTTTCGCGCGAGGTCCGCGTCGATCGCCACCAGTTCCGGCGCCGGGTTCCATCCGTCCGGCACCTCGACGACAAGGCCGGCCAGCGCCTCGACGGCCTCGGCGATGCGCAATGCGTCCGCATGCGGCCAGCCCGCCACGTCGAACGGCACGCATCCGTACCGGTTCGGCTGGCGATCTATGACCGAATGCAGTTCGCCATAGCGCAGGATCGAGGCCCACGCGCTGGCCGCAGACAGCCCGGCGGGACGCTCGGCGGCGGGCATTTTCGGCAATTCGTCGCGCCAGGCCCATTGCAGCGCCGCCGAAACCGTCATTTTTCGCCGTTTCGCGCCCCCTTGCGTCCCTAGCGTCCCCGAAACCGGCCTTCCGTCCCTGTCATCCATCTTCCTTAACCTCCTGTTTTCCATAAGAAAAAAAATCGAATAGGGACGCTAGGGACGCTAGGGAGGGTAATTCCCGTATTACGTGAGAAAAATTTTCGCGCAGAAAACCCCGAACCCCCATACACGCGCATATAAAAAAGGTTCGGAACTTGCGTCCCTAGCGTCCCTATCGTCCGAAACCATTGAATTTTCGTGCTTTTCTCGCCCCTATCCCCGTTATCTTGCGTCCCTGACAGGGACGCTAGCGCCCCTATCGACCCTGTCAGGGACAAAAACCGCCCCTCGTCTCGCGGTGACGGCCGAAAGGGGAGAAGGGCAAAAGACGGCGCACAAGGCGCAGCAAGCGGCGGCTCGACATGCGCGAGGCAAGGGGCGATATTGCGAGCGCACGAAAGGAGACAGCGATGAAAGCCATGATCGCGGCAATCGCCCTGGTCGCATCGACAGCATCGGCGTCGGCGATCGAGGCGACGACCGAACAGCGAAACGTCATCGTCAACATAGCCGCAGCGACGGTGATCGCCGGCAAATGCGAAAGCGCGACGGTGAACACGCAGGTCGTCGCGGCCGTCATGGCCGCATGGCAGATGCCGGCCGACAGCTTCTCGCCCGGCGGCCCGTTCGAACCGGCCATGATCGAGGCCATGCAAAAGGCGCATGACGATGCGGCCGCGATCGACGGCCCGGCCGCCTGCGGAGTCGCGCGCGCCATGTTCGGACCGGACGGCGCCAACGTGCCGAATTTCGTCAGCTTCGACTAGCACGGCGCCCGCCTTTCCCGTCCCGAGACAGTTCGAAGGCAACGCGGTTGCGGATCCTGTCGGCGCAGGCGGCGACCGCGTCGCATGGCCGTTCGCGGCCCGTCGCGGCGCAGACGCACGCCCCGCCATTGGCGAACTCGCAGATAATGCGCCAGACGGGCGGCGGTTCTGGCGCCCCGGTCGAAAGTCGGCGCGGCCGACGAGGGGAAAGGGCCGACATCACCACAGCGGCTCCCGGCACGCGATCCCGTGCCTCTTGTAGAGAAAATGCAGCCGCCGGAAATGCGCCTTGCCCGGCAGGTTGCCGCGCCGCCGGGCGCGCAGATAGGGAACGATCATGCCGCCCTTGCGCCGGTGGATGACGACGGCCGACTCGTATGTCATCCCGCCCCGGCGGAATATCCGCCTTGTCCGATATGCCGCAAACATCACGCGGGCCCGCCGCGCGGTTGCCGGCGCAGCCGGTCGCCGATGACCGGCAGGATCGCATCGAGCAGTACGGATGCACGGTGCCTTGCGCTGGCGACGGCATTGACCAGGCGCGGGTAATTCTCCGGCGCGGCGGCCGTCATGTCGCGCGCCTGTTGCCACGTGCAGTTGAGCCCCGCACCGGCCGCCCAGGCGGAAAACAGTTCGCCGGCGGCGAGGTCGATCAGTTCCGGTGTCTTGACGATCTTCATTCCCGACCACCTGTCTTTTCCGGGCCGTAAGCCCAATCGTAAAGGGAGCCGCGATCGACGATCGTCAAAGGCTCGACCGGACCGGAGGCGAACTTGTCGCCGCGCGATATATCTGCGGCAGCGGCCATAGCGCGGGCCGCCCTGTCGATCGCCACCTCGAAAAACCCGATTACCCAATCGGACTCGAAATACACCCCTCCGTGCCGCAGCACGGCAAGCGCCTGCACCGTTCCAGGCTCGCAAAGAAGCACGCGGACACCAGGCTTGCCGACCTCGCGCAGCCTCTCCTCCAGGTGCCGCGCCACGGGGCGCGTCGCGCAATAGACGACATCACCATCGGATACCCGATCGACAAGGCGCGCTGTTCTGCCCGTCCGCCTGCAGCCCGCCTCGAATGCCGCCAACGCCGCGCGCAATGCCGCGGCGCACCCGAAATCGTCAATATTCCCGATCATGCGCTTTCCTCCTTTCCTGTCTGTTCGGCCACGCCCTGCGGCCACCATTCATGCTTGACGCGAATGCCGCGATAGATCGGCGCCCCGTTCGTCTTCGCCTTGTGGAATTGCTGCATGGTCTCGCCGTCGGGCGACGGCCATGTGCGCCGTGCGGCGTCCGGCAGGCGGCGATAGAAGGTCGTGTCCCGCACCTTCACCGTGCCGGTTTCCATCGCGTAGCGTTCATATGAGCGGTACAGGTCGAAGGGCTTTTCGCTGTCCTGGTCGTCGCCCGTGACCTCGCAGGCATTGCGGATGAACGATCCGATCGGATCCTCCTCCTCGCGATATTCCTGCGTAGCGTCGAGAATGTCGCGCGGCGGATTGAGCCCGCCGGAATTGAGCATCGCCAGCGCGCCGTCGACGGCCCATTTCAGGATCTGCGGCGCCTCGGCCAACAGCTTTTGCGGCAGTTCCTTGTCGACCTCGTCTTTCGCGATCTGGACATTCCAGGGCACGAGGTGGATGCGCCGCCAGATGCCGTCGTCATTGCCGACGATCACCGGCTTGTGGTTTCCCGAGACAATCAACGTGAATTGCGGATCGAACTCGAAAAAATCCTGGTGCAGACGCCGCACGGCCAGCGGCTCGCCGCCGGTCAGCCGTTTGATAAGGGCCTCCTTGAAGCGCACGCCCGATTCCGGCTCGGAAGCGGCGACGAGGCGGGCGCCGGGAAGGCGGGCAAGGTCGGGCGTCGCCTCGGAACCCGACCGGCGGTCCTCGCCGGCAAAACTGTCGATCGACAGCGTGACGGCATAGTCGGACAGGATCTTCGCCAGCGTGTCGACGAATGTCGACTTGCCGTTGCGTCCGATGCCATAGAAAAAGGCGATCATCTGCTCGGTATTGATGCCGAGCAGGGCATAGCCGGCCAGCCGCTGCAGATATTGACGCATTGCCGGCGACGGCTGCACGCGCGCGAGAAATCGCTCCCATTCCTTCGGTCGCGGCGCGTCGAGGTCGACATCGACGGGCGCGACCTTGGAAATCAGGTCGTCGCGGCGGTGCGGATCGAGGCGGACATTCCAGACCGTGCGGCCATCATCGCCGGGAAAGTCGCTTTCCTCGCGATAGAAGCGCAGCGTTCCGTTGCCGACATTGAGCGCGTAGAGGTCGCGATTGAGGTCGTCGACCGATGCCGGTCGATAGGCTTGCGCCTCGGTCAGCATGTTCGAAATCTTCGACGAACCGCATGACGATTTGGCATGCCGGATCCGGCTCTTGTGACGGTCGGCAAGTCGTTCCTTCACCTTCTCCGCCGCGGCGACCTGATCGTTCCACACCTTGCGGTCGGCAACATTGGCCTGCAGTTCCTCCCGCGTCGCCGATTTTGCGTCGAAGGGCGCGGCAAGGCTTTCCTGCGCAATGCGGCCGGCATCGAGGATTTCGCGATCGCGTTCCGGTATGTCGAGGAAATCGACCTCGCGGAAAATGGCCTCGGCCGCGCGGTGCGCCAGGCGCCGCACGATCGCGCCGGATTCATCCTCCTTCCACCGCCTTCCGTCATAGGCATGCCAGCCGACATGCGTGACGTGGCGCACATCGTTTCCCGCCCATATCAGGAACCGCCGGGCGTTGCCGATGTCGTGTTCCGGCTGCTTCGCGCATTCGGCGATGATTTCGCGCTCGGCGTCCTTGTCCGCTTCAGTCATGACGCCCCGCCTTACGTGTCGAGCCGGGCGAGCAGGTCGTCGCCGTCTGCAGCCCCGGAACCTGCGCGCCAGACCGATCGAGCCCGGCGCCGGTCGACAGGCCCGGCCGGGTCGAGGATCCATTCGATCCGCTCGCGCGCGATGGCGAAATATTTCGGGTCAGATTCCACGCCGACAAACCGGCGCCCCTCGAGGATGCACGCGATTCCGGTCGTGCCGGAGCCCATGAACGGGTCGAGGACCATGTCGCCGGGATTCGTGAAGTCGCGCAGGATTTCGCGCATCAGCGCGACCGGCTTTTCCGTCGGGTGCCGCCCGTCTCGATCGGGGGCGTTCGTGAGGCAGGTATAGACGCCGCGCTTGCCGCCGCCGTTCCAGCGCGAATGCCCCTTGCCGCACCATGCTGCAACGAACATTTCGACGCCCATCGCCGGACCCTGACCATTGAATTGAGGCGGCGCATCAGGTTTTACCCAGGCGCATGCGCGCTTGTATTTCGCTTCGGCGTCCTCGATCGCGTCCCGCCACGGGGCAACACCTTCAGGTGTGCAGAAAGCTATCAGCCAGCCGCGGGAAACCTTGACCATGAGGGGCGTTACTTTTGGACGGATGCTCTCGACAGATGAGAAGTCTAGAGTCTTCAATGCATTTCTTGCGTTCCGGCGAGGTGTCCGACCGACCTCGAGATCGCTTGCGACCTTGCCCCCTCGAGCCCCGGCCTTCGCCTTGTGCATGTTGGATTCATATGGCGGATCGCCGATCACGGCATCGGCGCTGTCCGCCCCCATGTCGCGCAACACCGCGCAGCAGTCGCCGCGAATGATCGTGACATGCTCGCCGAGCGAAACAGTTTCATGGCCGATCGTCATGCCGCGACCCTCAAATTTCAGGCATGCGGCAGATGGTGAAGGCGCGGCGGCCGCGGCCCGTCGAGGGCGCGACGGCAATGAACCCCTTGTCAAGCAGCACCTGATAGGCGGCCTCGACATGGGATGCGGCAACGCCCGACCTCGTTTCGATGTCCATTGCCATCGGGCGCACGATGCCGCCGACGCCGGCCATGTCGGCCAGCGCACGAAACACCTTCAACTCGCGCACCGAGAGTCCGACCGATTTTGCCCGCTCGGCGAGTTCGCGCGTCGTTTCGCGCGTTTTGGGGAAAAGGGCCTTGTGATGCGCGGCCGCCTTGGCGACCTCGCCATCGAGCGCGGTCAGGTCGATGCGATCGAACAGCGCCTGCACCATCTGGCCGGGCGTCATGCCGTGACGGGCGGCGGCGAGGCGAATTGCGTTGTGCCGGCTTTCCGGCGCGCGCACGGTGAAGCGGTAAATCGGCGGGTCGAATGTCGCGCTCATCTGTCATCCTCGCGAATGCGTTGCAGGTAGGAGTTGAAGTCGTGCCCGGCCGGCGCCCATTCCGTTGCGACCGCCAGGGCATCGGAAGAAAGCCGAGCCTGCGCGCGCAACATCGCCGCGCGCGTCGCGAAGGTGTCGGAATCGGAGTCGCCGAGCAGCGTCAGCCGGGCAACGCCCGCAGGCGGGGCGTAAAGCTTCGCCGGGTCGTCGTCGGGCCGCGGATCCGGGCCGGGCACGCGCACGGGCATGCGGCGCCCGTCGCGACGCTGAAACGTCTGCGTCGGATGGCGGACGGTGCGCGCCGCGCGGCCGGCAAGGTTGCCGAGGTCGACGGCGCAATCGAGAAACACATCGCGGCGATTGATGGCGAACCACGAAAGGCAGGTCTCGATTCCCTCGCCGGCGACCGCCTCGTCGCAACCGCGCCAATCCGGCAGGCGCAGCACGATGCGCCCGCCCCTTTTCGATCCGCGCACCTTTTTCGCCGGCAGCTGCTCGCCCGTGTCGGGATCGAATATTTCCGCCTTGCGGCGCGTTTCCGGGTCGATCCACGTCGCATGAATGCCAAGGAACCGCCCGTCGCGATCGACGATCGGCCAGACCATTGCCGGGCCGACATGGATGACCCGCCATTCCTTGACCGGCCGCCCGTTCGTGTCGACGCGGCCGGTATCGACGAAATGCCAGAACGGCAGCGCGTCATGTTCGCGGCAATGCGCGCCTTCCATGCGCGCGAGATCCGGGTCGATGGCGCGACCGGCGAGATAGGACTCCACCATGCCGCCGAACCGCTCCGGCACATGAGACTCGCGCCATAGCGCGAAAGCCCGGCGGCGTTCCTTTTCGCGGAACTTGTCGGCCTCGCGCCGCGCCTTTTCCCGTGCCGCGGCCTGCGCCGCCGGATCGGGCGCGGCCGGCACCTCCTCTCCGGTCAGTATCTCGACAGCGCGAACGAACGAACAGTTCTCGACATGCTGCACGAGCGCGATCGCATCACCGCCGATCGGGTCGCCGCCGCCCTGACGGCAGCGCCAGATGTTCTTTCGATGGTTGACGGAAAACCGGTCTCGCCCGCCGCAGCCGGGGCAGGGGCCGACCGCCTCGCCGCCGGCATTGGCACGCGCAGAAAAGCCGTAACGCGCGGCCAGCGCGGCGACGTCCGCCTGCCTGGCGGCGGCGACAACCCGGTCGGGGAAACGCTGCGCCGCGCTCATGTCCGCGCCGCCTGTTGCGCGTCGAGGCCGGCGAATGCTATCCGCGCCGCGATCATGTCGCGCCCTCCGCGCCGTTTTCGCGCGGGCGGTCGCGGCCGGCCAGCCAGTCAAGGGAGACGCCAAGTTCATCCGCCAAAAGCGCAGCATCGACGAGCGCAAGCTTGCGCTTGCGTCCATTGAGGAAATCTCGCAACCCGTCGCGCTTCAGGCCGGCGGCGACCTCGATCGTGGCTACGCGACGCCCGTCCGCGGCCACGGCCTGCGCCACGCGGGCGAGGGTGGTTTGCTCGTCGGGCAATGTCTTGATCGGCGATTCCATGGCCGCCGAAGGAATACGGAAAGTTCCGTATTGTCAACGGAGAAATCCGTAAAATTGACTTTACGGAGATTTCCGTATTCACTTGTGGGCAACATAACAGAACGAAAGGCAGGGGCTTGACAATGACGAACAGGGAAATCGTTTCGGCCCGAATCCGCCAGCGCCTCGAGGAAACCGGCCGCAGTGCGGCCAGCGTGTCGCGTGCCGCCGGTCACGGTGTCGACTTCATTCGCGACTTCCTGACCGGTCGAAAGAAGCGCATGAGCGCCGATGCCCTGGTCGCGATCGCCCGCGAGCTTGGAGTCACTGTTGCTTGGCTCCAGGGGAATGACGAGGCGGTGATGCCGGATGGTGAAGGCGAGGAGCGCCCGGCGCGCCCGCGAACGGTCCCGGTCTATGGCACCGCGGCCGGCCGCGACGACGGCGCGATGCATCTCGGCACCGATGTCATCGACTGGCTATCCTGTCCGCCGGGGCTGGAAGGCGCGCGCGATGCCTATGCGCTCTATGTCGTCGGCGAATCCATGCAGCCGCGCTACTATCCCGGCGATGTCGTGATCATAGCGCCGCACCGCCCGCCGCGCGCCGGCGATTGCGTCGTCATCCAGTGCAAGTCCGCAGATACCGGCGCGACGGAGGCATGGGTGAAGGAATATGTCGCGACGACGGCCGACGAGATCGTCGCGCGGCAATACAACCCGCCGGCCGAAATGCGCTTTCCGCGCGCCGAGGTCTCCGCCGTCCACCGCATCATGACCCTTAACGACCTGCTTAGCTGATACGTAAAAATTACGGAAAATTCCGTTTTACTGTTGACGATACGGATTTTTCCGTTATCAATCCCGCCCCATGGTCAATCATGGAGCGGGAATCATGCAGACACCATCCACCATCCACCCGAAACCCTTCGGCCGTCTCGCCTTCGATCCGGCGAAAGCAGGCCGTCGGCTGCGCGAGGCCGTTGACCGCCTTGACGCGGCGCGCGGGGCGGACAGCATCTTCGACGACGACGCCGGCCTGACCGGTGCCGCGGCCGAGCGCGCAGCGCGCTACAATCGACATGCCGCCTTTGTCGAGGCCGTGCTGATCGCCTCCATTGCCATCATCGGCATTGCCGCCTGCGCGGCGACGCTTCCCGCCTGAAGGGAGGTCGCGATGCACGCGCTTCAATCGAGAACCAGCGCCGCCGAGGTGGCGCATCCGCCGGCGGGTATCTCCTCCCCGCCCGCCGGCGGCGTTGTCGACCGCATGGCGGAATTCATGCGCGAACACATTGCCGCGGCCGGCAGCGTCACATTCGACGATCTGGCCGGCGCAGGCTTCACGGCAGCGGAAATCATCGAGCATGCATACACGGCCGCCTATCATGCCGAGTTGCGCATGAACCGGCGCGACGACGGCCTCGACCGGATCGACGGCATCATCGTGAAGGTGCGGTCGGCAAACCCCGACGCCATGCCGTTGACCGCCGGCGCGACGGACAGCCCGACCATGCGCAGCGAATGGCGCGCATATTGCCGGGCTGTTGCCGCCTACAGGGTCGACCCCTGGTCATTCCAGTTGCGCCGCGTCGAGGAGCGCCTCGACCAGTTTCTCCGCCGGCTGCCCCTTCTGAAATCCGAAAGGCAAAAGGCCGCCCGCGCGGCCGTGAACGAACTCGCGAAAGGAAAGGCTGCGCGATGACAAAAGCATGGAAACAGAGTCTCACCGGCCGGGCGATCACGGTGTCGCGGCCCGCCGCCGGTGAAATCGACGTCATGATCGACCTGCCGGAAACGCTGGCGCGCATATCGCGGTTCGACGGCGCCGTGCCCGGCGGCGTTTATACCGTCGCGCAGCATTGCGCGGTCATGGCCGACGTCATTCTCGAGGAAACCGGCGACGCGCATCTCGCCGCAATCGCGCTGCTCCACGACGCGCATGAATTCATCATCGGCGACATCACGACGCCGGCGGTCGAGGGGCTGGCCGAGGTCGAGATCGAACTGTTCGGCGACAGCCGCATCATTTCGGTGATCGCCGAGGCCAAGCGTCGCGCCGACGCGGCGATCTTCCGGGCATGCGGAACGCCGCTGCCGACTGCCGAACAGGTGCGCATCGTCAAGGCATACGACACGCGCATGCTGGCAACCGAGCGCCGTCACCTGCTCGCCAACTGCCCGCGGCGGTGGAATGCCGCGATCGAGAAGGCCGAGCCGCTGCGCCTGCGCGGCGCGCTGCGCATCTGGCCGACGGCCAGGGCCGCCGACGAATACCGCGCCCGCCTGAAAACCCTATGCCCGGCCGCCGGCCGCATCGCCTGATCCGAAGGGAGAACCGTCATGGCAAATCCGAAGCTTGCAGAAATGGACCTGTTTACCGTCATCCCCGATGCCCGCGTGATCGTTTCGGAAAAGGGCGTCTACAGGCAGGTGCCGCTCTATCAGCGCGCCGGCGGGCTCTATGCCGAACACCGCAGCGGGTTCGCCCGGCTGATCGTCGGCGGATCGACCAGCGTCCCCGCCATGCGTTGGGAGGAGGTCGTCGGCGTCGAACTCGAGAACGACAAGCCGGCCCCGCGCGAACGGATCAAGGCGACCGGCCTTCGCCTCGCTGCCCCGCATGCCGTGATCGAGCACCGGGCGGGGGAGTGATCGGCATGACATTCACGATCGAACCGAAAGCCGCGGCCGGCGTTCATTCGGCGCTGAAGGGCGTTCCCGAGCGCAGAAACACCATCCCGATTGTCGGCATGTACCATTTCCAGCCGGGCGAGGGCACCGTCACGGTAACGGCGAGCGACCTTGACCTCGAATGTTCGCTGACCGTGAAGGTCGAGCCGGGCGACGGCTTCGACGCCATGCCGGCCGCCTGCGTGCCACCCTACATCGTCGAGGCGGCGGGATCCGTGAACCGCGCGGAAGTGAAATTCGCGATCGACGAACAGACGGTTTGCGCGCGCGCCGGCCGGTCCCGCTTCCAGTCGCAGATCCTGCCGGGCGGGGATTTCCCGCGGCTGCAACAGGCATTCGACGGCGCGGCGGAAATCGAGGGCAATGCGCTTGCCGGGCTGATCGCGGCCGTCGCCCCGGCCGCCCCGCTCAAGGACGAGACGCGATACTATCTCGAGGGCATCAACCTGCAGGTTGCAGACGGGCGGCTTGTCGTCGCCGCGACGGACGGGCACCGGCTGCACACGACCTCGATCGAGGCGCCGGAAGGCTTCGCGACGAACGGCTTTGCCAGGGACGGAATCATCGTGCCGAACAAGGCCGTCGCCGAGATCCGGCGCCTCGCCGCCAAGGCCGGCGACGCGCCGGTAACGCTGCAGATCGGCGACCGGCTGATCGCGGCCGAGGCCGGCGACGAGCGGATCGTGTCGAAGCTGATCGACGCGACCTATCCAGAGTGGCGGCGCGTTATCCCGAAGGCGCGTGAAATCACCGCGACATTCGATCTTGCCGAGATGATCGCCGCGCTCGACCGCGTGCTGAAGGTGCAGGCGGCCAGCGACGACAACAAGGAAAGATCCGGCCTGAAGCTTGCCGAGGATGGCGACGTCATGACGATCGCCGTCCAGGGCGACCGGTCGGAGGCAGCCGACGCCGTGCCGGCCGAATTCGCCGGCGCATGGGGAGCGCGCGGAGTCAACGGAAAATATCTGCGCGCGACACTGGCGACGATGAAGGACCGCGGCGCCGAGGTCGCGATCATCGACGCCGCCGATGCCGGGTCGCCAATGCGGATCGAGAACCCGAACGACGAGGATTTCCTCGCCGTCGTCATGCCCATGCGGATCAGGTGAGGAGGTCAAATGACATGGCTGACAAGACCACGGGAGCGCCGGACCTGAAATCGGCGCAGATCGACCTCGAGGAAGCGATCGCAGCCGTCGAGGAGGCAGAAATCGCCAAGGCCGAGGCAAACCGCATGGCCTGCGACCGGATCAACCGGCTGAATGCCGCACAAAAAAGGTTCGACGAGGCGGTCGCAGCAATGCGCAAGCGCGGCGCGCGATCCGGTAGCGACTGGCAGACAGCCGTCGACAGACAGCGGGAAGCCGGACTGCGCGTCCTGCAGCGCGACAATGGGGCGCGGCGATGACCGGCACCGGATACCTGACTGGCAATCACGCGGTCGCGGCGATCGTTCTTTGGGCAGGTGGCCAATTCAACACGAAAGAAATCGCCGACCTTCTGAATGTACGCGAGGACGCCGTTTGCCGGACGTTGCATCTTGCCAAGGAAGGCGCCCGCGCGGACGCCAGGAGGCGCGGCGATGATGGATGATTACCTGATCGTCGACAGCTTTGCCGGCGGCGGCGGCGCATCGACGGGAATCGAAATGGCGCTCGGCCGGTCGCCGGACGTCGCCATCAATCATGATCCGGTGGCCCTCGCCATGCACGCGGCGAACCACCCCGAATGCGATCACCTGCCGGAAAATGTCTGGCAGGTCGACCTCGACAGATATGCGCGCGGGCGGCCGATCGGCCTGCTATGGGCCTCGCCGGATTGCCGTCATTTTTCCAAGGCCCGCGGCGGCGCCCCGACATCGGTTTCGGTGCGCGGTCTTGCCTGGACGATCGTCAAGTTCGTCTGGCAACTGAAGCGAAAAAAGCCGCGCGTCATCATCATGGAAAACGTCGAGGAGTTCCGCACATGGGAGGATTTCGACGCATGGAAACGGCAGCTTAGGCAGCACGGCTATCGCATCGAAATGCGCGAACTGCGCGCATGCGATTACGGCGCGCCGACGATCCGCAAGCGCCTGTTCATCGTCATGCGGTGCGACGGGAAGCCGATCGTCTGGCCGAAGCCGACACATGGCGCGCCCGACGATCCGCGTGTCCTCGCCGGAAAACTGAAGCCGTATCGCACGGCTGCCGAAATCATCGACTGGTCGGTCCCGTGTCCCTCGATCTTCGACACGTCGGAGGAGATCATGCGCAAGCACGGCGTGCGCGCCGTGCGCCCGCTGGCGCCGGCGACGATGAAGCGCATTGCACAGGGCGTGAAACGATACGTTCTCGACGCGGTCGATCCGTTCCTTGTTTCCGTCGCGCACGGCTATTCCGGCGGCAAACGCGATTACCCGCTCGGCGAGCCGATCGGCACCGTCACCGCGTCGCCGGAAAAGGCGCTTGTCGTGCCGATCATATCGGCCGCGCAGCATGGCGGTTCGACGCGGCCGGCGACGGCGCCGATCCATACGATCGCCGCAAGCCCGAAGGACCAGAACCAGGTCGTCGCGGCGTTCCTCGCGCAGCACAATTCCGACATGGTCGGCCGCCCGGCACGCGCACCGCTGTCGACGATCACCACGCGCGGTACGCAACAGACGGTCGTCGCGGCGCACATGCTTTCGATGAAGGGCAGCGACCGCCGTGACGGCTCGCCCGGCGAGCCGCTTCCGACCGTTTGCGCAGGCGGAACGCACGCCGCCCTCGTCGCGTCCTTCATGGTGAAGTATTACGGCGCCGGCATCGGCCAGGGCGTCGACGAGCCCTGCCATTCCGTCACCACGCGCGACCGGTTCGGACTCGTCACGGTGGAGATCGGCGGGACGGATTACGTGATCGTCGATATCGGAATGCGCATGCTGACCCCGCGCGAACTGTTCCGCGCGCAGGGTTTCCCCGACGATTACGTGATCGACCGCGGCATCGACGGCAAGCCGATCCCGAAGACTCACCAGGTTCACAAATGCGGGAATTCCGTATCGCCGCATCCGGCGCAGGCGCTCGTCGCCGCGAATTGCGAATTCCTGAAACGCCGCGCCGAGCCGGCGCGCGAAATCAACCGCAACGAGAAAGGTCAAGCACATGAGCGGTTCGCTTAACAAGGTCATGCTGATCGGCAATCTCGGCGCCGATCCCGAGATTCGCCGCCTGAATTCGGGCGATCCGGTCGTCAACCTGTCGATCGCAACGTCGGAAACGTGGCGGGACAAGACGACAGGCGAAAAGCGCGAGCGCACCGAGTGGCATCGCGTCGTCATCTTCAACGAGCATATCGCCAAGGTCGCCGAGGACTACCTGAAAAAAGGCGCGAAGGTCTATGTCGAGGGCAAGATCCAGACGCGCAAATGGCAGGACCAGTCCGGCCACGATCGCTATGCGACCGAGATCGTTCTGCAGAAATTCGACGGCACGCTGACCATGCTCGGCCAGCCCGGCGGCGGCGGGCAGGACAGGGCGGAAAGCCAGGCCCGCGCCTATGGACGCGAAAGCTACGGCGCGGCATCCGGCCGCGACGACGAGCGCAGCCGGATCGAGGAGCGCACGCGCCAGCACATGGAACAACGCGGCGGAACCGATTTCGTGCGCGACATGGATGACGAAATTCCGTTCTAGGGCGGGGATCCGACCATGCATGTATGGATAACGGAAACGCCCGCCGGGTTCGTCACCCGCGCAACCTATGTCGCGCCGAGCGGCAAACCCGCATCCGCCAGCTTTCGCGGACGCCTGTCGGAAGATCGGGTCATACTTGAACTGGCTCGCCTTCGCAGGATTGCCCGACTGGCAGAGTCGACGAGCCGCCAATGATGCGGGATCGCGCGAAACTGGCCGATCGCCGCAACGCGATCCTGCAAAAGATCCTTGCGCGTTGCGTCCGCAGGCCGCGGCAGCCGGGACAGGAAATCGGCTGCCTCGAATGGCAAGGGCCGGATTCGGGCGACGGACGGGGAGGCGGATATCCGCGCATGTCGCTCGACGGCCAGACGGTCGCCGTGCACCTGGTCATCGCAAATCACTTCCTCGGCTACATACCGGGGAAAAAGCAGATCGACCATGAATGCGGCAACCGCCGGTGCCTCGAGTGGACTCACATGGACATCGTGACTGCGAGCGAGAACTGCCGACGTCGCAACGGACGCAAGCCGCAACGGCGCGGGAACTGGCGCAAATGAAACCACGCGGGCCGGTGACGATCGAGGAGATTGACGAGGCCTTGGCCGACCTTGCCGCGCTCATGCGCGCGCATGGCGAGCAGGGCATGGAGTATCTCCCGATTTTCGAACGGCTCGAGCGGGAACGCGAGCGACTGGTCGATGTTGACGCACGTATCGACGCCGCCTTGGCCCGTCGATCGAGCCGACGCAGATCTCCGCCGTCACCGTGCCGGGTGACTGTTTAGGCAACCTGAAGAATGAGGGACACGAGCATGGCTTGGGAACAATCAAGCAAGTATCCAAACGGCACGGTTAGCGAATATCGGCAGAGCGAGAGCGGCGCTAAAGTCTGGCTTCACGGTCGGCGTTGGGTCGCGTCTCCTTTCGGCATGATGCTGCGCGGAGAAAAAGGCGGCATTCGGATGTTCAACAGCGCCGAAGCGGCGATGGCTGCATGTGAGCGCGAAATCGCTGAATTAGCAAACGTGAAGTCACCGTACTTCCGGGTCTCCAAGGCTGCATAGAAAGGGACATTGGCATGCGCGATGATTCATATCCGCCCCCTCCGCCGCCACCATCGGAGCGCATTATCAGAGAAGGTAGCCCGATGCTCGCTGCGATCTTCATTCTTTCGATAATCGTCGCCGGCCTGTTTCTTGGCCTGCTACTAGCTGCACAATAAGGGACGAGGCGATGGCCGAGCACAAATTGGAGATCACGACCGATGTTCCAAATATCAGGCATACGATCCACTTCGGCGACGGCGAATTCGAGATGGAGATCGACGGCGGCGAATGGTTTCTGCGCGGCAAAACGTCAGAAATCGAGGTCGATATGAAAATCGGCCGACGCAGGCGTTGGCAGGATGCCATGCGCGACGCAATGATCTTCATTGAGGCGTCTACAAAATAAGGGACCGAGACGATGGCGCGCGATATCACTGCTCGGGAACAAGACGTTCTGGATCACCTGTCGTCAGCCTGGAATGCGTTTCTCCAGCTACCGCCGGTGCATCGCGAAGAAACCGACGAATTCCGCCACAAGCTCCACGACCTTCAGCGAATGGTTCTGGCCCGCCCGATCACGTTCGACCCGGAATATACACAACCCGAACCATAGAGATATGCGTCAACTCGACATCCTTGCCGGCCTTGATACGCCGGAACCCCGTCCGGCCCGTCGCGCCGAGTCTTCGCTGCGCGACTACACAATCGACGAATGGGCGGCGCGCAAGCGCGAGATATCCGAATTCGTAGAGGAAATGCGACCGACGGCCCTTGAGCCCTTCGCGCGGCTTCTGGATCCGCGCGACTACTCGATCATGATAACATTGCGGGACATGGGGCATTTCATGCAATGCCCGGAAACCGGCCGATGGTTTTGCCCGTCCCTGACAAGGCGCGGCTGACGGGCCGGGCTACAGCGCCACCTTCCGAACTGCCTCGACTGCCCATGTCAGCGCGTCGCTGTAGCCGTATTTCGGCCGGCTGATCGCGTGCCCCATGAGGTAGCGCCGCAGTTCCTCGTCGACATTCGCCAGCTTCAGGCGCGCCTCGAACGCATGGCGCATTGAATAGAGCGTGTGCCGGTCGCTTTCCATCAAGCCGTGATCGCGAAAATACTTGTTGACCGCCGCCGACAGGTTGTCCCGGTCGCGATAGCGCGGGAAGCCGCCGGCCGCCTTGGCCTCCCGCAACGCCTCGAGGGATACGCCGACGAGCGGGATGCGTCGCGCCGTTGCCCTTGCCTTCAGTTCCCGGTTTTCGGTCTCGCGAATATCGACATGGGGAATGTCGGCGTCGAGGACGATTGCATCGGGCTCGAGATTGATGATCTCCGACGGCCGCGCGCCCGTGTTTATCAGCGCAAGCACCGCCCGGCGGGCGTCGTCATTCATGGCGTCGAGCGCGCCCGGCGCGAGGATACGCTGCCGGATCCACGCCTCGGAAAAGGCCGGTCGCGTCCGCACGATGCGATCATTGAAGCGCATGCCGCGAAACGGGTTCGGAACGTCGCGGCCGACATAGGCGAAATATTCGCCGAGAAGCGAGCGCATCGTGTCCAGATCCTTGTTGCCCGCCGAGGCCGACAGCGGCCGGACCTTCGGATCGTCGGGCGCAATACGGCCGAGCCACCATTCATGGAACTTGCGCGCCTCGTCACGGCCAATCTTCTCGATCGGAATGTCTCCGACGACGCGCTTGAAATTCTCTATTCCGCGCCGCTTCAGTTGCCGCCATTTCGTGCGCTGCAGATCGGATTTGCGCGCCAGGTCTGCGCGCCGGATCACGTTTTCGAACACGTCGAAGGCATCGTCGATCGAGGTTTCCGCCTCGCCGGCCGCGCCAAAAACGGCGGCGCCCGTTAGCCTGTCGGGAGAGGCGGCCGCCACGCGAATCCGCGATATCAGTTCCTCGACGCTTGCCGACGCCGCCAGGTCGGCCACCGACCGATATTCGATCCGCAGCGAGAGTGCGCGCTCGATCGCCCGTGCATGGATATCGCCGCCGACGTCGCCGGACGCGATGCGTTGCCATTGCTCGTCGTCGGCCGCCTCCATCGCGTCGCGCCGGGCGCGCGCCTCGGCAAGATCGGCCGTTTTGAGCGACCGCCGGATCGTGCCCGGATAATCGGGATAGACCCTCCGCAACGCCGAAAGTGCATGACCGGGCACGCGCCGGACATAGCGAAATCCGCCGTCGGATCGCTTTTGTAGATACCTGTCAGGGGATTTTTCCCGCCTCATGAGGGCGGTTTGTTGCCCGTTTTGTTGCCCGAAATCAAGCGATTTCGCGGGCACCGGAAATGCGAAGCTTCCGGTTCGTCAAATATTCCTATTTAAAAACAATATGTTATGGTGTTAACGATAATGGAAAGCTGGTGCCTCTGGCCGGAGTCGAACCGGCACTCCTTGCGGAACTCGATTTTGAGTCGAGCGCGTCTACCAATTCCGCCACAGAGGCAACGCCGAACGGGTGCGAGCTTTATTGGCGCGGCCGGTTCGCGTCAAGGCGAAAGGCGCCGGACCGCACGCCCGGCATTTCATTCGCGCCGCTTTCGGGTTATCGCGCTACTACGAAGCGGACAGCCAAGGGGACAGGCCGTGACAGACCATGACGAGATGGCGATGAAGGCCGCGCCGCGCGGGGCGCTTGCCAAGATCGAACAGATCCTGAAGCAGGCGGACAGCGACGACAATGGCGACATCAGCCTCGGCGCGCTGTCCGACGCCATGGAGGAGCGCGCCTTCGGCCTGCTGATGCTGCTGCTGGCGCTGCCCTGCTGCCTGCCCTTCGTCTATCTGCTGCCGCAGATCGTCGCCCTGCCGATGGTCTTCCTCGCCGCGCAGATGGCGCAGGGGCGGCGCGCGCCGTGGCTGCCGGAAACGCTGCGCAGGCGGAGAATGCCCGTGAAGGGGTTGCTCGAGGTGACTGCGCGCACGAAGCGCTATGCCGGCTGGCTGGAGCGGCTGGCGCATCCGCGGCTGGCCGGGCTGACCGGCGATGGCGGGCTGAGGGTGCTTGGCGCGGTGCTGATCGTGCCCTGCCTGTCGATCCTCCTGCCCCTTCCGCTGACCAACACCGTGCCGGGTATCGGCGTGGCCATCGCGGCGGCCGGGGTGATCGAGCGCGACGGCATATTCGTCGTGCTGGGCGTTCTCATCGGGCTCCTCTGGGTGCTGATGCTCGCGATCGGCGGGCCGGCGCTGCTCTACTTCCTGATCGAGTGGCTGAAAATGCGGTTTGCCGCCGGTTAGAAAAAATTTCGTGCCGGCGGTTTGTCGAGGCGCTGGAGCTGCGCTAGGTGAGCCGCATTCGCATCATCCGGAGTTTCCCCATGAGCCAGACAGCAACATCCCGCCTCCAGCTGGTTTCGGCCCTGTTCCTCGCCTTCGCCATGGCCGCGGTCGTCGGCACGGCGCTGGGCTTCGAGCATCTCGGCGGCTTCATCCCGTGCAAGCTGTGCCTGGAAGAGCGCGTGCCTTACTATGCAGGGGTTCCGGCGGCGCTGCTGGCGGCGGCGGGCGCGGCGCTCGGCTGGCGGGGATGCATGACGCGCGGCATGCTGGCGATCGTCGCCCTGCTGATGACCTACGGCGTCATCCTCGCCACCTACCACGCGGGCGCGGAATGGCACTGGTGGGCAGGGCCCAACGATTGCGGCGCCGCGGCAACCTCCGGGATCACCACCGATGCGGGCGGCCTGCTGGGCGCGCTCGACTCGGTGACGCCGCCCTCCTGCGACGAGGCGGCGGGGCGCTTCCTCGGACTGTCGTTTGCGGGGTGGAATGTGCTGGCGAGCCTGACGCTGGCGGCCGTCGCCTGGAAGGCGGTGCTGGCGCGGGACTGAGGCCGCCCCCACAAACAACAAAGCCGGAGATCCCGATCAGGGCTCCAGCTCGACATCCCAGTAGAGATAATCCATCCAGCTTTCGTGCAGGTGGTTGGGCGGAAAACTTCGCCCGTTGTTGTGCAGGTCGTGAACCGTGGGATGGTAGGGCGCCTGGAAGGGTTTCATGCCCGCCTCGTCGGGCATCTTGCCGCCCTTCCTCAGATTGCAGGGCGAGCAGGCCGTGACGATATTGTCCCACGTCGTCTGCCCGCCGAAACGACGCGGGACCAGGTGGTCGAAGGTGAGATCCTCCGTCGAACCGCAATACTGGCACTGGAACTTGTCGCGCAGGAAGACATTGAAGCGGGTGAAGGCCGGATAGGTGGCCGGCTTCACATAATCCTTGAGGCTGACGACGCTCGGAATCTTCATCGCGAAGGAGGGCGAGGAGACCTCGTGGTCGTATTCGGCGACGATGTTCACGCGGTCAAGAAAAACCGCCTTGATCGCGTCCTGCCAGGACCATAGCGACAAGGGATAGTAGCTCAGCGGGCGGTAGTCCGCATTCAGCACGAGTGCCGGAAGACTGTCCGGCGAAACCGCGATCGTCAAGGTTCACCTCTTCGCTTCACGATTTGACTTTCCGTCTTATAGTAAGCGCGATGTGACATCATTGTGAAGCGCTGCGTTTTAATATGACGCCTGAAAAAACATTCCGCATTTTCAAGTATTTGGACGTGAATTATCAGCGGGGTGCTGCGGCATGTCCGCGCCTTTCGGCGTAGAAGGCCCAGAAAAGGCGGGCCGCAACGCCCCGCCAGGGCGCCCATGATTCGGCCATTTCGCGCAGCTGGCGGGCGGCCGGGCGGCGCGGCAGGGCGAAGGCGTCCGCCACGGCCGCCTGCAGCGCGACATCGCCGGCGGGAAAGATGTCCGGATGGCCGGCGGCGAAGAGGAGCCAGACCTCCGCCGTCCACGGGCCGATGCCGTGGATGGCGGTCATGGCGGCCAGCGCCGCTTCGCCGTCGACCCGGCTCAGCGCCTCAAGGTCGAGACGGCCTTCCAGCATGGCCTCGCTGACCGCGACGAGGGTGCGCTGCTTCGGCCGCGACAGGCCGGCCTCGCGCCAGGCCGCCTCGCCCCCGGCGAGGAAGGCGGCCGGCTCCAGCGGATCGACCAGGGCGACGAGGCGCCCCCAGATGGCGTCGGCGCTCTGCCGCGAGACCTGCTGGGCGACGACGATGGAGGCGAGGCCGGCAAAGCCCGGGGCGGAGCGGCGCAGCGGCACCTCGCCCGCGGACTCGATCACGGGACCGAGGCGCGGATCGGCCTCGCGCAGCCAGGCAAGGCCGCGCGCGATGTCGCCGGGCGTCTCGATGGGGCCTGCCGGTTGCGCGGCGCCGTCCGGCCTTCTACCTGTATCGCGATTCATCCGATGAGCGTTTCCATGACCGACAGCCAGGCCGTCTTCCGTTTCGCCCCCAGTCCGAACGGGGCGCTGCATCTCGGTCACGCCTATTCGGCGATCGTCAATTTCGAGCTGGCGCGCGAGACCGGCGGAAGGTTCCTGCTGCGCATGGAGGATATCGACACCGAGCGATGTTCGCCAGAGCTGGAGCGGGGCATCCTGGAGGATCTCGAGTGGCTCGGCATCGAGTGGGACGGGCCGGTCAGGCGGCAATCGGAGCATTTCGACGACTACCGCGCTGCGCTGGAGGCGCTGGAGGCGGAGGGGCTGGTCTACCGGTCGTGGCTGAGCCGGTCGGAAATCCGCCGGCTGGTCGAGGCCAGGGAGGAGGAGCTGGGCTCATGGCCGCGCGATCCCGACGGCGCGCCGCTCTTTCCCGGCAGCCGCGACGAGACCGGCGACCCGGCGGAACCGCACCTGCTGCGCCTCGACATGGAACAGGCGATCGCGCGGATCGGCATGCCGCAATACTGGCAGGAGGGCGGCGCCGGCCCCGGCGGGGAGACCGGGCCGGTGGAAGCCGACCCGGCGGCCTGGGGCGACGTGGTGCTGGCGCGGCGCGACACGCCGACGAGCTACCATCTTTCCGTGGTGATCGACGATGCGCTGCAGGGCGTGACCCACGTCGTGCGCGGGCGCGATCTTTTCCATTCCACATCGGTGCACGTGGTGCTGCAGGAACTGCTCGGCCTGCCGCGACCGAACTATGTGCATCACGACCTGGTGCTGGGCGACGACGGAAGGAAACTGTCGAAGAGCAGGCGCGACACCAGCCTGAGATCGCTGCGCGAGGCCGGCTTCACGCCGGGAGACATCAGGAGGACGATCGGACTGGCCGACCGGGGATCCGCCACGCGCCCGGCGGGTTGACCGCGGGCGCGTGGCGCGCGTTGCCGCTCAGTAGCCGAAGCGGTTTGCCAGCGATTTCAGTACCGCGAGGAACGCGAGGCATGAGAATGCCCCGCTGACGCCCACGACCGCCTGCGAGGTGGTCGAATAGGCCGGAAGATGCAGGTACTCCGTCGCATAGAGGCCAAGGAAGGAGCCGGCGATCAGTATGACCATGTTCGGGACCGTGCCGAAGCCGTCCGGTCCCATCACCCCGTCCATGGCCGCTGCAATGAAATACGCGCCCGCCGCGATCGCGAGACCGAGGACGAGCAGCGAAACGGTATCCATGCTGGTCAGCATGTTAACCTCCACCCAATTGCTGCGTTCACGTTTCGTAAATAAATGGACGAGGTGTTAAACGGCGCTTAGCCGGATCGCTAAAATTGCAGCATTAACGTTGATTCCCGCCTAACCCCTCCCCGGGACCATCCGGCGGGCGGGAAATGAAGGATCGGGCCTCGCGGAAGCGGATGATCGCGGCGTTGATCTCGGCGCCGAGAATGAAGATCGCGGCGATGATGTAGAGGAAGACCAGAGCGATCATGATCGAGGCGAGGCCGGCATAGGTCGTCACATAGGCGGCGAAGCTCTCCAGATAGGTGGCGAAAAGCATGGCGCCGAGCACCCAGGCGACGATCGTCAGGGCGATGCCGGGGACCAGCGAGGCGAAGCTGCGCCTTCCGTCGGGAAGCCACTTGTGGGCGACGAACAGGCCCGCGACGAGAACGAAAAGCGCGATCGCGAACCGCCAGAAGGCGATCGAAAGGGACAGCGTCTCCAGGCCGGGCACCCATTTCTCGGCAATGCGGTAGGCGAGGGGGGCGAGGACGAGCAGGAAGCTGATCGCCATGAAGCCGAAGGTCGCGATGACCACGAAGACGAGGCTCTGGACGCGGATGCGGATCAGCGAGCGGCTCTCCTCCACACGGTAGGCGCGGTTGAGCGCGACGCGCAGCGCCTCCACGCCGTTGGAGGCGAAGAAGGCCGCCGCGGCGACCGATATGGTCAGCAGGCCGCCGCGCTGCACGGTGAGAACGTTCATGACCTCGCGGGCGATCGGCTCGGCGATGCGCTCCGGCCACGTGTCGAAGACAAGATGGACGGCGGTGTCGGCGAAACGCTCGGCACCGAGAAAGCCGGCCAGGGTGGTGGCGAAGATCAGGAACGGAAAGATCGCCAGCAGCGTGGACAGGGCGACATGGCTGGCCAGCGCCCAGCCGTCGGTCGCGTTGAAGTGGCCGAATGCGTCGCGGAGGATCCGCTTCGCGATCACGTATTGTCTCAGCATGCGGTCAGCCGGCGCGTTGCCTTGTGAATCGGAATATGGGAAAGCCCTCCTGGAAAAGAGATTCGCGCCGGACCAGAATGACACACAATCCTTCCGTTCTCATCACGGGATGTTCCAGCGGAATCGGCCGTCATTGCGCCCTGCGGCTGCGCGACGACGGATACCGCGTCTTCGCGACCGCGCGCAAGCCGGAGGACCTGGGACGGCTCCGCGACGAGGGCATGGCGGCCGCGCTCCATCTCGACTACCGGGAGCCGGACTCGATCCGCGCGGCCTTCGCGGCCGTGATGGCGGAAACCGGCGGTCGGCTCGACGCGCTGGTCAACAACGGCGCCTACAGCCAGCCCGGCGCGGTGGAAGACCTGCCCACCGACGCGCTGCGCGAGCAGTTCGAGGCGAACTTCTTCGGCTGGCACGAGCTGACGCGGCTGGCGGTGCCGGTCATGCGCGGGCAGGGCGGCGGACGCATCGTGCACGTGTCGTCGATCCTGGGACTCGTCCCGGCGCCGGTCCGCGGCGCCTATGTGGCGTCGAAGCACGCGCTGGAAGGCCTGATGCTGACCGCGCGGATGGAACTCGAGGGAAGCGGGGTCCACATGTCCCTCATCGAGCCGGGGCCGGTGCCATCGAAGATCGCGCAGAACGCCCTGGCCTACGCGCACAAATATATCGACATCGAGGCGAGCGTGCATCGCGCGGCCTACGAGAAGCGGCTGGCCGAGCTGGAGGCCGGCGGCACGCCGGACGACGGCGGCCGGGCGGCCGGATGGGTCTACCGGCGCTTGCGGCACGCGCTGAAGGCGGCTAAGCCAAGACCGCACTACCTCGTGACGCCGCAGGCGCGGCTGGGTGTCGCGGGAAAATGGCTGCTGCCGGCCGGGCTCTTCTACCGGATCGTCGCGGCACGGACCTAGCCCGAGGGACAGCCGGGAAGAGACCCGGCGAAACGGAGAAACATGTCTGGCGCGCTCTTCTACATCGCTCTCGTCATCATGGTGGCCGTGGTCGCCGTGCTGTTCGTCGGCCTGCGCAACCTGATGCGGCAGGGCGATGCCAACTTCTCCAACAAGATGATGCAGCTGCGCGTCTTCCTGCAGTTCATCGCCGTGGTGGTGATCGTGATCGGAATCTATTTCGCGCGCTCGGCCGGCGCCGGCTAGGAGAACGCCATGGTCGTGCTCAACAAGATCTACACCAGGACGGGCGACGACGGCACGACGGCGCTGGGGAGCGGCGAGCGGCGCCCCAAGCACGACCTGCGCGTCGCCGCCTACGGGACTGTCGACGAGGCCAATGCCTGTATCGGCATGGCGCGCGTGCACACGGGCACCGCGCATCCGGAGATCGATGCCATGCTGGCGCGCATCCAGAACGACCTGTTCGATCTCGGCGCGGACCTCGCCACCCCGGAAACGGACCAGCCGCCCGCGCACGAGCCGCTGCGGATCACGGCGGGCCAGGTCGAGCGGCTCGAGGCCGACATCGACAGGCTCAACGCGAATCTCTCGCCCCTGCGCTCCTTCGTGCTGCCGGGCGGATCGCCGGCCGCCGCCGCCCTGCATCTCGCGCGAACCGTGTCGCGGCGGGCCGAAAGGCTGATGGTGGAACTGGCGGAGAGGCCGGGCGAGCGCGTCAACCCGGACGCGCTGAAATACGTGAACCGGGTCTCGGACTTCCTGTTCGTCGCGTCGCGGGCGGTCAACGACAACGGTGCCAGGGACGTTCTCTGGGTGCCCGGCGAAAACCGCTGAGCGGCGACCGGGAAGGGGAGGATATATCCGGGCATGTTCATTCCCCTGCATGACGCCAACAGCCTGAAACACATCAAGGCGCAATATGTGACGCTCGCCCTGATCGGCGTGAACGTGGCCGTCTATCTCGCGGTCAATCTCGACCTGGTGTCGGGGGCCTACGAGGCGGCGGTGTTCTCATTCGGCTACATTCCCGCCGTCGTGAACGACATCGTCGAGCTGCCGCCCGGCCGCGTCATCATTCCCGAGGAGCTGTCGCTGGTTTCCTATGCCTTCCTGCACGGCAGCTTCATGCACCTGGCCTCGAACATGCTGTTCCTGTGGGTGTTCGGCGACAATGTCGAGGACGCGCTCGGCCATGTCCGGTTTCTCGTCTTCTACCTGGCCTGCGCCGTGGCCGGGGCGCTGGCGCACGGCTTCCTGGTCCCGGATTCGACGGCTCCGCTGATCGGCGCCTCCGGCGCGATTTCCGGCATCATCGGCGCCTACCTGATCCTGCATCCGAAGGTGCGGATCTGGGTGCTCGCCTTCGGGCGGATCCCGCTGCGCCTGCCGGCGGCGATCCCGCTGCTGCTCTGGATCGCCTTCCAGCTGGCCAACGTCCTCCTGGATGCCGACGACGGCGTTTCATGGGCGGCGCATGTCGGCGGATTCGTCGCCGGCGCGGTGCTCGTCGTCGTCATGCGGCGGCGCGGGGTGCCGCTGTTCGACCGCGACATCGTCCTGCCGAAGGCCGTGGAAATCCGCGAAGGACGGCCCGAAAGGCCGGCGGACGGGGAGGATGCGAAGCCGATGCCCTGGGGGCGCGGTTGAGGGCCGGGCGCCGTCCTCGCTATTGACGCTTACGTATACGTCAATTATTGCATCCGGAAAAATTGACGCGGCGCGGGCTTTCCGGCTTGTCGGACCGCGAATTAAACGGCATTCACCCCCCGACGGGAAATGTCGAGTTTGCGCAAGAAGCGCGATCGCCGTCCGCCTAAGGGTGGGGCAGAGAAATGGGAGACAGCTGCGATGAAGGTATTGGTGCCGGTCAAGCGCGTGATCGACTACAACGTGAAGGTCCGCGTGAAGGCTGACGGTTCGGGCGTCGAACTGGCGAACGTCAAGATGAGCATGAACCCGTTCGACGAGATCGCCGTCGAGGAGGCGATCCGCCTGAAGGAAGCCGGAACGGCGACCGAGATCGTCGCCGTCTCCATCGGCCCGGCACAGGCGCAGGAGACGATCCGCACCGCGCTGGCCATGGGCGCCGACCGCGGCATCCTGGTCAAGACCGACGACATCGTCGAGCCGCTGGCCGTGGCCAAGATCCTCAAGGGCGTGGTCGAGGAGGAGCAGCCGGGGCTGGTCATCCTCGGCAAGCAGGCAATCGACGACGATGCCAACCAGACGGGACAGATGCTGGCCGCGCTGCTCGGCTGGAGCCAGGGCACATTCGCCTCCAAGGTGGAGATCGCCGGCGACGCGGCAAAGGTGACGCGCGAGATCGACGGCGGACTGCAGACGGTCGAGCTGAAGATGCCGGCCATCGTGACCACCGACCTGCGCCTCAACCAGCCGCGCTACGCCTCGCTGCCCAACATCATGAAGGCCAAGAAGAAGCCGCTCGACGAGAAGGCGCCGTCCGACTACGGCGTCGACACCGCGCCACGGCTGAAAGTGCTGAAGACCGAGGAGCCGGAGGGCCGCAAGGCCGGGGTGAAGGTCGCCGATGTCGCCGAGCTGGTCGACAAGCTCAAGAACGAAGCCGGCGTGCTTTAAGGACAGGGATGGGAGAAAGACCATGACGATTCTTCTGATTGCCGAACATGACAACGCAACCCTGTCCGACCAGACCGCCAAGGCCCTGACGGCGGCGAAGGAAATCGGCGGCGACGTGCACGTGCTGGTCGCCGGCAAGGACGCCAAACCCGCGGCCGACGAAGCGGCGAAGCTGGACGGCGTGGCCAAGGTGCTGCTGGCCGACGACGCCGCGCTCGCCGAGCAGCTGGCCGAGCCGATGGCGGCGCTGATCGTGTCGCTCGCCGATGGCTACGACACGCTGATCGCCCCGGCGACGACCAACGGCAAGAACTACATGCCGCGCGTCGCCGCTCTTCTCGACGTGATGCAGGTTTCCGACATCATCGCCGTGGAAGGCGCCGACACGTTCAAGCGGCCGACCTATGCCGGCAACGCGATCCAGACCGTTCAGGCGACCGACGCCAAGAAGGTGATCACCGTGCGCACGGCATCCTTCAACGCGGCGGGCGAGGGCGGCTCCGCACCGGTCGAGACCGTTCCGGCTGCGGCCGATCCGGGCCTGTCGACCTTCGTGGAGAACCGGATCGCCGAAAGCGACCGCCCGGAACTGACCTCGGCGAAGATCATCATCTCCGGCGGCCGCGCGCTCGGCTCGAAGGAGAAGTTCGAGGAGGTGATCCTGCCCGTCGCCGACAAGCTGGGCGCTGCCGTCGGCGCGTCGCGTGCCGCCGTCGATGCAGGCTACGCGCCGAACGACTGGCAGGTGGGCCAGACCGGCAAGGTGGTTGCCCCGGAACTCTACATCGCCTGCGGCATCTCGGGTGCCATCCAGCATCTCGCCGGCATGAAGGACTCCAAGGTCATCGTCGCCATCAACAAGGACGAGGAGGCGCCGATCTTCCAGGTCGCCGACTACGGCCTCGTCGCAGACCTGTTCGACGTCCTGCCCGAACTGGAGAAGGCGCTGTAACGCGCCCTCCGCAACGCAAAAGCCGCCCGCGGAAACGCCGGCGGCTTTTTTTCGTGCCCGGAGGGAAGGGGTCAGCCGTCGGCGCGGGCCACCACGGTGCCGTCGTCCTTGCCGAGCAGGGCGTTGATGCGGTCGCGCTCGCGCTCGAAGGCGGCAAGGTCCTCGCCTTCCAGCACCTTGCCGTTGGGCAGACGCACGCGCATCGGGTCGACCCGCGTGCCGTTGACCTTCATCTCGTAGTGCAGGTGCGGTCCCGTCGACAGGCCGGTCGAGCCGACATAGCCGATGACCTGGCCCTGGCGGACCCTGACGCCGGGCTTGATGCCCTTGGCGAAGGCCGTCTGGTGCGAGTACGAGGTCTCGTAGCCATTGGCATGGCGGATGACGGTCTGCTTGCCGTAGCCGTTCGACCAGCCGGCCTTGACGACCGTGCCGTCGCCCGGCGCGATGATCGGCGTGCCGCGCGGCGCCGCCCAGTCGACGCCCCAGTGCATGCGCGTGTAGCCGAGGATCGGGTGGCGCCGCTTGCCGAAGGGCGAGCGGAACACGCCGTTGGGCACCGGCTTGCGCAGCAGGAACTGGCGGGCGCTGCGGCCCTCCTCGTCGAAATAGTCGACCGTGCCGTCCGAGGCGCGGAAGCGGTAGAAGCTGCGCGTCGTGCCGCCGAAATTCGCCTCGACGAAAAGAAGCTCGCGCTCCTGCTCGGCGGCGGCATCGTCCTCGGGCACCGAGAAGAACAGCTCAAGCCGGTCCGTCGGCCTGACCGGGGAGCGGAAGTCGACATCGGCGGCGACCATGCGCACGATCTGTGCCGCCATCCGCTCCGGCAGGTCGTAGGACAGCACCGAGCGGTAGATCGCGTCATACACGGAGGGCAGGTCGCGACTGACGATCACCGGCGCGGCGTTCTCGCCGCCGCGCGCGGTCATGATGCCCGGATCGACCGGTTCCGGCGCGGGAACGTACTGGCGGCGGTCGTTGAGCGCGATGGTGAGCTGGTGGGTGGAACCGTAATAGACCGATGCGCGGACGATCTCCTCGCGGTCGCCCACATTCTGCAGCCCCAGCCGGATCGCGTAGCCCGGCTTCAGCGTCCTTGTCTTCAGCAGCGTCTCGATGGCCTCGGCCATGGAGGAGGACAGGCCGTAGCCCGTTGCCTCGAGCACGTCGGCGATCTCCTCTCTGGCGTTGACCTCGATCAGGTCCTCCTCGAAGACCGGATGGTCAGCGTCGCCGCCATTCCGGCGCGCGGCCACCGACATGTTCTGCGGAATGATCCGCGCCGGCGCGGCCAGGCCGAGGCCGGCGGCCAGTCCGGGATCGTCGATGCCGAAGCGGAGCGGGTCCACA